>JBKHBM010000044.1:0-34883 GCA_046542385.1 Desulfatibacillaceae bacterium | reverse complement strand
CCGCACTGACGAGAAATGAAGCGCAACGCCGCAGTTCGCGTTTTTCAACAGGCTGTTACGCGATGCCGGTGCCCCAGCCATGAAACTCGCAGTTGTGCCGTGCGCCCGCGCTAACCATCCAGCGGACCCAGTCATTCAGTATAATCAGGGATATGGCGGTTGGCTGGGTTGCGCCGGAGATGCGCCATGTCTTTTTGAGGAGGCCCTTTTTCTCCATTTCCAGGTCGTACTCGGTTTCCGACTGAAGATAGTCGTACAGGGCATTGGCCGCCTCCTCCTCGGAGGTGTAAAAGAAGAAGTTGAGCCGGACCTCGCTGTATTCGTCGACCCCGTTTCTCTGTAACAGGCGCCACGTTTCCAGGTTGGTCAGCAGATGCCTTTTCAGGATTTCCTCGTACCGCCCTTCCAGGCGGCCTGCCTGCCCCTCGGAAATGGCGTTCAACTTCGCACGAACCGCTTCCTTCATCAATCGTTACCTGTATGCCTGACCGGAGCCCGCGGACTCCGGCCACCCCGTATCGTTCACGTGTTCGAGGTGCGCGAAAGCAAGGGGGCCGGGGAGCCTGCACTCTTGCCTGAATCCGTGACGAAAATATTGAAGAAACTTCCCAGAACCCTGTAAATCGGACTTTTTGCGTCTTCTTGAACAAATCTTCCTTTCACCCGATGGGTGAAAGGATTTTTCGTCCTTGCGGGGCAGCCTCGTGCGGCGCGTCTGCCGCGTCAGAGCCAGGCCGGCGTACTTCAGTACAGCCTGCAGGTCTCTTTCTTGCCTCCGCACCACCTGAGACCGCACACGGATTCAGGTCTTGTACATGGGCCCATCCTTACGCCCTGTCCCCCGTATCGGACCCGCCCGCGGGATGAAATTGTGTCAATGCCGGAATCCACGCGGCAACCAGGCCGCGATCCGGCGCGCCTCAAGCACCGCACCTGGTCGCCTGGAAGGGCGGGAACCATTTCGATCGGCGGAATGGTTCACGAACAATAGGGGCCAAGTCACTGTACTTCATAGCCCGCGCCGCACAGGGCGTCGCGAACATCGGCGAGATCGCCCCCCGCCAGCCGGACGTACACGATTTCCTTGTCCGTGCGATGCGACGCCATGGCCACGGACAACACCCTGCCGCCGTTTTCCTGGATGATGCGGGTAACCTCGCGGAACCCGTCCTCATGTCCAGCCAGGTCTATGTCCAGGCGCCAGCTCTGGGTGAGCAGCCCCATCATCTCGATGAAGGCCCGCAGCAGGTCGGTGACAGTGAGCACTCCGACCAGGGTGCCGTCCTTCTCCACCACGGGCAGACCGCCGATCTTCTTGAGGTAGATGAGCTGGGCCGCGTCTTCCACGTCGTCGTCCGGACCAATGGTATAGGGCGTCCTGACCATGATGTCCGCGAGATTCAGGTTCGCAACCATCGACGGTATGAGACCCTGGCGCAGGTCGGACATGGTGGCCCAGCCAACCAGCCGGTTGCCGGCGTCCACCACCGGCAGATGCCGTATGGAGTGGTCCCGCATTATGGCTATGGTCTGGTCCACCGGCGTCTTCACGGAAACCGTGATGGGATCGGCCACCATCAATGTGCGGACTCGCATGGCGAAATCCCCTGTTGTCCTGCCTTGTCACTTGCACAAGGCCGGAGGCTGGTAACTGCACAAAGGCTCCTCGGCGAGATAATCGCCGGTGGCCTCGTATGCGCGGGCCCTGCACCCACCGCACACCCTGCGGTATTCGCACGCGCCGCATTTTCCCTTGAGGTTGTCGGGGTCGCGCAGGGCGTTGAATACTTCGGAGTTGTACCATACGTCCCGGAACGTGGTCTTGGTGATGTCGCCGCAGGGAAGGTCCAGGAAACCACAAGGTTGTACCACACCCGTATGGGAAATAAAACAGAATCCGGTCCCGCCCAGGCACCCCCGGGTCACGGCGTCCAGGCCATGTGTTTCAAAGGTGACCTTTTTGCCCTCTTCCCTGGCCCGCTGCCGCAGAATCCGGTAGTAGTGCGGTGCGCAGGTGGCCTTGAGCTGCAGGGGGACCTCGTCGTGCCGGTCGTAAAACCAGTTCAGGGTGTCCTCGTACTGAAGGGCCGTGATCTCCTGGTCCAGCAGGTACTTGCCCCGGCCCGTGGGTACGAGCAGAAAGATGTGGTGCGCCACCGCGCCCAGGTCCACGGCCAGCTGCTGGATCTCCTCTATGTGAGGAAGATTCGCCTGGGTGATGGTGGTATTGACCTGGAACTCGATCCCGGCCTCCCTGGCGTTGTTCATGCCCCGGAGTGCTCCCTCGAAGGCCCCGGGCACTCCCCGGAATCTGTCGTGGCTGGCGGCGTCCGGCCCGTCCAGGCTGATGCTGATGCGCTGGATTCCCGCCCCGGCCATGTTTTGGGCCGCTTCCGGGGTGATGAGCGTCCCGTTGGGGGCCATGACCATGCGAAGGCCCAGGTCCGTGCCGTGCCTGGCCACCTCGAAGATGTCGTCGCGCATCAGCGGCTCGCCGCCGGTCAGAATCACGATGGGGCTGCCCGTCCCGGCGATCTCACCCAGGAGTTTCCTTGCGGAGGCCGTATCCAGTTCACCCTCGTAGGGGCCCTTTTCCGCGGCGGCCCTGCAGTGGACACAGGAAAGGTTGCAGTTGCGGGTGATTTCCCACGCCACCAGGCGCGGGCCGGGAGCGCCTTCCCCGCCGCCGGGGCGGCCTCCGGGATGTCCGCCCGGATGCCCTCCCGAGTATGGGTGTCCGTCGGTATTCATGGTTTTCTCACATTTTTTCGGCAAGCTCGAGGGCGGCATACGTCAGGATCATGTCGGCCCCGGCCCGCTTTATCGATACGAGGATTTCCAGCATCACGCGTTCCGCGTCCAGCCAGCCCATCTGTCCGGCGGCCTTGACCATGGAGTATTCACCGGACACGTTGTAGGCGGCAATGGGCAGGTCGAATTCGTCCCGCGCCGCCCTGATCACGTCCAGGTAAGGCAGGGCGGGCTTGATCATCAATATGTCCGCCCCCTCCTCCACGTCCAGGGTCATCTCGCGGATGGCCTCCCGGCTGTTCGCCGGGTCCATCTGGTAGGTCCTGCGGTCCCCGAACTGGGGCGCGGAATCCGCGGCTGCCCGGAAAGGGCCGTAGAAGGCGGAGCAGTATTTGGCCGCATAGGACATTATGGGCACGTCGCCCAGGCCCTCGTCGTCCAGGGCTTCCCGTATCTCGGCGATCCTGCCGTCCATCATGTCCGACGGGGCCACCATGTCGGCGCCGGCGCGCGCGTGGGACACGGCGGTTCGCGCCAGGAGGTCCAGTGACGCGTCGTTGTCCACCTTTCCCTTTTCCACCACGCCGCAATGCCCGTGGTCCGTGTACTGGCACAGGCAAACGTCGGTGATGACGAGCAGATCCTCGCCCACCTTGTCCTTGACCGCCTTGACCGCCTTCTGGACAACGCCCTTGTCCGAGTAGGCGCCGGTGCCGAAGGGGTCCTTTTTGTCAGGCAGGCCGAACAGCATGATGGCCGGGATGCCGGCGTTTCTGGCTTCCACGCACATCTTGACCAGGTTGTCCGCGGACATCCGGTAATGTCCGGGCATGGAATCGATCGGATTTTTCACGCCCTTGCCACCCGTCGTGAACAGGGGCAGGATCAGGTCGTCGGGGGATACCCTGTTTTCGCGGACCATCCTGCGGATGGCCTCGCTGGCCCGCATCCTGCGGGGCCTGTATTCGGGAAACATCATGTCTGTCCCTCCTTGTCTGGATCGACCGTGCCCCGCCTAACCTTTTTCAAGGCTCAGCACAAGACCCCGTGACGTGGACTTCAAGCCGGGTTCCAATGGTTTGTCCGCGGCCAGGTCCAGGACGACTCGCACCTTGCCCGGATGCGTGCCCAGGCGAATGCTTTTAACCAGATCGCTGCGAACAGCCGGGATGGCCCGGTTCGGGGCCCGCCACTCACCGGGCAGGTCCAGCACGTATCGAGGCGGCGAGGGCAGGAAGAACCCGTTGTGCCTTTCGATGGGACCATCCGCCAGGATGGCCATGCGGAAGCCGTTTTCAGAGGCCTGGGGCGCGATGGACATGATGGTGCGGACGTTGTCAGGGGGCGGGGCCGCGGGCTCCGGTGCCGCCGAAGCCTTGGGTTCCGGCTCCGGTTTTTGGCCGGGCCCGGGTTCCGGTGCCGTCGTGGCCGGCTCTTCGGCCCGCGGGGCAACCTTGTCCGGACGCGACGGCAGCGGCTCCTCCAGGGGTTCATCGGGCCGCCCCGGTGCCGGTGCGGGCATGATGGGAGCCGGAGCTTCAGGTGGGAGGGCCTCGTCCGGCAGGGTCTGTTCGACCCTGGCGGTCTGCGCCAGCTGCTTTTGTTCGGCGCGGTCCCTGGTCGGCCAGAAGGCCAGCACCATCAGCCCGACGAAAAACAGGGCCAGCAGTATCAGCAGTACTCGCACGACCCTGCTTTCAAACGGGCTTCGCTGCACCTCGAACCGGGTCCAGCATTCCAGGCACTGGTAAGGCACCCACGGATAAAATGCCCCCAGCAGGCGGGCCGGTCCCTTGGTCTCCTCTACCGCCACATTCTCGCCTTCGCAATACGGACACTTGTCGATAGTCTGCTGCACGGTAAAACCCCTTGACGGTAAAACTCCTTGGAGGAATCCTCCGGTCTCTTCGTTGTTTCGATCCGACACCCGCCACGCTGCATACGCCAGAATCCGTGACGAAAATATTGAAACAACGTTCAAGAACCCATAAATCGGGCTTTTTTGCGGGTTCTTGAACAAATCTTCGTTTCACCCGGTGGGTGAAAGGATTTTTCGCCCTCCGGGACGGCCTGTTGCGGCGCGTCTGCGGCGTCATGGCCCGGCCGGCGTACTTCAGCACAGCCGACATGTCTCCTCCTTGCCTCCGCACCACCTGAGACCGCTCACGGATTCAGGATACGGTAAGCCCGACGTCGGGTTTGTCACCCCGCCCCGGCGGAGGGTGACTGCAAAATGGTATCATAGATGGCGAGTGGCCCAACATCAAGTTTTTTCAGGATTGCATTCCACAAGAGCGCAACGGCGCATAAAGAGGTGGGGCGCCCTGAAAGGGCGCCCCGTGGGTTGGAGGAGGCGAAACCCGGGACATGCCCGGGAGGGCGGGACGCGCGCCGTGGGAGGACCGGCCGCGCCCCGGGTTCGCGCCGGATTGCGGGAGCGACGCGAAATTGTTGCCCGGGATTGTGGGACCCCGGGAATTCTGCCAGTTTCAATTCATGTTTCAGTGGCGGGGACCGGGGCGTGCCGCCCGGCCCCGCCGGAAGTCCCGACGCTACTGCTGCTCGGGGTTCACCGGAACCTCGTCCCAGCCGGTGCACATGGCCTTGAAATGGGAAGTCAGCGAATGCCCGGTGGTGGTCATGTACACGTGCACCACCAGAAAGATGAGGATGGCGAACGCGCACGCCGTGTGGATAAAGGACACGACGCCCAGGGACACGCTCTCCGCCAATCCCCAGGCAGCCCAGGAATTGTAGAAGTAGTACAGGATGCCGGTGATCATCTGCACGGGTATGAGAACCACGGCGATCCCCAGATACGTGAGCCTCTGCAGGGGATTGTGCTTGATCCTGACGCTCTTGGGCACCGGATGCGGCTCCCTTTTGAATATCCCGTGCATGTAGTACCACGCCACCGACAACAGCTTTTTCGTGGTAGGCACATACTGCTTCCACTGACCCGTCGTCGCCTGCCAGAAAATGATGAAGATGTACAGAATCAGCCACGTCCACGCGATGTGATTGTGCCACGTGACCGCGTCCTCGAAACCCAGCAGCGTGTAGGTCCCGTGCACTTCGAACCCGGTGAGCAGAAGACCCAGAATCAGGATCGCCTGAAACCAGTGCCAGAAACGCTCGAACCGGGTGTACATGTATACCCGTTCCATTTCACAAAATGGCTCAGCCATTGGTCGCCCCCTTTCCTATTTCGTGAACACGCGAACCGCGCCGTGTATCAGAACGCCCGCCAGCGCCGCGAGCACTGCGGCCCACCCGAGGAAATCCAGAACCTTCCAGTTGTCCCTGCCCGGCATGTAGAATCCGGCCAGGTTGGCCATGCGGCCGCCCTCCCGCACGTGACAATCGTTGCAGGCCAGGGCCTTCTCCTTGGGAGCCACCATGTGCGTGGTCTGGAACAGGTACTCCGTCTCCACGTAGCCGATTTCCCCGGAAAAGGGCAGGCCGGTGTACTCCATGCCCTCTTCAATGGCCTTTTGCCAGTCGTAGATCTTCCAGTAGGCCGTCTTGTCATCCTTGCCATAAGGGAACAGGTGCGGAACCACGAACGTATCGTTCCCGGCGTCGTACGGCTGCTTGCCCCGGTGCACCTTGAAGGGATAGATGCGGGCGTGCGGATCGTTGTAGTCACCGTGGGGTTCGGTCATGAGAACGGGCCTGGACGGATCGATCTTGTCGCGAAGCGTGGTGTAGGTGACCTGCCCGTTGAACCAGTAGTACTCGGGCTGGACGTTCTTTTCCCACCGGAAATCACCCTTGTTGGTGTGGTATGTGGGACGGCCGTCCTCGTCCTTTTTCACGATGAGGCCTCCGCCCGGCTTCTTCTGGCCGGCGGTCGTCCAGTCCCAGTACATCTTGGTGGAATGCTCGCGCGCGAATTCCGGGATGTGGCAGGACTGGCACGCCACCTTGTCGGTGTGCATGTTGGCCTTGGTGGTTTCCTTGTGCGGAGTCGTGGTGTGGCAGGAATAGCAGGTCAACCGGCTGATCCGGTCGTAATCGATCAGGCTCCTCGTGTCAGCCAGCACCGTAGACTTGTAGCAGCGTCCCTTGATCTTGTGCTTTTCCGTCTCGTGGCAGCGCGTGCAGGAAAAATTCTCGTCCGCCACGGCCATGTGGACGTCCAGTTCCTCTTCCGGCTTCATCAGGCTGGCGTCCAGATCGCCGTGCTTCACGCCCTCCCCGCCTCCGCCATAAAAATGGCAGGTGCCGCAGTTGCGCCGGGTGGGCAGCGCCACGGACTGGGCCACCTTGTTCCAGTCGGGCGGCGTGAAGGTCTTGCCGCCAAACTGGGTGGGCTTGTCCACGACCCTGCCCGCCTTGGTTGGGAATTTCTCGTAGGAACCGGTCTGCTCATGACAGACCAGGCAGTCCACGGCGGTTTCCTGCGTGAAATCGAAGGTTTTGTCCTCCCACCCGTAACCGGCATGGCAGGAGGTGCAGCGGGGTTCGTTGGAGTTGATGTTGATGCAGAAGTTGTTTACGACATAGCCGGCCTTGCCCAGCCTGGCCTCGGGATCGGCCGCCGGACACAGCCAGGTCCAGTGGATGGTTTCCATGACCTGCTTGGCAGCCTCGGTGTGGCAGCTGAGGCAGGCCCGGGTCACGTCCGGCCCGGAGTTGAATTCAACCTGCAGTTCGGAGAATTTGGAGTGGTCCGCCGTAAAGTTCCTGGAGTGGATCCTGCCGTATTGCAGCTCCACGGGCGGCATGACCTTTTCCCCCTTCACCGCTTCACCTTTCTCCGCGAAAGCCACGGGAACGGTTTGCGAGACCGCGACCACTCCCGCCAGTATAAGCAGGAGTCCGGCGAGTAGCACCTTTTTCACGAGCACCCCCTTGTGAAAGATTGGTAAAATATGTGTGGTAATATACCCCCATCTAAGGATATTATCATGAGTTCCGTATTTTTCAAAGGTCATTTTGTGCGCACAGAGCGCGCAAACGATGATCGCAAGTACGGTGCCAACTCTGGGGAAGCCTCGTAAACCCGCGTCACTCCCTGTCCCGAATATTTCCGACGGGCTCTTGCGTTAACGGGGGTAAACCTTATGTTAATGAAAATGTTAACGAAAAACCTTTGCCAGGTTAACAAACAACATGGATCACGATCTCTGGAAAGCCGTGGTGGACCTCATGCACGACGGCCTTCTCCTGGTGGCGCCGGACGGCTCCATCGAGGCGGTGAATCCCGCGTTCGAGGAGCTGACGGGATACTCAAGCCGGGAGGTCATAGGCAAAGCCTGCACCATACTAAAATGCACCGGATGCACCCTGGATCCCACTGGCGACAGGACACACTGGTGCGCCCTGTTCGAAACGGCCAGGCAACGGCGCCTGCCCTGCGAGATCACGGCGAAGGACGGCCGCGTCCTGCAGGTGATAAAGGACGCCACCGTGTTGCGGGGCGAAAACGGCGAACTGGTGCGTGCCGTGGAAACCCTGCGCGACGTCACCAGCGAGGTTCAGTCCCGGGAGCAGGTCAAGGACCTTCGCAGCACCCTGTACAGGCAGACGGGGCTGTTCAACATCGTGGGCGCCAGCATTCCCGTGCAGCGCCTGCTGGACATGATCGAGCAGGTAGCCAGGTCCGAGGCTCCGGTGAGCATTCGCGGCGAGTCCGGCGTCGGCAAGGAACTGGTGGCCCGGGCCATTCACGAGGCCGGGGCACGCGCCGAGGGCCCGTTCGTCAGGATCAACTGCTCGTGCCTCAATGAAAACCTCCTGGAAAGCGAATTGTTCGGCCACGTCAAGGGCGCCTTCTCCGGAGCGGACAGGAGCCGGGTGGGCCGCTTCGAGGCGGCCTCGGGCGGCAGCATCTTCCTGGACGAAATCGGGGACATCTCCCCGGCCATCCAGGTCAAGCTGCTGCGCGTGCTGGAAGCCAGGGAGATCGAACGGGTGGGGGACCATACCCCGATCCCGGTGGACGTGCGCATCATCACGGCCACGAACCGCAATCTCGAACAACTGGTGGCCGGGGGCGTCTTTCGGGAGGACCTGTTCTACCGCATCAACGTGGTCCCCGTGTACGTGCCCACCCTGCGGGAACGCAAGGAGGACGTGCCCCTGGTGGCCCAGTCCTTCGTGGAGCGAATTGCCTCCAGAAGCGGCAAGAGTATCAAGGGGTTCACGGACCGGGCCATGTCCGCGCTGCTGGCCCATGAATGGCCCGGCAACGTCCGGGAATTGCTCAATGCCGTGGAATACGCGTTCGTGTTGTGTCCGGGCGGGCTCATCGACAAAAAGCATCTTCCTCGCTCCGTGCAGGAAGGCCGCGCCGGGGCGCTTTTCCGCCAGGTTCCGGACGAAGGATCCACACCCTCCCCACCCAGCCGTTTTGGAAGCAGAAGGTCCGTGGACGAGCGGGAGGAACTGCTGGCTGCCCTGGAACAGGCCGGGGGCCACAGGGAGGAGGCCGGTAAGATACTGGGGGTGAGCAGGGTTACCATTTGGAAGAGGATGAAAAAGCATGGTCTTCTTTAACCGGGCTTGCGCAGAATCGAGGCTGGGGCCGGACCACCCGCTCCTGAGTCTTCCCCTGGCTCACCGGGGCCTGCACGACCATGCCGACGGCGTGTACGAGAATACGATGCCGGCGTTCGAACGGGCCGTTGAGCGTGGCTACGGCATCGAGCTCGACGTGCAATTGTTGCGGGACGGGAACCTGGTGGTCTTCCATGACGACGACCTCACCCGGGCCGCGGACCGGAAGGAGCGGATCGCCGATCTTGACTTTGGGCAGGTCCGGGAACTTGTGCTTTTCGGCGACGGCCCGCCGCCTCCCATGCTGCCGGAAGTCCTGGCGCTGGTCGCCGGCAGGGCGCCGCTTTATATAGAGGTGAAAAACGACGGCGGGCCGGGTCCGGCGGAGCAGTCCGTGGCGGCCGCACTCGCGGATTACACCGGCCCATGCGCGGTGGCGTCGTTCAACCCCTTTTCAATGGCCTGGTTTGCCGCGCACCGCCCCCGCCTGTTCCGGGGACTTGTTTCCGGGGGCTTCGAGGATGAGCAGAGCCTGCCCCGCCGCCTTCTCAAGAAGGCGTTTCTGTCCACCCTCGCCCTGAACCGGCTGGCGAAACCGGATTTCGTGGCCTATGACGTGAGGCGCCTCCCCCATCGGGCCGTGTCCCGGTACCGTCGGTCGGGCATTCCCGTGGTCGCATGGACGTGCAAGAGCCCGGAGCAGGGCCGGTACGCGGAGCAATATGCAGACAACGTGGTGTTCGAGGGGTATCTGCCCTGAAACACCCCTGAGGCCGCCCACGGGTCCGGCATGTGGTTTTCAAAATGTCCGTCACGGATTCAGGCGCCGGATATTCCATGATTGGGCAGGGAGGCATTCCCCATGCGCCTTGAACCGGCCCTCCCGGCGATGGTGGGGTAAAAAACCCGGTGGTATGTCCACTAAACAGCGGTTCCGGACGGGGCATATCGCCCCAATTGGGCAATACAGGCAGGCAGGGGCCGGGTTTCACGCCGGGTTTTATTCCCCACCACCTGCTGCCGCTTTACAAAACCACCCCCCTTGTGTATCCTACCCGCTCCCAAATCCGCTGTATCTGTATTACACGGGCTATAAAGCAATCCCCTGAAAGGAGATCCGAACCATGGCAAAACAGAAGATGAAAACGATAGACGGCAACACGGCCGCCGCGCACGTCGCGTACGCGCTTTCCGAGGTCGCCGCCATATACCCCATCACGCCATCCTCCCCCATAGGCGAAATCGCCGATGAATGGGCGGCGGGCGGCCTCAAGAACGTGTTCGGCGAACCCCTGGTCATCCGCGAGATGCAGTCCGAGGCCGGGGCCGCCGCCGCGGTGCACGGCGCCCTGGCCACGGGCGCCCTCACCACCACCTTCACCGCCTCCCAGGGCCTGCTGCTCATGATTCCGAACATGTACAAGATCGCGGGCGAGCTGCTTCCCGGCGTGTTCCACGTAACGGCGCGCACCGTGGCGACCCAGGCCCTGTCCATTTTCGGAGACCACTCCGACATCATGGCCGTTCGCCAGACCGGATTCGGCCTGTTGTCCTCGGCCTCGGTCCAGGAGGTCCTGGACCTGGGTATCGTGGCCCATCTGTCGGCCATCGACTCGGCCCTGCCGTTCGTGCATTTCATGGATGGGTTCCGCACCTCCCATGAAATCCAGAAAGTGTCCCTGCCCGACTACGAGGACATAGCCAGACTGGTCAACTACGAGGCGGTGGAGGAGTTCCGCTCCCGGGCCATGAATCCCGAGCATCCCCACCTGCGGGGCACGGCGCAGAACCCGGACATCTTCTTCCAGAACCGGGAGGCCTGCAATCCCTTCTACGACGACCTGCCCGAAATCGTGGTGGAGAACATGAAGAAGGTCGGCAACATGTTCGGACGCCGTTACAATCTGTTCGACTACGTCGGCCATCCCGAGGCGGAGCGCGTGATCATCGCCATGGGCTCTTCCTGCGAAACCATCGAGGAGGTGGTCAACCGGATGACCGCCGAAGGCGAAAGGGTCGGCCTGGTCAAGGTCCGCCTGTTCCGCCCCTTCTCCGCCCAGCATTTCCTGCGCGCTTTGCCCGGCACCGCGTCCGTGATCTCCGTGCTGGACCGTACCAAGGAGCCCGGCGCCCTGGGCGAGCCCCTGTACCAGGACGTTGCCACCGTCTTCATGGAGCGCCGCGAGATGCCCACCCTGGTCGGCGGCCGCTACGGCCTCTCTTCCAAGGAGTTCACCCCGGCCATGGTCAAGGCGGTGTATGACGACATGCGCAGCACCCAGCCCAAAAACCACTTCACCGTGGGCATCACCGACGACGTCACCCATACCTCCCTGGAAGTGCCGGAAAAGTACGAAACCGCGCCCGAGGGCACCATCCAGTGCAAGTTCTGGGGCCTGGGATCGGACGGCACCGTCGGCGCCAACAAGAGCGCCATCAAGATCATCGGAGACCGCACCGACCTGTACGCCCAGGGCTACTTCTCCTACGACTCCAAGAAATCCGGCGGCATCACCATAAGCCACCTTCGCTTCGGCAAGCAGCCCATCCAGTCCACCTACCAGATCCACCAGGCGGACTACATCGCCGTGCACAAGGACACCTATGTGCACACCTACGACGTCCTCGAGGGCATAAAGGAGGGCGGCACCTTCGTGCTGAACTCGCCCTGGACCGCAGAGGAGATGGGCGAGGAGCTTCCGGCCACCCTCAGGCGCACCCTGGCTCGCAAGAAAGTGAAATTTTACACCATCGACGCGGTCAGCATCGCCCAGGATGTGGGCCTTGGCGGACGCATCAACATGATCATGCAGACCGCGTTCTTCAAGCTGGCCAACGTGCTGCCCGTGGACGAGGCCATCGGCTACCTCAAGGACGAGATCGCCAAGGTGTACGGTAAAAAGGGCGAGGATGTCGTCAATATGAACCATCAGGCCGTGGACAAGGCCATCGAGAATCTCGTGGAGGTGCCGGTGCCCGACTCCTGGGCCGACGCCCGCGGCTCCGCTCCGGGACCCGAGGACTACTTCGAGGATATCCCGGAGTTCGTGGAAAACGTGATGAAGCCCATCCTGGCCCAGAAGGGCGACGAACTGCCGGTTTCCGCCTTCACTCCGGACGGGGTGTTTCCGGTGTCCACCACCAAATACGAAAAGCGCGGGGTGGCCATCGAGGTGCCGGAATGGATCGCCGAAAACTGCATCCAGTGCAACCAGTGCTCTTTCGTGTGTCCGCACGCCGCCATCCGTCCCCACCTTCTGACCGAGGAGGAGACCAGGGATGCGCCCGAGGGTTTTGAGACCATCGAGGCCAAGGGCAAGGAAGTCAAGGGCTACAACTTCCGCATCCAGGTCAACGCCCTGGACTGCCAGGGCTGCGGCAACTGCGCGGACATCTGCCCGTCCAAGAAGAAGGCCCTTGTCATGCGGCCCATCGAGACGCAGATGGACCAGGAAGTCCCCAACCACAAGTACGCCCAGGAATTGCCCGTGCGGGACAACCTCATGCGGCGCGACTCCCTCAAGGGCAGCCAGTTCGTGCAGCCCCTCATGGAGTTTTCCGGCGCATGCTCCGGTTGCGGCGAGACCCCGTACGTCAAGGTCCTCACCCAGTTGTTCGGCGAGCGCATGATCATTGCCAACGCCACGGGTTGCTCCTCCATCTGGGGCGGCTCGGCTCCCTCCACGCCTTACTGCCAGAACCGGTTCGGCCAGGGTCCGACCTGGGGCAACTCTCTGTTCGAGGACGCCGCGGAATTCGGCTACGGCATGCTCCAGGGCACCAAGACCCGGCGGGACCACCTTGCCACCCTGTGCAACAAAGCCAAGGAAAACGGCGTGTCCGGAGAACTGGCCGGGGCCATTGATGCGTGGCTGGCTGGCAGGGACAACGCGGAACAGAGCAAGGAAGCCGGCGATACGCTTCGCGAGCTGCTGTACGAGCAGGCTGGCGACGATCCGGTCCTGGGCGAGATGCTGGAGATGGAAGACGTGTTTACCAAGCCCTCCGTCTGGGTATTCGGCGGCGACGGCTGGGCCTATGACATCGGATATGGCGGCCTGGACCACGTGCTGGCCTCCGGCGAGGACGTGAACGTCCTGGTCATGGACACCGAGGTGTACTCGAACACCGGCGGCCAGTCCTCCAAGGCCACGCCCACGGGCTCGGTGGCCAAGTTCGCGGCCAGCGGCAAGAAGACCAAGAAGAAGGACCTGGGCCGCATGGCAATGACCTACGGTTACGTGTACGTCGCCACCGTGTCCATGGGAGCCAACAAGAACCAGCTGCTCAAGGCCTTCACCGAGGCCGAGGCCTATCCCGGACCGTCCCTCGTCATCGCCTACGCCCCCTGCATCAACCACGGCATCCGCGCGGGCATGGGCAAGGCCCAGGAGGAATCCAAGCTGGCCGTGGAAACCGGGTACTGGCCCATGTACCGGTACAACCCTCTGCTGGCGGACGAGGGCAAGAACCCCTTCATCCTGGATTCCAAGGACCCCAAGGAGGATCTGGAAAAGTTCCTGTCCGGCGAGGTGCGGTACGCTTCGCTCAGGAAGACCTTCCCGGACGAGGCGAAAAGGCTCACCGAGCAGCTCAAAAAGGAGTTCGCCGAGCGGCTCCAGGAGTACAAGCGCATGGCCGACCCCACGATCGTGTGCGAGAGCGAAGAGGCCAAGGAATGATGTTTTGCGCGGATCATGCGGCGTGCCGGACCTGATTCCGGTCCCCCGCGCCGTGCGTTGAAACGACAAATCGCGTATATGCAAGCGGCGGCGCGCCCTTTGGGGCGTGCCGCCGTACGCGTTTATGGGGGCTGAAACAGCCAGGCTACATTTTTGTAGATTTTTTCATTGATTCTTAAGCCGGTCCGGATGATACAGTATCCCGTAACACTCCCGGCCAAATAACGGCGCGGGCCACTCCCACGCCGCCGAATACGGTGAATTATGAAGGAAGCGCTGTCCTTTCTGCACCACATCGCCACCGCCCTGAACGAGGCGGAACTGCGCCCGTCACTGCACCGCGTGCTGGAGATTTTGTCCTCGTCCATGGGCATGAATCGCGGCGCCATCACCATCATGAATCCCGTGAGCCAGGAGATAAAAATCGAAGCCGCCCACGGAATGTCGGCGGGCGCCATCCAGCGGGGCAGGTACAGGCCCGGCGAGGGCATCACCGGCCGGGTAATACAGAGCGGCCGGCCCATCGTGGTGCCCAAGGTGAGCCAGGAGCCCTTGTTTCTGAACCGGACCGGAGAGCACGGCGGAGCCAGGGAGCGGGACGTGGAGCTTTCGTTTCTGTGCGTGCCGGTGCTCAAGGGGCAGCAGGTGATCGGGGCCCTTTCCATGGACAGGCCGTACGACCCGGACTACGACCTGGACGAGGCCGTGCAGTTCATAACCGTCGTGGCGGCCATGGTGGCCCAGCGGGTGGCGCACCTGGAGGCCATGCAGTGGGAGCAGGAGGCGCACAGGGCCGAGAACCGGCGACTTCGGGAGGAGCTGGCCAAAAAGTACAGCATCACCAACCTGGTGGGTAACTCCAACAAGATGCGCGAGGTCTTCCAGATGATCACCCAGGTGTGCAATTCCAACGCCACGGTGCTCATACGCGGGGAATCCGGCACGGGCAAGGAGTTGTGCGCCAGCGCCATCCACTACAACAGCCCGCGCGCCAAGGAGCCGTTCGTCAAGGTGAACTGCGCGGCGCTGCCCGCCAACCTCATCGAAAGCGAGTTGTTCGGCCACGAAAAGGGCGCGTTCACCGGTGCGGTACGGCAGAAGCCCGGCAAGTTCGAACTGGCCCACAGGGGTACAATATTCCTTGACGAGATCGGCTCCATCGGCCTGGACGTGCAGGCCAACCTGCTGCGTGTCCTCCAGGAAAAGGAGTTCGAGAGGGTGGGTGGTTACAAAACCATCAAGACGGACGTCCGGATCGTCGCGGCCACCAACAGGAACCTCGAGGAGGCCGTGGAGACCTCGGATTTCCGCGAGGATCTCTACTACCGCCTCAACGTGTTCCCCATCTACATGCCGCCGCTCAGACAGCGCAAGACGGACGTGCTCCTGTTGGGCGAGTATTTCCTGGAGCGCTACGCAAAGGAGAACAACAAGGACATTCGTCGCCTTTCCACTCCCGCCATCGACATGCTCATGCAGTACCACTGGCCCGGCAACGTGCGGGAACTGGAGAACTGCATTGAACGGGCGGTTCTCTTGTGCGAAAGCGGTGTGGTGCACGCCTATCATCTGCCCCCGTCGTTGCAGACCGGCGAGGAGTCCGACACCGTTCCCTCCCGGAGCCTGGAGGAGGCCGTGGACGCTCTGGAGCGGGAGATGATCATCGACGCCTTGAAGACGACGCGTGGAAACGTGGGCAAGGCCTCGGAGATGTTGCGCACCACGTCCCGCAAGGTGGGATACAAGATGCAGAGACACGGCATCAATTACAAGGACTATCGATAGAATGGCAAAACGCCCCGTCGGCGTGGCGGCCATGGTTGCCCTGGCCGCCGTGATGCTTTTCGCCACGGCTTCGGCAGACCGCCCGGAAGAAACCCGTTGTGTTTCCGGCTCATGGCAAACTTCCGTCGCCTGCTGCGTGGGCCAGGGAGGCTGCGCGACCAGATACCGCGGAATGGTGGGAGACGAACCGCTGGACATGTGGCTGTATCGCGACGGCGGCCTGCTCGTCGGCGGCCATGGGGAGGTGTGGAAGGATGACGCTCCCCACATGGAGGGGTACGTCGAGGGTAACGGCTTTGTCCTGTACGAGTTGTACGGTCCCGCGCCGGACACCATCTGGGAGGGAACCTTTGCGGCCGATGGCGCCCTGGAAGGCGTGTACAGGTCCGGTGGGGAGACCACCCGGTTTTCCGCCAGGGCCGCCGCCAAACCCATGGAAGTGGAAATCGACCCGGACGTGTCCGTGCTCCTCACCCCCCTTGCTTCCGGGCGGGGGGACTGCCTTACGCTTGTGGTGAACGGGGCGCCGATCCCCATGCGGGGCGCCTTCTGCCTGAAGGGGGGACATACTCCCTCGGGTTTGCGACCGGATGCCACGGTCCGGCGCCTTTCGGGCGAACCCGGACTCATCCATGTCCAGTGGAGCACCTTTCCCATGGGCCGTGACCGGTCTCCGGGGGAGGCCCTGGCGGTATTCACCGCGGACCCGAAAGGTGTGCTCGTTTATGAAAGCGGGGTATGCGCGGACAGGGGCGCCGGGCCCAAAAGCCGGCTTCGCTACTACAACTCGGTCGCCTATGCCGACGGAGAACTCACCATTCGGGAATGCACGGAGACCGCCCTTGCGGATATGAACAACGTGGAAGGTCATTTCGAGAACCTGGGATTCGAGTTGGCCTGCGATACCAGGGTCTTCAAGGCCGAAGACGGTAAAATGGTGCTCGACTCCCATGACGAGGACACCAGGGTGAAGCGCCTGGGCCGGGACACCATGCTGCCGGACGGCTACGGCACCGGCCCCCCGCCACGCGGGCGGTGAGCATGCCACGACAGATGACGTTCCTCTTCGCCCCTCCTACATGGGTGCGCCGGCGTTCTTCTCCCTCTGATAGGCGATGACCTTTTCCAGGATGGTGTCCAGGCTGGTTTTCGGGTGAAACCCTGTGAGCTGGTTGATCTTGGCGATGGAGGGCAGCCTGCGCTGCATGTCCTCGAACTCCTTTGGAAAGGCCTCTTCATAGGGAACAAGGATGATTTCCGAGTTCGAGCCGGTGGCCCTGACGATCCGTTCTGCCAGTTCGTAAATGGTGATCTCCTCGGTGCCGCCCACGTTGAAGATCTCGCCGATGGCTCCCGGATGCTCCATGAGCCCCGTCAGGGCCTCGACAACGTCCTCCACGTAGGTGAAGGTCCGCGTCTGCCTCCCGTCCCCGTACACGGTGAGGGGCTTGCCCGCCAGCGCCTGGCGCACCAGCCTGGGTATCACCATTCCGTAATTCCCCGTCTGCCTGGGTCCCACCGTGTTGAACAGCCGGACGGTGACCACTTCGAGTCCCGAGGTCCGGTGATGGGCCAGGGCACTGAACTCGTCCATGAGCTTGCTGGCCGCGTAGCTCCAGCGGAATCGGCTGGTGGGGCCGTATATGATATTGTCGGTCTCCACCAGGGGCGCGTGCAGGTGCTTGCCGTAGACCTCGGAGGAGGAGGCGATGAGGACCCGCTTGCGAAAGCGGGCGCACCATTCAAGGACCTTTTCCGTGCCCTGGATGTTGATGCGGATGGAATGCAGGGGATTGTCCAGGATGTATTGCACGCCGACGGCCGCAGCCATGTGGAAGACCATGTCGCAGATGCCGGTAAGCTCCATGAGGATTTCGTCGGACAGTATGGTGTCCTCGTGGAAGAACAGGCGGCCCTTGTACCGCTGGTCCTCCAGCAGGTGGACGAGGTTGTCCAAAGAGCCCGTGGACAGGTCGTCCACGATATATACGTCGTCGCCTCGGGCCAGGTAGGCCTCGGCTATGTGCGACCCTATGAAACCCGCTCCTCCGGTAACGAGAATCCTCATGGGCATGTTCCTTTCCAGGCCGGGGCCGATCGCACCGGCGATGTCTTGTAGTGACTGCGAGGTGGGGGGGCGGGGGGGCATCGGCCAAAACGGCCCATAGGCAGCGGCGTGGAGCCGCATGGAGGGAAAGGAAGTGGTCGGGACGACTGGATTTGAACCAGCGACTTCACGGCCCCGAACCGTGCGCTCTACCAGGCTGAGCCACGTCCCGACACTTCATTGATGCGATCCTACGGCTCCATCCGGGTTCTTGTCAACGGTTTTTGGCAGCGGACCCGGCAAGCCAAAAGAGGAAATTTATGCCCCATGCCCATGTCCCTGTCAAGAAAAAAACCGTAATTGGGGGGCTTTACGGCACTGCGCGAATCCTTCCTGCGGCTTGGGAGGGACATCCCCCAAGGCCGCTCACATCAGCATCTTGCAATTGCACTGCTTTGCCTGTATGGTCCTTTTCCTGCGATACCCTGGTTCGTGAAAAATCGGACATGGCGTGACATTCTGGATCTTCCCCCTGTCCGCCGGGTCGCAAAGGCGCTTCAACCAACCGTATGTTTACAAGCACTTGGGAAACGCCGTGACGGAGTCCCCGCGCGGCAGGGAAAAGAGAGTCGAAAGGAGCATGGAAATGAAAGACGTAGTCATCGTATCCGCGTGCAGAACCGCCATCGGCGCATTTGGCGGAACCCTCAAGGACGTCATAGGCGCCCGCATCGCGGCCCGCACCATGGAAGAGGCGATCAATCGGGCAGGCATCGACCCCGCGATCATAGACGACGTTCGTTACGGCTGCTGTGTGGAGCATGCGGACACGCTGAACGTGACCCGGACGGCGGCGCTTCTGGCCGGGATTCCGGACACGATCCCGGCGGTCACCATCAACCGGGTGTGCATTTCAGGCATGGAAGCCGTCATCTCGGGCATGGCCAGCATCCAGGCGGGCATGTCCGACGTGGTGCTCGCCGGAGGCGTTGAGCACATGTCCGGCGTCGCGTACACCGTGCCGGCCGCCCGCTGGGGGTGCCGCCTCCAGGACCAGGAGTTCGTGGACACCCTGATCCGGGCGCTTCACTGCGGCTCCCACGTGATTCCGGCGCCCGGGGTTGCACCGGACGGGATCGACGCCAGCCAGCCTCCGTACAAATATTTCGTGGGCAAGCCCTACATCATGGGCCATACCGCGGAATTCATCGCCCAGAAGCACGGCATCACCCGGGAGGAGCAGGACGAGGTGGCGCTGCGCAGCCACAACGGCGCGGAACGGGCCACCAGGGAAGGGGACTTCGCGGACGAAATCGTGCCGGTCGAGGTTCCCCAGCGCAAAAAGCCGCCCATCATCTTTGACAAGGACGAGCATTTCCGCCCCGGCCTGACCATGGAGCAACTGGCCAAGCTGCCCGCCGCGTTCGTGCCCAGGGAGGGAACGGTCACGGCCGGCAACGCCAGCGGCATCAACGACGGTTCCACTGGCATGATCATCATGTCCGCGGACAAGGCAAAGGAACTTGGGCTAACCCCCCTGGCCCGCATCAGGGCAACCGGCAAGGGCGCCTGCCATCCCGCCGTCATGGGTCTGTCCCCGGTGCCGGCGGTGAACGATCTCATGGCGAAGAGCGGCCTGGGCATCTCCGATTTCGACCTCATCGAGGTCAACGAGGCATTCGCCGCCCAGTACATCGGCTGTGAGCGTGAGCTGGGCCTGAACCGCGAAATCACCAACGTCAACGGTTCCGGCATCGGCCTGGGCCATCCGGTGGGTTCCACGGGCGCCCGCGTGATCACCACGCTTCTGTACGCCATGCGCAAGCAGGGCAAGGGCCTGGGGCTCGCCACCCTGTGCGGCGGCGGCGGCGTGTCCATGGCCTGCGCCATCGAAACCCTGTAGGCCGAATCTCTCATCCGCGGGGCGAAACCGGATTTCCGCGGCAACGCGTTCAAAATGCCCGTATTATGGCATTTTCCATGGATTACCAAAAATTTTCGTCGCGTATTCATGCGAAACTGAAACAGGGGGCCCCGGAAATCCCGGGGCCCTTGCCATTGGGGGACGCCTTTTCCCGACAGTCGAGAGCCGGGACCGATGGCGGCCATTCCGGTTTCCCCTTTATTTCAGGCGGCCACCTGTGGCATAGTGGCAATATATGTAACAGTGCCGGACCCCGCCCCACCCCCCATTCCATGCAGCCTTGCGAAAACACTCCCGCGGCCCGAAGCCTGTCGGGGCCGCCCCCAGGAGGGCGTTCATGAAAAAGAGCAACCTGTTCAAGGACTGGAGCATATTCGGCAAACGGTACGACCCCAAAAGCATCCAGCTTTCCTTTGCCAGCCACCTGGAATACGCACTGGGCAAGGACCAGTACACCTGCACCTTGCGCGACCTTTACGAATCCCTGGCCCTGGCCGTGCGGGACCGCCTTATCGAACGGTGGATACGCACCCAGCAGACGTATTACAACGAGGACGTGAAGCGGGTGTACTACCTGTCCGCCGAGTTCCTCATGGGCCGGGTGTTGATGAACAACATCATCAATCTGGGAATGTACGCGGAAACCAGGGAGGCCATGGAGGAACTGCACCTCGACCTGGACCACATCGCCGGGCAGGAGCCGGACATGGGCCTGGGCAATGGCGGGCTGGGCCGTCTGGCGGCCTGCTTCCTGGACTCCATGGCCACCCTGGGGATACCGGCCTACGGGTACGGCATCCGCTACGAGTACGGAATCTTCGACCAGGAGATCAAAAATCTCAGGCAGGTGGAAAAACCGGAGAACTGGCTCAAGTTCGGCAATCCGTGGGAGATATCCAGGCCGGAATATGCCATGACCGTCAAGTACAACGGCCGGGTCGAACGGGTGGACCTTCCTGACGGGGACTTCCGCATGGAGTGGGTGGACGCCACCGAGGTGATCGGCGTGCCGTACGACACCCCCATCGGCGGTTACGGCAACCTCACGGTAAATACCCTGCGCCTGTGGTCGGCCCGGGCCGGCAAGGAGTTCGACCTGGAGTTCTTCCAGACCGGCGACTACCTCAGAGCCGTGGAGGAAAAGAACGTCAGCGAGAACATTTCCAAGGTCCTCTACCCCAACGACGAGTTCGTGGAGGGAAGGGAACTCCGCCTCAAGCAACAGTACTTTTTTGTATCCTGCTCCGTACAGGACATTGTCCGCCGCTACCTGGTCGGCCACAAGACTTTCGATCAGTTCCCCGACAAGGTCGCCATCCAGCTGAACGACACCCATCCGGCCCTCGCCGTGGTCGAACTCATGCGCATACTGCTGGACGAACACGACCTCCCCTGGGACCATGCCTGGGACATCACCCGGCGTACCTGCGCCTACACCAATCATACGCTTCTGGTCGAGGCCCTCGAAAAATGGCCTGTGTCCATGTTTGAAAAGGTGCTGCCCAGGCACCTGTCCATAATCTACCAGATCAACCACCTGTTCCTGCGGGACGTCTCCGCGAGGTTTCTGAACGACGAAGAACGCATGGAGCGCATGTCACTGATCGAGGAGTCCTCCGAGAAGAAAATCCGCATGGCCCATCTGGCCATCGTGGGCTCCCACTCGGTGAATGGAGTGGCCGGGCTGCACAGCCGGCTCCTGCGGGAACGCGAGCTGCGGGACTTCGCGGAAATGTATCCCGGCCTGTTCAACAACAAGACCAACGGGGTGACCCCCCGCAGGTGGCTGCTGTCGTCCAATCCCGGCCTGGCCGAACTGATCGCGTCCCGCATCGGCGACGGCTGGACCGTGGACCTCGACGAACTGCGAAAGGTGGAACCGCTGATAGAGGACCGGACGTTCCGTGAAAACTTCGCCCGCGTCAAACTGGACAACAAAAAGCAGCTTTCCGGAATCATCCATGACCTCACGGGCGTGCGGGTGAATCCGGAATCCGTGTTCGACATCCACGTGAAACGCATCCACGAGTACAAGCGCCAGACATTGAACATACTGAACGTGATCTATACCTGGATACGTCTCAAGCAGGATCCGGATTTCGACATGGTGCCCCGGACCGTCATCTTCGGCGGAAAGGCGGCTCCCGGTTACCACCGGGCCAAACTCATCATCCGGCTCATCCTGCACGTGGCGGACATCGTCAACCGGGATTCCTCCACCAACGGCTCCCTCAAGGTCGTCTTCCTTCCCAACTACCGCGTGTCCCTGGCTGAACGCATATTCCCCGCCGCGGACGTTTCCGAGCAGATATCCACCGCCGGCTACGAGGCCAGCGGGACGTCCAACATGAAGTTCGCGCTGAACGGCGCATTGACCCTGGGAACCCTGGACGGCGCCAACATCGAGATCATGGAGGAGGTCGGCGAGGACAACATCTTCATGTTCGGCCTGAACGCCGACGAAGTGGCAAGGCGTTCCGGCAGCAACAACCCCGCCGGATTCGTGGAAGCGGATCCGGTGCTCAAAAACACCTTCGACCTCATCCGGAGCGGGTTCTTCTCCCGCCAGGACAAGGGGTTGTTTCAGCCCCTGCTCGATTCCCTGCTGAATCGGGACCGCTACATGGTGCTTCCCGATTTCGCGGGATATCACCATGCGCATCGGGACATCGACAACCTGTACAGGGACCGGGACCAGTGGGTGCGCCGGGCCATCCTGAACGTGGCCAGGATGGGCAAATTCAGCTCGGACCGCACCATCCGGGAATACAACGAGGACATCTGGCAGGCGACCCCCTTGACCGTCACCATCCCGGGGGAGAAGGCCACGTTCATGCCCGAAGGCCAGACACCGGGCCGTACAGGGAAGAAATAGGCTCCGGCAGCCAGGGTCACGCCGGACCATGGGAAGACGGAAGTGGCAAAGCAGAGCGCGGGCATAATGTTGTACCGGAAAAGGGACGGCGTCGTGCAGGTTTTCCTGGTGCATCCCGGCGGACCGTACTGGAAAAACCGGGATCGGCATGCCTGGTCCATGCCAAAGGGCCTGTTCGGGGAGGACGAGGCCCCACGGGAAGCGGCGAAAAGGGAGTTTTACGAGGAGACGGGTCACCGGGTCCGGGAGGCGCTGCACCCCCTGGGTACGCACAGGGCCTCGGGCAAAACCGTCCATGCCTTCGCCGCGGAGCAGGACATGGATACCGAATCCCTCGACAGCAACACCTTCACCATGGAATGGCCTCCCAATTCCGGCCGGGAGCGGGAATTTCCCGAAATCGACAAAGGGCGCTGGTTCGGCCTCGATGATGCCCGGGAAAGGATCCACAAGAACCAGGCCATGTTCCTGGACCGCCTCGCCGACTACCTGGACATCGGGGAGTGATCCGGGCCCGCCACGTCCACGCATCCCGGGCGAAAGGCCGGCGCCGTGGGGGGCCCGGGCTGTTCACCTGGCGTCGGGAATCTTTAACAAACGGAAAAGTTGTGCTAAGCTGGTAGTCGAATCAGTTATCATTGGCAGAATGATGCCACTCGCTGCCGGGCGGAGGCATCGGATATTCTTCCCTGATCTCCGAATACCTGCGTCCCGCCCGCCACCGGCCCGAAACCCGAGGTGCGCGCCCCATGTCCGACCGGAGTTCACCAAAAGACCCGAATTCCGGGAACACGCCGGATTCAGCGCCACGACGGTCCAACCGGGGGCTGCCGTCCGGGGAGCTGTTGCAAAAAATCCTGGAAAACAGCTTCGACGGACTTGCGGTCGTCGATTCCAAAGGTGTCCTGATCTATGCCAGCCCCGGCATGGAGCGGATTTTCGGCCTGTCCTCCAGCGACGTCCATTCGGTTGCCCGGTGGATGGGCCAGGTGTTCCCGGACCCCGCCTACCGTGAGCGGGTGCAGGCCGACTGGGTCGCGGACATGGCGGCCGGCAACCGGGCTCCCGTCCGGGTTTACCAATTCGTCCATGCCACGGGAGGGCGGCGCTGGTGCCGCTTCAAGATGTGCCCCCTGGGCGACGGCCTGTACCTCGTCAACGCCATGGACACCACCGAGGCCCAGCATGTGCACCATGCGCTGATGGAGAGCGAGGCCCGTTACCGCCAGCTGGTCAAATACGCCCCCGCCGCCATATATGAGTTCGATTACGACTCTGCCGCCTTCCGCAACGTGAACGACCTCATGTGCGAGTACACCGGCTACTCGCGTGAGGAACTGCTCGCCATGAGCCCCCCGGACCTGCTGACGGAGTCCAGCGCGACCGTGTTTCTGGACCGCCTGGACCGCGTCCGCCGTGGGCTCCCCGTTTCCGAGACCGTCGAGCTCGAAATCGTCAAAAAGGACGGCCAAACCCTGTGGGGACTGCTGAACGCACGGTTCATCAAGGATGAAACCGGGCGTCCTTGCCGTGCCACCGCCGTGGTCCACGACATCACGGAACGCAAGACAACGGAACAGGCCCTTTTGAAGGCGCGTACCGAATGGGAGAACATCTTCCAGGCCATCGGCCAGCCCGCCTTCACCATGGACCCGGCACTGACCGTCACGGCCGTGAACCGCGCCATGGTCTTGACCGCCGGACAACCGGAGTCCGAACTGGTGGGCAAAAAATGCTGGGAAATTTTTCCGGGATGCGGCCACTCCGGAGGGGCGTGCGACATCGCCCCCAGAATGGCCCAGGGCTTCGAGCACCGAATGGAAACCGAAGTCAGCTCCGATTCATCGGATTATGTGGTGTCCTGTACCCCCGTCCTCGACTCCCGCGGCGAAGTGGAGCGGATCATCCATATCGCCACGGACATCAGCGACCGGCGACAGGCGGAGGAGGCCCTGCGGGCCAGCGAGGCCAGGTTCCGGGCCATCGCGGAAAACGCCATGGACTGGATTTTCTGCAAGGACACCGACCTGCGCTACACGTACGTGAACCCGGCCATGGCCAACGCCCTGGGCATGGAGATCAATGATATCCTGAAGGGCACCGCGGATGAGCTTTTTGACGAACGCACCGTCGAACTCACCATGCGTTCGGACCTCAAGGCCCTCGAGGGGGACGTGAGCATCAACGACGTCAACATCAAAATAAGGGGCGACATCCGGGCCTTCCACCTCATCAAGGTGCCGCTTCGGGACGACGACGGCTCCATCCGCGGCGTCAGCGGAATCGTTCGCGACGTGACGGAAAAGCGCCGGGCCGAACAGGCTCTGCAGGAAAGCGAGCGAAAATACCGCGCCCTGTTCGAACAGATGGCGGACGCCGCCTTTGTGGCGGACGCCGAAACCGGAATCCTGCTGGACGTAAACCGCCAGGCGGAGACGCTCATGGGCATGGGGCGAAAACGGCTCGTCGGCCTGCACCAGTCCGCGCTACATCCCCGGAATCACGAAAAACGGTACAAGGACATCTTCCGGCACCACGTGGAGCAGGGCCGGGGGACCTCCATCGAAACCTTCATTCAACGTGCCGACGGCGCCCATGTGCCGGTTGTCATCGACGCCACTCTCATGGAGATGGGCGGACGCCGTGTCGTCATCGGCCTGTTCCGCGATCTCACCGAACAGCGCAAGCTGGAAACGCAGTTGCACAACTCCCAGAAAATGGAGGCCCTGGGGACGCTTGCCGGCGGCATCGCCCACGATTTCAACAATTTGCTCATGGGGGTTCAGGGCAACGTCAGCCTTATGCTGTTGGATCAGGAACCCGGCAGCCATTCCGTGGAGCGCCTCAAGAGCATCGAGGAGTACGTCCGCGCGGCGAACCTGCTGACCCGCCAGCTTCTGGGGTTCGCCCGCGGCGGCCGCTACGAGTCGCGGCCCACCGACCTGGTCGGCCTGGTGGAAAAGGCCGCCCGCATGTTCGGCCGGACCCGCAAGGAGGTGCGGATCATCGTGGAAGCCTCGCCCGGTCCGCACGTCGTGGATGTGGATCGAACACAGATAGAGCAGGTGCTGCTGAACATTCTGGTGAATGCCTGGCAGGCCATGCCGGGCGGCGGTGAAATTTCCATAGCCGTGGAGAACGTGAAGCTGGACATGGATGAGGCCACGGCCATCGGCGTGCCTTTGGGGAAATATGCGCACCTCTCCCTGGCCGACACCGGGACGGGTATGGACGAGGACGTGCTGGGAAAGGTGTTCGACCCCTTTTTCACCACCAAGGACAGGGACCGGGGGACCGGCCTCGGCCTGGCCTCGGCCTACGGCATCGTGAAAAGCCATGGAGGGACCATAGCCGCCCAGAGCCGCACCGGCAGGGGTTCCATTTTCCACGTGTATCTGCCGGCCGTGGATGGGCCGGCCTTCGATGACGACATGGAGGACACCGGCGAGGTCGCCTTTGGCAAGGGCACCGTGTTGCTGGTGGACGACGAGGGGATGATCCTCGAAACCACCAGGGACATGATCAAGGCCCTGGGTTACCGTGTCATCTGTGCCGAATCCGGCAGCCAGGCCCTGGAAATATACCGGGACCGCGGCCGGGAGATCGACATCGTGATCCTGGACCTCGTGATGCCCGAGATGGGCGGCGACCAGGTGTACAGGGAACTGAAGGCGTTCGATCCCGGCGTGAGGGTCCTGCTGTCCAGCGGTTACAGCCAGGACGGCGCGGCTACCAGCACTGTGCTGCGGGAGTGCGACGGCTTCATTCAGAAGCCCTTTGACCTTTCCTCGCTGTCCACCAGGATCCACTCCGTCCTGAGTCCCAAAGACCCCGTCGGGTAAGTGGTCCTCCGGATTCCCCGCCCCCGCCTTGACAGCCCGTCGAGGGAGGTCACCTTCCCGCCACGGCCGCCCGCTCCTCCAGCCATTTCGCGACCGAGGGAAACCTGGACGGCTCGGTGTGGGGGAAGAACCTGGCCGCCGAAAACCGCGCCATGAATTCCTGGTTCACGTTCAATTCCATGTAGGTGATCCTGTTCCGCACATCCTCGGCCTCGTCGATGGCCGCCGCCGAGGCCAGGGCCAGGGTGGCCCCTTCCAGGGAGGTGTTGCCCAGCGGAACATAACGCTCCGGCGGAAGGTCCGGGAGCATTCCGATGGCGATCGCCGAGGCCGGATCGATGAACGCGCCGAAGGTGCCCGCCACATAAAAGGCCGCAAGGGCACCGAAGTCCACGCCCACGGTGTTGGTGATGGTGCGGAGTATGGAGTACATGGCGGCCTTGGAGCGCACCAGGGAATCGATGTCCGTCTGGCTGATCACCAGGTCCTCCCCGGTGCCCGAATGCTCTGCCGGAACGACCACCATGGCGGCCACGCCGTTTTTTTCCACCAGCCGGTCCCGGCATCTCTCCTCCACGAACTTGCCCCTGAGGTCCAGCATGCCGGAAAGGAAAAGCTCGGCCGCGAGGTCGATGACCCCGGAGCCGCAGATGCCGACCGGCGGCGCGTCCCCGATGGCGTGGGCCCGGATTTCGCCGGTCGCCGGTCCTATCCTCACCCTGTCTATGGCACCGGGACCCGCCACCATTCCCATGCGGGTCACTCCGCCCTCCAGCGCCGGGCCGGCGGCTCCGGCGCAGGCAATGAGCCAGTCCCGGCATCCCAGCGCCACCTCGGCATTGGTGCCTACGTCCACCAGGATCCTCGGCTCCTCGCCTTTGTGCAGTCCCGAGGCCAGGATCCCGGCAATCAGGTCGCCGCCGAAGTAGCTTCCGATGTTCGGAAACACGTACACGCCCGCCTCGGGGTGAAACGCAAGCCCCAGCTCCCGGGCCGAAACCACGCCGGGCCTGTTCGCAACCGGCAGGTAGGGTTCGCGGATGATACTGTGCGGAGACAGGCCCAGAAACAGGTGCCCCATGGTGGTGTTGCCGGCCACGGCCGCGCACAGAATCCGCTCCCGCGATACTCCGGCCTCCGAACACATCGCCCCGGCCTGCACGTTGATGCCCTCCACCACCATACGGGAGAGGTCCTCCAACGCCCCGGCCGTGTCCGCGTGGTGTACCCGAACAATAATGTCCGGGCCCACGACGCATTGGGGATTCTCGAAACTCTGTTCGCCAAGGTGCCGTCCCGTGGACAGATCCACCAGGCGCAACACTATCCGCGTGGTGCCGAGGTCCACGGCGAGCCCCAGGCAGGGGGCCGCGTCGGCCGACTCCGCCACCTCCACCAGGCGCAACCCCGCGCCGTCATGGAACAGGGTGCAACGCAACGGTACCGGCCCCCCGGCGAAAAGGCCGGGCAACCCGCGAGCCGTCGACAGGGAAACGCGAATGTCGCGGTCCCCGTACTCCCTGGAAAGGGGCGCCGTGACCCGGTCCACGAAACCACGGTTGTCCGAAAGGCTGGCCTCGGGCGGCGCCACCGTGCACACCCAACCGGGACCGTCGCCGCTCCCTGCTGCCATCGTTTCCTTCGCTTTCCCCCGCCCAGGTGCATGCCTCGGACACCGCGGCGGGCCTTTCACATCACGTCCCAGCCGTGTGTCGGCCCCCGTCCCCTGATGCTCTCGTACAGGGCCACCCCCACGGCGGTGGACAGGTTCAGGCTGCGTATCTTTGAGGTGACCGGAATCCGGTAGGTCCTGTCCGCATACCGGTTGAGCACGTCCGCCGGCAGCCCCCGGGTTTCGGAACCGAACACGAGAAAGAGCCGGTCCCGCCGGGGTAGCTCCCACAGCGTGCTGCGGCCTGTCTTGGTGAAAACCGCCAGATCAGGCTCGGCGTCCATCTCCCGGATCAGGTCCGGGAGGGAATCCCATACCCGCAACGGCACCTCGTGCCAGTAGTCGAGTCCGGCGCGCCGAACCTCCCTGGCATCCAGGGAAAACCCCAGGGGCCTGACAAGATGCAGGCAGGCGCCGGCGCCAAGACAGGTACGCCCCGCGTTTCCCGTGTTCCAGTGGATCTCCGGTCCCACCAGGACCACGTGCCTCTCTGTTCCCGATTCGAACATCCTGCCTGCCTGGTCCCGTTCACTGTTGCCTGAATCCGTGACGAAAACATTGAATGACCTGTGAAAAGCCTCATCATGCCGGCTTCTCGCGTGTCCCTGCATGGGTTTCCGGGTTCACCCGACGGGTGAAAGGCCTTTCCAGCCTGCGTGAGACCGCTCACGGATTCAGATGTTGGTGACAGATACCTTGTTTGGGCGGAGGTGTAAAGCGGGTGGCGAACGGGGAAGGCGCGTCCCGTACTTCAGATTCCGGCCAGATGTCCCAGGTGTGCCAGCTCCACTCCCGGTTTTCGGGAAAGGCGGGCGCACAAAAGGTCCAGAAAGGCCACGGCGTTGTCGTTCATCCTCTGGTGGTGGAGCATGACGCCGCAGGTGCCGGACTCCAGGGCCGCGGCCAGCTCCGCGAACAGCCCGCCCCAATCCCGTTCCGGATCAGGCTCCTTGCGCGTATGCAGGTCCACGTTCACCGGTATGTCCCGCAATTCCACCGGGGGCGCGGGCCGGGCCCCGGGAGTGCGGGATACGGCGGCGAAATCGAACTCCGACAGGACGCCCAACAGGACTTCACCGCAACGGTTCCAGGGCGGGGTGAATACAGGGCGGTACAATCCGCGCAACAGGGCGTACAGGCGTTCCATGCCCCGGGCCACGTCCCGGACCACGGCGTCCTTGCCCCGACCGTCCCCGAACTCCATCTTTTTGCCCCCGGCCTCGTGGTTCTTGTGCCGGTACCCATGCTGGTGCCAGCAGAACATGCCGGGGTCGACGGCGTCTTTCGTGATCGCGGGGACCCGGCTTTCGTTCAGCCATACCGGCACCACCGCCGGGGACAGGGGAACTCGCCGGTTCAGGAACACCTCCATCATGGACCTGTACTTTTTGCCCGGAGCGCCCACGTCGTCGGCGCGAAAAAATACCCGGGCCCCCTGGGGCGCCCTGTCCAGACAGTCGTCCAGGCGCCTTTCCAGGCCGTCGGGCAGAATGCCCCAGAGTGACGACGGCTGATAGTTCATCGGGGCCTGCGCGTCTTCATCCATACCTCCAGCCATCGCGCCGTGTTCCGGGCTCCTTCGATATCCACGGGGCAGGTCTCGGGCATCTCGCGGCCCATGGTCTCCAGCATGCGCGCCGCCATCCGGTCCTGCGCCAGGTCATCCTGGACCAGCACGTCCACGGCGCACCGCTCCCTTAGCCGGCTGGCCCGCATTCCCTGTTCCCGGTTCCGCGCAAAGGGCAGCACCAGAGCCGGCACACCGGCCGCCAGGATGTTCATGGTGGTGTTGTACCCGGCCATGCTGACGGAGAGGTCCGCGGCAGCCAGTTCGGAGAGGAAATCCGAATTGAATCGCTGCACCCGGACGTGCCTGTCCTCCATTCCCTTCAACCGTTCGTACTTCTCCTGGTCCATGTACGGTCCCGTGTACACGTGCATCCGGGCCCTTTTGACCCGTTTTCGAAGCAGGGGCATGGCCAGGACAGCGTTCTCCAGCAGATCAAAACCCACCTTGCCCCCGCCCGCGCTGGCCACAACCAGCCTGTCCTTTTTGCCCAGACCGTACCACCGCCGGGTTCGCTCCCTGGATCCGGGCCCGGGTTTGGGGGTCACGAATCCGGTGTAGGCCAGGGGCACGGGAATGTCCCGTGCCCGGGAGAATGTTTCCGGCAACCGGACCAGGCCGGGGTCCGCGTGGACCAGAACCGCGTCGAAATACTTTCGCAGGGTTTCGATAACCCGGGTCTCGTATTTCTCCCGGTCCCGCTTTTCCACCAGAATGTCCCGCAGGCTGCAGGCCACCCTGGTCGCGCCCTCTTCCCGAAGGCGTTCCAGAAGGGGGTCCAGCTCCACCCGGAAGGCCTTTCTGCCGAACGGGTACAGCTCAACCAGAAACACGTCATACGGCTGGCCGGAAAACGCCCTTTCCAGGATGGCCCGCCGCTCCTCCCAGACGTCCTCCATGTCCCGGCTGTCCATGGCGAAAAGGCTGCTGAACTCCTCGTCCATGCGCACTTCCGGCAGTTCGCTCACCTCCAGGTGGCCCGGAATTTCCACCCCGACCGGCATGCCGCCCAGAAGCAGGTGCACTTGGTGGTCCTCCAGTGCGCGAGTTATCTCGAGAGTCCTGAAGAAATGGCCCATCCCCAGAACATGCTGGCAATAATAGGCGATGCGCATCTGTTCCCTTGTAACAGCCTGTTGGAAAACGCGATCCGCGGCGTTGCGGCGCGTTTCCCGTCAATGCGACGTACCGTAAGCACGCCAACCTCCCCGAAATTCGCGCGCCTTGCATCTCATGGTTGTGAACAGGCCGCCAGTTCCGGGTTTTTCAACGGCCTGGTAAAGGCGGTGCGTTGCGTGACGCCGCAAAAGGATATTCCGGAAAAGGACGGGACGTGGCGGACGTCGGCGAAGAGCGGTACAACGCGGCCCGAACGACTTTCCGAGGAAGCCTCCTGGTGGCCTCCGGACAAACCGAATCATCCTCTGCCATACGTGAAAAAACGCGTCTTCGTCAAGAACAAGTACTCGCCTTCCAGTTTTGCCATGACAATTTTTTTTGTTGACACCATGCAACACGGTTGCATTATGATGCCTGCATCAGTCCGGTGAAATACCTGGAAACGCCCGGCCGTTCAAAAAACGACCGGATGCAAGGCGCGCAAATCCCCCGGGAGGTCGGCGTACTCATGGCCCGCCGCATCGGAGAGGGGCGAGGCGCAGCGCCGCGGATCATGTTTTCAACAGGCTGTCATGCCCCATGTAATGCCGGTTCGCGGACCGGAGCGCCGTTTTCGCCCTGTAAGACATCCCCCGTCGGAGGATCCGTTTCCATGAATATTCGAATCCTGTCAACCTGCCTGGCGATGCTGTGCATCGTGGCCGCGGCCTCCCCCGCGCTGGCGGCGGACCCCTTGCGGGTGTTCGTAAGCATCGTTCCCCAAAGGTTCTTCGTGAAAAACATCGCGGGCCCGTCCGTCGAGGTGGATGTCATGGTGCGTCCCGGCGAAAATCCCGCTACCTATGAACCCGCGCCCGGGCAGATGGCGGCACTGGACGGGGCGGCCGCCTATTTCTCGGTCGGCGTACCGTTCGAGCGCGCGTGGCTGCCCAGGATCACGTCGGCGAATCCGGACATGGAGGTGATCGACACCACCGCGGGAATCGAAAAAAAGCCCATGGATTCCCACGACCATGAGGGTGGGGACCACGGTCATGCGCACGGAAAAGAGGGGATACCCGACCCCCATGTGTGGCTTTCGCCGCCCCTGGCCAAGATCATGGCCGAAAACATCGGGCGGGGCCTGGCCCGGCTGGACCCGGAAAACGCCGGAAGGTACGAGGCGAACCTGGCGGACCTGCTGACCCGGATCGACGAGCTGCACAAGGATCTGTCAACCACGTTGTCCGGCCTTGAAAGCAGGCATTTCATGGTCTTCCATCCCTCCTGGGGCTACTTTGCCGACACCTACGGCCTGGTCCAGGTGCCGGTGGAGGTCGAAGGCAAGGATCCCAAACCAGCGCGGTTGGCCGGACTCATCAAAAAGGCCCGAAACCTGGACATCTCCACCATTTTCGTGCAGCCCCAGTTCTCCCGCAGGAACGCGGAAGTGATCGCCAGTGCCGTGGGTGCGGAGATGGCCGTGGCCGATCCGCTGGCCGCTGACTGGGAAGCCAACCTCCGGGAGGTCGCCGAAAAACTTCGGAGCGCGGCCCGATGAGCGGGGGCGAGGAGTCCCGTCCGGTGGTCGAGATGGAAAACGTGGTGTTTTCCTATGACGGCGCCCCGGTGCTCCAGGACGTGGACCTTACCGTGGAGGACGGCGAGTTTTGCGCCCTCATAGGCCCGAACGGGGGCGGCAAGACGACGCTGATAAAGCTGATGCTGGGATTGCTCCAGCCGGACGCGGGTACGGTCCGGCTTCTGGGCCGGGAGCCGAAGATGTCCGCGGCCCTCGCCGGCTATGTTCCCCAGCGTGTGCCGGCTGACACGGGGTTTCCGGTTTCCGTCATGGACGTGGCGCTCATGGGCAGGCTTCGCGGGCCCGGCGGCCAGTTCCGGTTCAGCGGCAGGGACAGGGAGGCGGCGCGGGAGGCTCTGGAGAGGCTGGGCATGTGGCCTCATCGCCATCGCCGCATAGGCCGGCTGTCCGGCGGCCAGCGCCAGCGGGTCATCATAGCGCGGGCACTTGCGGCCGAGCCCCGGGTATTGTTTCTGGATGAACCCGGCTCCAGCGTGGATCCCACAGGCCAGGCCGACCTGTATCGCCTGCTTCGTGAACTCAACCGGACAATAACCATCGTACTGGTGAGCCACGAGATCATGACGCTTTCCAGCTATGTGAAGTCCGTGGCCTGCGTGAACCGGAAGGTCCACTATCACGGTTCCTCGGAGATGACCCAGGACATGCTGGACATGGCGTACGAATGTCCGGTGGAGCTGGTGGCCCATGGCGTGCCGCATCGGGTGTTGCGGACGCACGACGACGACCGGGACCACGGCCACGGAGACGACGATGCTTGAAGCCCTGTCCCACGAGTTCATGCAAAACGCCGTCCTGGCCGGGCTGCTGGCCAGCGTGATCTGCGGCACCATCGGCGCGTTTGTTGTGGTGAATCGCATGGTCTTCCTTTCCGGAGGCATCGCCCACGCGGCCTACGGAGGCATAGGTCTGGCCTTTTTTCTGGGCCTTCCCTACATGCTGGGCACCATCCTGTTCACCCTGGTGGCAGCGGGGGCCATGGCCGCCGCCACCTGGTCCCGTGGCCACCACCAGGACACCGTGGTCGGCGCCATATGGGCAGTGGGCATGGCAATCGGAATCATCCTGCTGGATCTCACGCCCGGGTACAACGTGGATCTCATGAGTTATCTCTTCGGCAGCATTCTGGCCGTCCCCCGTGCCGACCTGTGGATCATGGCCGGACTGGGCGCCGTCGTCCTGGCCGTGGTGGCGGTGTTCTACAACGGCCTGCAGGCAATGAGCTTCGACCCGGAGTTCGCAAGGCTCCGGGGCGTTCGCACCGGGCTCCTGTACATGGCGCTGGTGGCCATGGTCTGCGTGGCCGTGGTCATGGTGATCCGGGTCGTGGGCATCATCCTGGTCATCGCCCTGTTGAGCATCCCTCCCGCCATCGCGGAAAAGTACACCCGTGACCTCAAGGGCATGTGCGTCATCTCCACCGTACTCTGCTGCGCATTCACCCTTGCGGGACTGGCCCTGTCCTATGCATTCGACGTGACGTCCGGCGCCACCATCATCCTGGTCGCGGGAGCCTCGTTTCTGTTCAGCATGCTGCTGGACCGGGTGTTTCCGCGCCTTTCGGTGGCGAGCAGGACGGCCCGGTTGATCGAAGGGCACGGCAGGGAGGAGAAATGAAGAAGCCGGACAACATGGACGTTTGTTCCCGTCTCCTGTCCCGAAGCGGACTCGACTACACTCCCAACCGGCACGGAGTGCTGGAGGTCGTGGCCATGAGCGACGGTCCGGTGACGGCCCCGGAGATCCACCGCAGGCTGTCCCGGCTCGGGGGCGTGAACCGCACCACCGTGTACCGCATACTGGACCTCATGGTGGAGCACGGGCTGCTTGAGCGCATCAGCAGCGGAGACGGCGTGTTCCGGTACGGGGTCGGCGAAACCGCCGGGCACACGCGGCATCCCCATTTTTTCTGCACCCGGTGCAGGGAGATGGCGTGCCTGGATTCCGAAACCGTGAACCTGGACATGGACTCCCTGTGCCGGAACTTTTCCGGCAGGGTGTATCGTATCGAGGTCCGCATGGACGGCATATGCGAGGCCTGCCTGGGAAGAAAATGACGGGAAGACGACTGACAGCGATCCGAATCTGTGTGGCGCTGGCACTGATCCTGACCGCCGGGACAGCGGCGGCGGGCGACGCCATGCGCGGACCGTGGGAGGCCCCGGACAGGGAGGGGGAGACGAACGCGGGTGAAGCTCCGGGGTCCTTCGGCCTTTCCTTCATGTACGAGGGATACGCCGAGTACGTCTCTCCAATTGACGGCGCGCGATGTCCCATGCACCCCAGCTGTTCCGCCTATGCCCGGCAGGCCCTGGCCAGACATGGCCCACTCGTCGGCTGGATCATGGCGTCCGACCGGTTGTTGCGATGCGGCCGGAGCGAGCTTTCCAAAAGCCCCCGGGTGTGGAGCGGGACGGAATACCTGTGCCACGACCCGGTTTCGGCGAACGATTTCTGGTGGTCCGGAAAGGCGGGGCGCGTAACAGCCCGTTGAAAAACTCGGAATTTGCAGCCTGTTAAAAAACGATGAGAT
>JBKHBM010000043.1:0-35097 GCA_046542385.1 Desulfatibacillaceae bacterium | reverse complement strand
TCGCTGACGACGGTGGGCGCGGACATCGAGTTCGTCCAGGCCGGCGGAGGTTCCCTGAACCTGCAGGGCGACGTGACCACGGGATCGGCGACCGTGGACGGCGGCGACATCCGCATCACGGCTTCGGACCTCATAGAAGTCTACGGCACGCTTTCCACCCTGTCCGGCAGTGGTGGGGTGGTGGACGTGTTCAACGTGGGTGTGAACTTCTTCGGCGCCACCAGCGCGGGAGCCGGCGACATCCACCTCAGCGGCCAGGGCGCGGACCTGGACGTGTTCATCAACGCGGGCACCCAGCGAATCAGCGCGGACGACATAACCATTCGCAGCCTGCGGGACATCGTCGTCGCCGGACTCATCCGCACCACCGCGGCCGACGCCAGCGTGTCCCTGATGGCGGATACGGACAACGACGGCTCCGGCGGCGTGCTGCTCCAGCCCACGGGCCGCATCGAATCCGGATACCAGGTCCTGATCCAGGGCTCCGACCTGTTCCTGACGGCCGAAAACGGCGACAGCGTGCGGATAGCGGATTCCGGCGCCGACGACATGATAACGGCGGCCGGGCTGATCACCATCCGGTCCAGCGATCATTCCGCCGCGGACGCCAGGGTGGTGGTGGACGGCGACATCACCTCCACCGGAACCGAGGGCATCGTACTCACCGGCTCGGGCGGCGTGGAACTGGGGGCGACGGTCTTGGCCGGAAGCGGCCCGGTCACCGTCGGTCCGGCGGCGACGCTCACCGCGGACACCATGCTGGTCACGGCGGGCGGCGACGTCACCCTCACCGGCGGTGTCAAGGGCGCGTACGCCCTCGCCATACAGTCGGGCACGGGAGACGTGGACATCGACGGAGACACCGGCGCGGCGGGCGGCGAACCGACAATTCTCACGGTGGACGCGGCCGGCCTGCGGCTGGGCGGGTCGACCTTTGTATCCGGCGCGATGGATATCGACGCGACCGCCGGCGTTGACGTGGAGGGACCGGTCACAACGACTTCGGGCGGAACCGTGACCATCAGCAACACGGGCACGCTCACCGTGGCCCCCGGCGCGGACATTTCGGCTGCCGGAGGGTTTGTGCAGGACGGCTCGGGCGGTGTATCCCTGGCCGCCGACGTGGGCACTCCCGGACAGGGGATTTCCTTTGCCGGCCCCGTGGTGCTGGCCGGGGCCGTACGCCTGGATACGGGCGCCGGCGGGGGCGGCGTGAGCTTCGCGGGCACCGTGGACGGCGGTTACGGCCTCACTGTCTCGGCAGGCACGGGCAACGCCGTGTTCGGAGCAAACGTTGGCGCTGCCACGCCGCTCGCCTCGCTCACCGTCACGGACGCGGCACAGGTCCAGTTCGACGGAGGCGTGGCCGCCACCGGCACGGTGGCCGTGGATGCCAACGCCGGCGGCGTGAGCATAATCTCCGGAATCCTCACGGCTTCCGCAGCGGTTGTCGAGGCCCACGGCCCGGTGACCCTGAACACGGCCCTGGGCAGCCTTGCGGTGAACACCACCGCGGCGGGCGACGTGGTCGTGGCAGAGAACGACGCCATCGTCATCGACGCCGTCACCGCGTCCGACGGAGCGGTTTCCATAACCGCGGGGGGCGACCTCGAGGCCGTGAGCGTAGTCTCCTCCACGGACCGCGAGGCCAACGACGTTACCCTCAGGGCCACTGCCGGCGACGTGATCCTCGGATCCGTCCGGGCCGCGGGCTCCGGGGACGTGTCCGTGTTCTCGGATGCCGGCGGGATAACCGACGGACTGGCGGACGAGAACGCCAACATCACCGGTCAGCTGGTAACCCTGAGGTCGGCCATAGGCATGGGCCAGGGCGACGGCCTGGACCTGGTCGCCCAGACCCTGGACGCCCAAAACCAGGGCTCCGGCGACATGTGCCTCAGACAGCTTGCGGCCGGCGGCGCGCTGGAACTCACGGGTTTTGCCCAGACCGACGCGGCCGGCGGCAACGCCGGGCTTCTGGTGCAGGACGGAACCCTGACGATCGCCGCACCCGTGTCGCTGGCCGGTTCAGGTGATCTCATGCTCAGGGCGGAGAGCCGGGGCTCGGCGGCGAACCTCTCACTGGACAACGCGGTGACCCTGTCCGGCGGCGACGCGTCCCTGTATGCCGGGGGCGACGTGCTGCAAAACGCGGACATCCTGACCTCGGGCGGCACGGTGGACATCGAGGCCGGCGGCGCCGTGGTCATGGCCCCGGCCACCAGCGTGGCGACGTCGGGAGCCAATGCCCGGCTGGTCGCGGCGGGCGACCTCCGTCTGGCCGCTGTGGACGCGGGAGCCGGAGACGTCGCCGTTTCCGCCGGCGGATCCATTGTCGACGCGGGTGAAACACATACCGACGTGACGGCCTCCGGTGTGAGGATGGAAGCCGGCGGCGCGGTGGGTACCGCGCTCGACCCCCTGGAGATCGACGTCGATACCGTGGCCGCTGCTTCGGGCAACGGCGGAGTCTACCTGGTGCAGACCGGTCCCGTGACCATCGGCGCCGTGGACACGGTGCCCGTGACCCGGCTGGCCGCATGCGGCTCCACGGTTACGGCGCAAAGCGACACCGTGTTGGGTGGAATCACCACCACGGGACCCGGCAACGTGCGGCTCACCACCCAGGCAGGAAGCGTGATCGTCGAGCACGCCATCCTGGCCTCGGGCGACGGCGACATCGACCTCCTGGCCCAGGGCGCGGGTTCGGACGTGTTCGTCAACGCCCCGGTCCGCTCCTCGGGCGGCGACGTGGTCATCACGGCTCCGGACACCGTGTACCAGGGCGCCAGCGTGATCGAAGGCGGAACCATGGTCATCACGGGCGCGTGGCTGAGTATCAGCGACGCGGACGACGATCCCGCCGACATCGTCTACACGCTGTCCTCCATTCCGCTCCACGGCGCGTTCACCCTTTCGGGCACGCAACTGAATCCGGGGGACGCATTCACCCAGGCCGACCTCGACAACCACAGGATCCTGTACACCCACGACGGCGGGGAAAACCACACGGACTCCTTTGCCTTCTCCGTGGTGGACGGCACGGGCGGTTTCACCTCCGGCGCCTTTGACATAATGGTGGATCCGCAAAACGACGCTCCGACGCACACCCTGCCCGGCGCCACCGCCTCCACAAATGAAGGCAGCGACCTCGATCTTTCCATGATCCGGGTGAGCGACCCGGACGTGGGCACGAACCTGATCGAAACCACGCTGTCCATCCTGCCCGGCACGGACGGCGCCCTCGCGATCACCCCGGCCGACGGCGTCACGGTGCTCGAAAACACGGGCGAAACCATACGCCTGTCAGGCACCATCGACCAGGTGAACGCGACCCTGGCCACGCTGGAATACAGGCTGGACCCGGCCGCTTCGCCCACGTACTGGACCGACACTCTGACAATCACCACCAGCGACGGCGGGGCTTCGGGCTACGGCGGCGAGCAGGTGACCACGGACACGGTGGGACTCAAGGTCAACGACGTGTTCGTGTTTACGGACAACGGCCTGGTCCTGGACGAGGGCGACACCGTCTTGATAGGCACGGGGTCGCTGTCGGTCACGGACAACGACGACACACCGGCGGAGCTCGTCTACACCCTCACTCAGGCACCGCTGCACGGGGAACTGAGGGTGGGCGGCACGGCCCTGGCGCAGGGCGATACCTTCACCCAGGAAGACGTGGCCACCGGTAATCTGGCCTACGCCCACGACGGCGGCGAATCCGGGGCCGACAGTTTCGGCTATTCCCTGACGGACGGCGACGGCTCCGACGCCGCCGGCGTGTTCGACATTACCATGGCCGCCATGAACGACGCGCCGGTGAACACGCTGCCGGCCGGTCCTCTGAATACCAACGAGGGCGTGGCCATCCTGCTTTCCGGAGTGCGGGTGGACGATCCGGACGCCGGTTCCGGATCGATCCTGGTAACCCTGCAGGTGACCGGCGCGGCGCGGCTGGACCTCACGGCCCAGGGCGCGGTCGCGTTCCCGGTGAGGACGGCCACCCTGGTGCAACTGCGGGGAACCCTGGCCGACGTGAACGCGACCCTGGCCACTCTGGTGTACCAGCCCACGGTGTCCAACGCCCATTTCAGCGACACCCTGACCATGACCACCAGCGACGAGGGCAACTCCGGAGCAGGCGGCGCACTCCAGGATACGGACACCGTGTCCATCCGGGTGAACGACGTCCCGGTAGTCTCCAACACGGGCCTCGTGATGGATGAAGGCGCGGCCGTGGTCGTGGGCTCCGGCGTATTTTTGGTGAATGACGCGGACAATCTTCCGGCGGAACTGACGATCGAACTGGTTTCCGTACCCGCCCACGGTATCCTGGCCCTTTCCGGAACAGCCCTGGCCGCGGGCGACACGTTCACCCAGGCGGACATCAACGCCAACCTGCTCACCTACACCCACCAGGGTACCGAGGAATCCACGGACGTGTTCTCCTACACGGTGTCCGACGGCGGGGGCGGCACGGTTTCCAACAACTTCAGCATCTTCATCTCACCGGTCAACGACGCGCCGGTGAACACGCTCCCCGCGGAAGGCTTTACCACGAACGAGGGAGTGAACAGGACGCTTGCCGGCATCTCGGTCGCCGACGCCGACGCGGGGGTGTCTCCGCTCACGGTGTCCCTCACACTGACCGGAGGAGGCAGCCTGTCCTTCACGCCGCAAGCCGGGATCACGGTGCTCTCCAGCACCTCCACGTTCATCCGGATGTCGGGCAGCCTCACTGCCCTGAACAACACCCTGGCCACGCTCCGGTACAACGTGGCGGCCGGCTACTACACGGCGTCCCTGGAGATGGTGACCAGCGACCAGGGCAATTCGGGCGGCGGCGGTGCGAAAACCGACACGGATTCCGTTGCCATCAAGGTGAACGATGTGTCTTCCCTGACCGTCGGCACCCCCGCCATCGACGAGGGAGGCGCACTGCTGTTCGACGGAACGCACCTGTCGGCCACGGACAACGACAACACCGCTGACGAACTGGTGTACACCGTCACTTCCCTGCCCACTGGCGGCGCCCTGGAGCTATCCGGCACGCCCGTCTCCGCCAACGGAACGTTCACCCAGGCCGACGTGGACAGCGGCAGGTTGTGCTACGTGCACGGGGGCGGGGAACAGGCTTCGGACAGCTTCGTCTTCCGCCTGGAAGACGGTGATGGAACCAGCCGTTCCGGCGTCTTCTCCATACAGGTCAACGCGGTGAACGACGCACCGGCCCTGGACGCCCCGGAGGAGGTCGTCACCGGCGAGGAAACACCGGTGGCCGTGGCGGTGTCCATTACCGATCCGGACGCGGCCAACAACGGAATCATCGCCACCCTGTCGCTGGATCCGGCGGTGGGCAAATCGGTGCTCTCCGTGACTCCCGCCGGCGTGGTCACGATCACGGGCAACGGCACGGCCGACATGACCATCACCGGCACGTTGACCAACGTCAACCAGACCCTGGCCTCGCTGGTCTACGCGCCACAGCCCGGCACCGGCCATTTCACGGACACCATCACGATTTCGGTGACCGACAACGGCCACTCGGGTGCCGGCGGAGCCAGGGTGACCACCGTGGACGTGGACGTTTTCGTGAACGACGTGCCCACGGTGTCCACCAACCTGGGCCTGACTCTGGACGAGGGCGCCACCGCGGGCATCACGAACGCGCGGCTCGCCGTCGTCGACAACGACAACACCCCCGCCGAGGTGGTCTTCACGGTCACGGACGCCCCGGACAACGGACAGGTTCTCCTGGACGGCTCCCCGCTGTCCGCAGGCGACACCTTTACTCAGGCGGACGTGGACAACAACCTGGTGGCGTACGCGCACGACGGGACCGAAACCACGTCCGACAGCTTCGCGTACAGTGTGCGGGACACGCGGGGCGCCACGGAAACCGGATTTTTCACCATCACCATAAACCCCGTGAACGACGCTCCCGAACACGTCGTGCCAGCCACGCCGGTGAACACCAACGAAGGCGTGCATGTAGCGGTGAACGGCCTCACCGTGTCGGACGTCGAAACACCGGCCGCGGGCCTGCTCACCACCACGGTTACCGTGGGCGATCCGGCCTCGGGCCGCGCCACCATCTCGGTGGACACGTCCCTGGCAGTGGTAACGGGTTCGGGAACAGGCGAGATCACCATCATCGGGACCGCGGCGCAGATCAACTCCACACTCGCCACGCTCGTGTACACGCCGAATCCGGCCGCCACGCCGAGTCACTTCATGGACACGTTGACCCTGGCCACCAATGACGGCCAGGACACGGGCACGGACACCTTCCAGGTACGGGTGAACGACGTGCCCGAAGTGGGTACCAGCATCGCCGGTGTCGACGTGGTCACCGACGCGGCTGGAAACGTCGAGGTGACGGCGCAAGGCGGATCCCTGACAATGGCCGTGGGGTCCTCGGTGTCCACCGAATCCGGCGACCTGTCGCTGTTGGCAGCCACGGACCTGCGTCTTGCCGACGGCACGGTGGCGCATACGGAAAGTGGCGCTTTGACCCTGGAAGCCCGGACAGGCTCCGTGGCCATGGGCGAAGGCTCGGAGATATCCTCGACCTCCGGCGACGTGCAAATCACCGCCAGCCAGGACGACGTGACCGTGGGGTCCGACTCCCTGGTGACCGCAGGCACGGGCGCGTTGAGTGTCACCGCGGACGGTTCCATTGCGGTGGCTACGGCCGCGGCATTGAGCGGCGACAACGGTGTCGCGGTGCAGGCGGGTGCGGGCATCGCCTTCGCTGACGGCACCACCGTACAGTCTGACGGCGGCCCCGTGAATCTGGACGCCCAGGCGGGTTCCACAAGCATGGGCGACGGCGTCTCGGTTGCCGCCAACGGCGGCGGCCTGGGCATCAACGCGGGCAACGGCACCCTTTCCACGGGCACCGGGTTTGCCGCCGGCACCGCCGGCGGAGACGTGTCCATGAGTTCCACCGGCGACCTGTCCCTGGGCGCGGGCTCCACGGTGGACGCCGCCGGTGGGACGGTGGTCGTTGATTCCGTGTCCGGCTCCGTGCTCATGGGCGCGGGTTCCGCCGTCACCACGAACGCCGGGGTCAGCGTGTCCGCTGGTACGAACGTGGACATCACCCTGATCGACGCGGGCGCCGGCGCCGTGAACGTGTCCGCGCAAAACGGCTACGTGGCGGACGACGGGGACGCGTCCGCCGACGTGATCGGCTCTTCGGCCACGGTCCATGCAGGAACCACGGCGGCGATGGATACCTCCGTGGGATCGCTGGCATACACGGCGGCCGGTGGCGTGGACGTTACCCAGGTGGCGGCCGGAGGAAGTCTCGTTCTGTCCGGAACCACCACCGGAAGCGTGAACGTCGTGGTGGCAAACGGCGGCCTGTCATCGGGCTCCGGCACCATCGGCGGAACTTCCCTGGACGCGACCGCCGCCGGTGGAATCGACGCGGACACCATCGTGGACGAGGTCTCGGTGAGGACCACCGCGCCGGGTGACTTGAGTATCGACAACGCCGGGGCGCTCACCATCACCGACGCGGTCACCTTCGATGGTTCGGTGATCATATCCGCGGGCGGCGCCATGAACGCGGTCAACGTGGTCGCCGGCGACGACGGTGGCGACGACGAACATGACGTAAGCCTCGCCACCACGTCCGGGGACCTTGCCGCGGGCGCGGTGGAGTCGGACGACGACGCCACCCTGGACGCCGCCGGTTCCATCACGGACGGCGCGGGAACGGTGGTTGCCGACACACTGGTTCTGGAGGCCGGCGGTTTTGTGGGCACTTCCGGGGCGCCCCTGACCACGGACGTCGCCACCGTGGCGGAGGGTGCGGACGCGGATACGGACAACGCGGCCGGACCCGTGTACCTTGTAAACAGCGGTGGCGTGGTCCTTGCCCGGCTCCAGACGGCGAACGGCGGGATCGAGGTACAGGCAGGCGGCACCATTGACGCGCAACACGTGGTTTCCACCACCAGCGCGGAGGCCAACGACATCGTGCTCACCGCCACGACCGGCGACATCCTGGCCGGTCTGGTATCCGCGGGCCGGACGGCGGGCGACGTGACCCTGTCCGCCGCCTCCGGATCGGTGAGCGACGCCACTGCCGGCGAGACAGCCAACGTCATGGCGGACTTTTTGACCATCATGGCGAATTCCGGGGTCGGCGCCCTGAGCGATGACCTGGACATCGCAGCCAATACCCTGGACGTGGAGAACACGGGTTCGGAAAGCATACGCGTCACACAGACGACGGCGGGCGGCGGCCTGGCCGTGCAGGGGCTGCTTTTGAGCGACGCCGCCGGAATCGGATGGGCCGTCGTGCAGACGGAGGCTGGCAACCTGTCGCTGGCGGGCGCCGGCGCGACGGTAGCCGGTTCCGGCAGCCTGCGCCTGGACGCCGCGGGGGCCGGGACGAACCTTTCGGTGAACGCGCCGGTGAACGTGGTCCGGGGCGATGTTTCCCTGCTGGCGGCAAACAGCGTCTCCTTTGGCGCTGACGGCGATGTGATGGCTTCCGGCGGTACCGTGGACATCGAGGGGACGGCGGGCGGCGTGGGCATGGACGCGGGTACGGAAGTTGCCGCCGGCGATTCGAACGTGAGGATAACGGCGGGTACGACCGTGACCCTGGGCAGCGTGGACGCGGGAACAGGCCAGGTGGCGGTGAATGCGGGAGGCGCGGTGACCGACGCGGGAGCCGGCGCAACGAATGTCACGGCATCGGCATTGCGCTTTGACGTCGCGGGCATGGGCTCGGGCGGCAATGCCATCGAAACGCTGATTGCCACCATTGCCGGAGTACTCGGCTCTGGCGACTTTTTCGTCACAAACACGGGCGATCTCGTTATCGGCACCGTGGGCACGGTGCCCGTCGTACGGGTTCTTCCCGACGGCGGAACGGGCACGGCCGCGGACGGCTCCAGCGTTACCGGCATAACGGGCGGCGGCGGCGACGTGTCGGTGTCCACCAAGGGCGCTCTGGACGTGGTCGGCGCGGTGTCCAACACCGGTGCGGGCGCGCTGCGGCTCGTGGCTACCGGAGCCGCCGGCGACGTTACCGTGGATGCCCGCATAACCTCGGGAACCGGTGGCGTAACCGTTCTGGCCGCCAATTCCGTGGATCAGAACGCGGACATCACCACCGGCGGGGGCACTCTGGATGTCGAGGCGCAAACCGGTACCGTGGACATGGCCACGGGCGTGTCCGGGGCCACCAACGGTGGCAACATACGGTACGCCGGAGGCCAGGACGTACTCCTGGGCTCCCTGAACGCGGGAACCGGCGGCGTGAGCATCGTGGCGGAAAGCGGCTCCATCCTGGACAACGGGGACACGCTCACGGACATCATCGCGGACCGCCTCAGGGTCCAGGCGGGCACCGGCGTGGGCAGCGAAACAGGGCCGGATTTCCTGGAAACCCTGGTCAACACCATCGCCGGCATCGCCGGGCCCGGCGGCATCTACGTGCACAACGGCGGTGACATCGTCGTGGACCTCGTGGACAACATCGCCGTCTCCCGCCTGCTGGAGGACGGAACGTTGCGGAACTTCGCCGACAGCGACCTCGCCGACCTGGTGGCAACCGGCGGGGGCTCCATCGTGCTCAGGACCACGAACGGCGACATCACGGTTAACGACGGCGACGGCGACGGTACCGGCGTCACCGTGGACAGCGGCGGCAACGTGGCGCTGGAACCCGGCGGCGCGAACAACGGTGTGGACCTGAATACGGACGTGTCGTCCGGCTCCGGAGTGACGACGCTCAAGGAGGGCCGAAACGTGACCTTCCTGTGGGACGCCGTCCCCGGAGTCCGGATGTACTATGTGACCCTGTACATGAACGGCCAGGTGTACGACACCGCGTGGGTGTTCGATGAAACCCGCTGGGCCCCGGGATACCCGCTGTCCATGAGCGATTACGAGTTCAAGGTGTGGCCCTGGGCGTCCACGGACTTCGGCCAGCACTCGGAAGCCCTGCCCTTCACGGTGCAGGACGATTCGCACACCCCCTCGGGAGTGCTCACCAGCGGCCAGGACGTGAGTTTTTCCTGGAGCGGGACTCCGGACGCCTCCAGCCATTTCCTGCGCATCCGCAGGAACGGCGAGGCCTATGCAACCCAACTGGTGAACGGCTCTACGGCATGGTCGGCGGACCACGTACTGCCGTGGGGACATTACGAGTGGACGATCCAGTCCGACACCGGGGCGCCGGAATCCGATCCCATCTACTTCTACATACCTGCTTGACAGGTACCCGGCATCCGGGGCAGGGGAAGCCGGGAGCAAAGCCCTGTTCCACCGGTTTCCGGACAACCCGGTCCGTCGGCGTACGCGGGAAGAAAGCACGATATGGGCTTGAAAAAGGTACTCTGTATCGCGGTCGCGGCATGGCTGTGCATGGTTGCTGGTAACGGGCGTGCAGTGGCGCAGATGCCGGGATTCACGGACACGGGGCAGCGCCTGGGCACCACTCCGGCCGAGGGGGTGGCCCTGGGTGACGTGGACCGTGACGGCGACCTGGACGCTTTCGTGGTCAACACGATTCTTTTCGGCAACACCGTGTGGACCAACGTGGATACCCAGCGGGGCACCTTCGCGGATTCCGGCCAGTCCCTGGGCGCCTCCAATTCCTGGGCCGTGGCCCTGGGCGACGTCAACCGCGACGGCTGGCTGGACGCCTTCGTGGCCAATTACGACGGCCAGGCCAACATCCTGTACCTGAACGACCGGGACGGCACCTTCACCGACTCGGGCGTCGGTTACGGCGCACGGCACAGTTCGGACGTCGCCCTGGGTGACCTGGACGGTGACGGGGACCTGGACGCCTTTGTGGCCAACGACCAGGGAGATCCCAATACGGTCTGGTTCAACCTCACCATAAACCGGACGGGACCGGCACAGTCCGGAGTGTTCACGGACACCATGCAGCGGCTGCACGCGGAAAACAGCACGTCGGTGGCCCTCGATTACCTGGACGGCGACAATTGGCTGGACGCCTTTGTCACCAATGCCGGCCAGGCCGACCGGGTCTACATCAACAACGGGCAGGGAACCTTCGTCTCGCTCCAGATCCTGGGAGCGGACCATGGCCAGGACGTGGCGCTGGGCGACCTGGACAACGACGGCGACGTGGACGCGTTCGTGGCCAACTCCCGCCTGCAGCCGGACACGGTGTACATGAACAACGGAGACGGCACGTTCACGGACAGCGGCCAGGCCCTGGGAGCGGGCAACAGCTCCTCCGTGGCCCTGGCGGATTTCGACGGTGACGGTGACCTGGACGCCGTTGTCGCCGTGAGAGGCCAGGACAACAACACCAACGTGGACGTGATCTGGGAAAATGACGGCAACGGCGTATTCACCGATTCCGGTCTCACCCTGTCATCCACGGACGCTTCCGCCGTCGCGGTGGGGGACCTGGACAATGACCGGGCCACCGATGTTTTCATCGTCGTGTCCGGAGTGGGGTTCACGTCGGGAAACCGCGTATGGATAAACGATTACGTGGCGCCCAAAAAGAAACGGAAACCAGCAGTGGGCGGCGGAGGCGGAGGCGGCTGCTTTCTCCGCGTCCTGGGAGACTAGTGCGGATTCCGGTTGCCGCTCGGCCGCCACGGGCGTCACGACATTCTCGGGTAACCCCTGACGCCGCGGCCAACACGGTCATGCGCGCCATTGCAACCGGGTATCAGAAATCCGTAATGAACGGGTTCTCCTCCTTTTCCCTCCCCACCGTGGACGTCGGCGTATCCCCGTAATCGTGCCCCGGCCATATCACCGTGTGGTCCGGCAGTGTGGCGATCCGCGTCTTGACGGACTCCACCAGGGTCATGAGGTCCCCTCCCGTGAGGTCGGTCCTGCCGGCGGCCCCCACGAACAGGGTGTCGCCGGTGAACAGGTTGTCCCCCACGCGATAGCACACGGAACCCGGTGTATGCCCGGGAGTGTGGACCACCTCGATCCTCAGGGTCCCCACCTCGATCACCTGGCCGTCCTCCAGTTCCACGTCGGCAGGGTCCGGCGCGAACAACCCCAGTTCCTTTTCCGCGGCCCGGACCCCGTCCTCGCTCTGGAAGAACTCGTTGTCCGCCCTGTGCATGGCGCAGGGCACCCCCAGCAGTTCCGCAAGGTCACGGTTGCCCGCCAGATGGTCCAGGTGGCCGTGGGTGTTCAGGATATAACGCGGCGTGCAGCCGCGTTCCCGGATCGTCTCCGCCAGCATGGCCTCGTCGCCGGCCGGGTCGATGACCACGGCCTCGCCGGTTTTGGGGCAGACGACGATGTAGGTGTTCACGATGAACATGCCCACGGGCAACTGGATGATTTCGGGTTCGGACATGGCGTCTCCGTTTCCGCTGCGGCAGTGGCGCGGATTTCTTTTTTCCGGGGGCAAAATGCCCCGCGGCGCGCGGACTTGGCTATGAACGTACCGTGAAAACGATGGGGCATCAACCGTGTCTTGCCGATTATCCGGGTTGTGTGGTAATCTTTCCCGTCGATTTTTTCCCGGGACACCCCGGTCCGGAAAGGAGGAAACCACAGGATTTGCCATGGTGGAATCGGAAAAGGAATTCCTCTCCATAAAGCGATACAGAACGCTGTTTCTCATCATCGCCGCGTGCCTGTTCATCGTCGAGGTGCAGGTATTCGTGGTGGCGTTGCAAAACAGTGGCCGCCAGGCCACGCTAAAGGTGAAAAACGATGCCGGCGAGGTGATTTACACCACCGACGGCACAAGCCTCACCTCGTTCGACAAGTACTACTTTGAAAAGACGTGGGGCCCCCTTGAGAATTATACCGTGGCCGTGGAGACCAGGGAGGTGCCGTTTCCCTTTCGGGCATGGTTCTTCGCCGCGGTCGGCATTCCCGTGGGGGCGCTTTTGCTCATAGCATTCGTTTTCCGGGCCTACCAGGAGCTGGTTCAGGGAGGAAGGAAGAAGGGGAGTGACGAAGACGGAACGCCCATGGAGTCTCTACTGGGGCGGATAAGCCGGCTTCCCGTATTCATGATGGGCGCCCTGGTCTTCGTGGGGGCATTCGCCCTGTGGGCGCTGCCCAACGCGGCGGCGTTTCTGGGCAGGGAGAGCATGGAACTCGTCCTGCGGTTCAAATGGTTTCTCCTGGGCGCCGTGCTTGTCATGCTCACCCTGTCCTGCTGGGTCATCTACCTGCGCTACCAGTTGGCGAAAAGGAACATCGACGCCCGGACCGAGGTGAACAAGTACCGCCTGGAACTGGAATACCGGGCCAGGGCCGAAGGGCTGGCCTCGCCGCGACTGGATTATACCGAGGCGGAACTGTTGCCCGGAGTGGAGGAAGAGCCGGGTGCGGACGAGTCCGGCTAAGGCTTTTCAGCACCCTGTTTTCGTCCGCCCGGTGAACAAATTTTCCTTGACTGAGGGGGAAATATATACGCAATCTGGCCGTTACCCTGAAGATCGGACCCCGGCGCCCCCGCACGGTATGGCTGCCCGCGGGGGAGACAGCCGATACATGGAAGCAGAGAAAGGAGTTGGGGAATGAAGCTGTTGAAGATCGACCATCTCGGAGTGGCCGTCAAGGATGCCGACGCGGCGAAAACGTTCTGGTGCGACGTGCTGGGCCTGCCTTATGAGAAGGCCGAAACCGTGGAAGAACAGAAGGTTACAACGCATTTCCTCCCCGTCGGCGAAAGCGAGGTGGAACTGCTGGAATCCACGGCGCCGGACGGCCCGGTGGCCAAGTACATCGAGAAAAAGGGCGAAGGCATCCAGCACGTGGCCTTTCGGGTGGAGAACATCGAGGAGGCTCTGGCGGAGTTGAAGGAAAAAGGCGTCAAGCTCATCGACGAGACTCCACGTATCGGCGCGGGCGGTGCGAAAATCGCCTTTCTGCATCCCAAGGCCACGGGCGGGATCCTGGTGGAGCTCTGCCAACGCGACTGAAAAGTTGTTGATTCCGCGTTTTCCAAAGGGCCGGTTTTGGCGAGCCGGACCAATCGCCGCATGCAGGGCGGCGTCTGACGGTTTCAACAATAGGGACAAAAAGAGGAACAGGGGAAAGGAACCTTGAAATGGGTATTGTCGAGGACAAAATAAGGGAGCTGCGGGAAAAGGAAGCCGAAATCAAGGCGATGGGCGGCGAGAAGGCCATCGCCAAGCACAAGGACAAGGGCAAGCTCACGGCCCGCGAGCGCCTGGACCTGTTGTTCGACCCGGGCACGTTCCGTGAACTGGACATGTTCGTCAAGCATCGCTGCAACACGTTCGGCATGGAAAAACTGGACATCCCGGCCGAGGGCGTGGTCACGGGCCACGGCCTGGTGGACGGCCGCCCGGTGTTCGCCTACTCCCAGGACTTCACGGCCCGGGGCGGCTCCCTGGGCGAGATGCACGCCAAGAAGATCTGGAAGGTCATGGACATGGCCATGAACGCGGGTTGCCCCCTGGTCGGTATCAACGATTCGGGCGGCGCGCGCATCCAGGAGGGCGTGGACGCCCTGTCCGGTTACGGCGGCATCTTCTATCGCAACAGCCTGGCCTCGGGCGTGATCCCGCAGATTTCCGCGATCATGGGACCCACGGCGGGCGGCGCCGTGTACTCCCCGGCCATGACGGACTGGATTTTCATGGTAAAGGAAACCAGCTACATGTTCATCACCGGGCCCGAGGTCATCAAGTCCGTGACCGGCGAGGAGATCTCCTTCGAGGACCTGGGCGGCGCCATGGCCCACAATGAGAAAAGCGGCGTGGCCCAGTTCGCGTGCGATTCCGACGAGCAGGCCATCGCCCAGATTCGCGAGCTGCTGGCCTACCTGCCCCTGAACAACATGGAGGATCCGCCGCTGGTCCAGGGACAGGACGATCCCAACCGGCAGGCCCCGGAACTGGACACCATCATCCCGGACAGCAACCGGCAGGCGTACGACATGTACACGGTGATCAGGTCCCTCGTGGACGGCGGCGTGATCTTCGAGCCCCACAAGCACTTCGCCAAAAACATGATCGTGTGCTTCGCGCGGCTCAACGGTCGGCCCATCGGCATCATCGCCAACAATCCCAAGTACATGGCCGGCTGCCTGGACATCAACGCATCGGACAAGGCCACCCGGTTCATCCGATTCTGCGACGCCTTCAACATCCCCATGCTGACCATCGCGGACGTTCCCGGCTATCTGCCCGGCAGCCACCAGGAGCACGGCGGCATCATCCGCCACGGCGCCAAGCTGTTGTGGTGCTACTCCGAAGCCACCGTGCCCAAGCTGCTGCTCATCACCCGCAAGGACTACGGTGGCGCGTACCTGGCCATGTGCTCCAAGCACCTGGGCGCGGACATGGCGTTCGCGTGGCCCTCGGCGGAAATCGCGGTGATGGGCGCGGAGGGCGCGGCCAACATCATCTTCCGCAAGGACATCCAGGCGGCGGAGGACAAGTCGGCCAAGCGCGCGGAGAAGATCGCCGAGTACCAGGAAGCGTTCTACAACCCGTACGTCGCGGCCGCCCGCGGTTACATCGACGCGGTGATCGTTCCCAGCGAGACCCGGCCCCGGCTGGTGGACGCCCTGGAGGTTCTCTCCACCAAACGCGAGATGAGGCCGGCGAAAAAGCACGGAAACATCCCCATGTAACAGTCGCCCGAAAACGCGAACCGTGCGGTTCGCGGTCGGGAATGAACGGGCGGGACATCTCCAGGTTCGGGAACAGGCCCGAAAGGGCCCGCAGGCGAAGGGAGGCCAAATGGCGGACAATGACAGGAAAAGGGTCGTGGCAGCCATAAGCGGCGTGATGCAGTACATGCAAGGCGAGGAGGAGGCGCTTGCCACGCGTGAACCCCAGCCCACCGCTCCGGGGTCCATCAACCTCTGGGGGCTTTCGGGCAGGCAGACGGCGATGCAGCTGCGCACGCTGATGCAACTGAGGGCATTCCGCGGACAGGGAGTGAGATTCCCATAAAGGGCCTCCGGGCTCGCGGAACATTGACCAGGCAAGCAACGCGCCGGAGCCGATGGCGGGGCGTCGCGACAAGTAAATGGGAGACAACAGCAAAATGAGTGAACATGGAAAAGTCCAAATGACCGAGATGAACTACGGGAAGGATCGTCCCAGGGCGGCCAATCCCGTCAAGATCGAGGACCTGTCGCTGCGCGACGGTCACCAGTCCCTGTTCGCAACCCGGGGCAGGACCGAGGACATGATCGAGGTGGCCGAGCTCATGGATGAAGTGGGCTTCTGGGCGGTCGAAACCTGGGGCGGCGCAACTTTCGACACGATGCACCGTTTCCTGGCCGAGGACCCCTGGGAGCGCATTCGCACCCTCAAGAAGTATTTCAAGAAAACCCCGTTCTCCATGCTGCTGCGCGGCCAGAACCTCGTGGGATACCGCAACTACGCGGACGACGTGGCCGAGGCGTTCGTCGAGCGCGCCGCGGAAAACGGCATGGACATCTTCCGCACCTTCGATGCCTTGAACGACTACCGGAACTTCGAGACGGTGGTTCCGGTGATCAAGCGCACGGGCAAGCACTTTCAGGGCTGCATCTGCTACTCGCTCACCGAACCCAGGCTGGGCGGGGACGTGTACAACCTGGATTACTTCGTCCAGAAGGCGAAGGAGCTGGACGCCATGGGCGCGGACACCATCTGCGTGAAGGACATGGCCGGGCTCATCGCCCCATACGACGCCTATGCCCTGATCAAGGCGCTCAAGGAGACCACGGACATTCCCATCCATCTCCACAGCCACTTCACGTCGGGCATGGCCCAGATGTCCCACCTCAAGGCCATCGAGGCGGGCGTGGACATCCTGGACACATGCATGGCGCCCTATGGCTTCCGCACGTCGCACCCGGCCATCGAGCCGCTGGTCATGACGCTCCTGGGCACGGACCGCGATACGGGTTTCGACATCGAACTGCTGGCCGAGATCGACGACGTACTGGAAAAGAAGGTCATGCCCAAGTACCGGCACCTGCTGGACGACACCAAGATGTCCGTCATCGACACCGGCGTGCTGTTGCACCAGACGCCGGGCGGCATGCTGTCCAACCTGGTGAACCAGCTTCGCGAGATGGGGGCCCTGGACAAGCTGGATGACGTGTTCGAGGAGCTTCCCCGGGTCCGCCGGGAACTGGGCACCGTGCCCCTGGTCACCCCCACGTCCCAGATCGTGGGCGTGCAGACGGTGATGAACGTCCTGAACGACACCGAGGACGAGCGGTACAAGATGATCACCGACCAGGTGAAGGGCCTGTGCTACGGCCTGTACGGCAAGACGGCCACGGGCGTGGATCCCGAGGTGCAGAAAAAGGCCCTCAAGGGATACGAGCGCGGCGAGGAGCCCATCACCGTGCGCCCCGGCGCCATCCTGGAGCCGGAACTGGAACAGGCGAAAAAGGAAGTCGAGGGCCTGGCCAAGGACATGGACGACGTGGTCCTGTACGCCCTGTACCCGGTGACCGGCCGCCGCTTCCTCAAGTGGAAGTACGGGCTGGAGGAGATTCCGCCGGAGTGCAGGCCCAAGACGATGGAGCAGGTCAAGGCCGAACAGGAGATGGTGGAAAAGGCCAAGGCCGGTTGCCTGATCGAGTCCCCGAAAAAGCAGGCCGAACTGGGCCCGGGCGCGCGGCGCTTCAACGTGGCCGTGGACGGCGAGGTCTACGACGTGGAGGTCGAGGAAGTGGGCGGCGCGCCCAGGGTGACCTCGGTCGCCCCGGCGGCGCGTCAGGCTCCCGCGACTCCGGCGAAGAAGAAGGAAGCTGCCCCCCCCGCGGCCAGCGTGGAGGGTAACCCGCTCATCGCCCCCATGCCCGGCATGGTGGTGAAGTACGAAAAACAGGTCGGCGACTCCGTCAGCGAAGGGGAAACGGTGGTGGTGCTCGAGGCCATGAAAATGCAGAACGCGCTGCCGTCGCCGGTTTCCGGCACGGTCAAGGCCATCAACTACTGCGAGGGCGACAACGTCGCCAAGGGCGAGGTCCTGGCAGTGATCGGATAAGAACGTTTCCGGAAACGTGTTTTCACACCGGCCCGGGGTGGGGGATCCCCACGATGCCCCGCCCCGGGCCGAAAAACGGAACGCGCTCCGTTTTCCAGAGAGCAAAAGGCCGCCGGCGAAACGGTCTGCTCGAATGTTGACGGGCGATGACACCAGGAGGCGGTGCCGTCGCCCGGGTTTGTGAAAAAAGGGGGAAGTATGAACATTCACGAGTACCAGGCAAAGGAGATGTTCGCCAAATTCGGCGTGCCCATTCCCAGGGGGAACGTGGCGCACGACCCGGACGAGGCGCGCAAGGTGGCGGAGGAACTGGGCACGCTGCCCGTGGTGGTCAAGGCCCAGATACATGCCGGAGGCCGGGGAAAGGGCGGCGGCGTCAAGCTGGCCAGGTCCCTGGACGAGGCCCGGCAACTGGCTGACGAGATTCTGGGCATGACCCTGGTGACCCACCAGACCGGTCCCGAGGGCAAGCTGGTGAAAAAGGTCCTCATCGAGGAGGGCCTTGACATCCGCAAGGAACTGTACTTCTCCATCGTCCCGGACCGCGCCACGACCACGATCATCCTCATGGCCAGCGAGGCCGGCGGCGTGGACATCGAGGAGGTGGCGGAAAAGACTCCGGAGAAGCTCATCAAGGTGAGCGTGGACCCGCTTTTGGGCATCCAGCCCAGCCACACCCGGCGGGTGGCCTTCGGCCTGAACCTCCCCGCCGAGGCGATCAAGGGCTTCACCAGGACCGTGGGAGCGCTGTACAAGCTGTTCGTCCAGTACGACTGCTCCCAGGTGGAGATCAACCCGCTCGTTCTCACCGGCGACGACCAGGTCATCGCTCTGGACGCCAAGATCAACTTCGACGACAACGCCCTGTACCGGCACAAGGACGTGGTCGAATACCGCGACCTGGACGAGGAGGACCCGCTCGAGGTCGAGGCTTCCCAGTACAACCTCAACTACATCAAGATGGACGGCAACGTGGGCAACATGGTCAACGGCGCAGGTCTGGCCATGGCCACCATGGACATCATCAAGCAGGCAGGCGCCGAACCGGCCAACTTCCTGGACGTCGGGGGCGGAGCCAATGCCGAGATGGTGGAAAACGGATTCCGCATCATCCTCTCGGACAAGAACGTCAAGGGCATCCTCATCAACATCTTCGGCGGCATCCTCCGTTGCGACATCCTGGCTTCGGGCGTTGTCGAGGCGGCGAGGAAGGTGGGGCTGAATGTGCCCGTGGTGGTGCGCATGGAAGGCACCAACGTGGACGAGGGACGCAGGATCCTGGCGGAAAGCGGCCTCAACCTGGTTTCCGCGAAGGACCTGAAGGACGCGGCCCAAAAGGTGGCGGAGATCGTCAAGTAACGTTGCCAAATCATCCGATGCGGAACATCGGACCAGTCAGCCCTCCCGGAAACGCTTGCGCGCCGTCTGGCGCGCGAATCGCGGGTTCCGGCGGGTTGAGAGCGAGGTACCGACCATGAGCATATTCGTAAACAGGGACACCAGGGTCCTGGTCCAGGGAATCACCGGAAAAGAGGGCCAGTTTCATACAAGGCAGTGCGTGGCGTACGGCACCAGCGTGGTGGCCGGCGTCACTCCGGGCAAGGGCGGCCGGAAGATGGACGACGTGCCCGTGTTCAACACCGTGGCCGGCGCGGTGGCGGAGACCGGCGCCAACTGCAGCCTGATCTTCGTGCCTCCGCCTTTCGCGGCGGACGCCATCATCGAGGCCGTGGACGCGGGCGTGGACCTGATCGTGGCCATCACCGAGGGCATCCCCGTGCTGGACATGATGCGGGTGAAAAACTACATGGCCCGTGCGAAAACCCGGCTCATCGGCCCCAACTGCCCGGGCATCACGACTCCGGGGGAGGCCAAGGTGGGCATCATGCCCGGCGTGATCCACAAGGAGGGAGGCCCCATAGGCGTGGTTTCCCGCTCCGGCACCCTCACCTACGAGGTGGTGCACCAGCTGACCCGGAAGGGCATCGGCCAGACCACGTGCATCGGCATCGGCGGCGACCCGGTCAACGGCACCAACTTCATCGACTGCCTCAAGGCCTTCAACGCCGACCCGGATACCAGGGGCATCGTCATGGTGGGCGAGATCGGCGGCTCGGCCGAGGAGGACGCCAGCGAGTACATCAAGGCCAACGTCGACAAACCGGTCGTCGGCTTCATCGCCGGCCTCACGGCTCCTCCGGGACGCCGCATGGGCCACGCGGGCGCCATCATATCCGGCTCCTCGGGCACGGCCCAGGCCAAGATCGAGGCCATGAAGGGCGCGGGCATCTCCGTATGCGAGGACCTTGGCACCTTCGGCGAGTTGTGCGCCGAGGCATTCGCCGGCGTGATCTGAGCCCGCCGGTCTTTCCGGTGAATCTCCGGGGACGTTTTGCCCCGGTCCCGGCAATGTGGTATTCCAATGCGGCAGGCGGCGTCCATCCCGGGCGTCCCTGCCGCATTTCCGTTTCGGGCCGATTGTGTGGGCAGGCTGTAAACCTCGAGCATTTTCACCGGGCTCCCAGGGACAGGGCGTTTTGCACGGATGGAGCGGTTGGAGCAGGGGCACGGCGTTTGGCAACGGCAGGGTGATTGGGGCAGGGGAGCGGCGCGCCGCGCCGTGCTTGTCGTCGGAGCTCTGGCGGATCAAGGGCGATTGTGACCATGCAAAGGGCAAAATCAATCGTCATCCCCGCGAAAGCGGGGACCCAGGCGTATCGAATATGTTGAAATTATGAGATTTTCGTCTTTCGCGGGTTTGTCGAAGCCGTGTGTAGTGCGTAGGTTGGATCAAGGCCGCGCCCGCGCGGCCGGACCCAACATGGCGGTCCGAGTGTCGATAAAAGGACCCGGAGGGCGGGGTAATAAGTGCCCTGTTGGTCAGGGGCGACGATCGGGGAGAGGCATTGGGGAATTATGGAGGTGATTTCCCTGTTTCGTGGTTTCGATTACCAAAGGAAAGAGCTCTCGCTTCGCTCGAGTGTTTTGTTGGGCAGCGCACCGCTGTCGCGCTGCGCTGGCGCCAACCTGCGATAGGCCGTGCAAGCCGTTCATCCAAACAGTTTTTGCGGAGCTTTTTTCAAAAAGCGACCCGCGCGCAGCGCGTAACGGTTTTCCGGAGGCGTCGCGCGCAGCGTGAAACCCATTTTCCCCTTTTCGCCTCGGGTTTTCAATCAACCACGGAGCTTGCAACATGGTCATAGACATACACACGCATTTGTTTCCCAGGGACGTGAGGGTCGACCGGTCCGGCTTTTTTGTCGACGAGCCGGCCTTCGAACTTTTGTACAAGCCCGAGAAATCCAGAATGGTGGGAGCCGCCGAGATGGTGGCGGCCATGGACGAGGACGGCGTGGACAAGTCCGTCATCTTCGGCTTTCCGTGGGAGTCCGCCGAACTGTTCACCCGGCACAACGACTACATCCTGGAGGCTGTAAACAGGTATCCCGACCGGTTCGTGGGATTCGCCTGCTTTGACGTGTACAGCGACCGCGCCGTTGATGAGGCGCGTCGGTGCCTGGAGGCGGGCCTGAGAGGCCTGGGCGAGTTGGCCCTGTATCGCTCGGGAATCGACGACGACGCCCTTGACCGACTGGCTCCGCTGATGGGCTTGGCCATGGAGCATGGTGCGCCCGTGCTGATCCATACCAACGAGCCGGTGGGGCACATGTACCCGGGCAAGACGCCGGTGACCACGGCACAGGTGTGGAACCTGGTGGAGCGGTTTCCCGACAACAGGATCATCCTGGCCCACTGGGGCGGCGGCGTGTTCTTCTTCCACCTGCTCAGGAAAAACGCCAAGGAGCTCATGGCCAACCTGTACCTGGACTCGGCGGCGTCCCCCTACCTTTATGATCCCCGCATCTGGGACATCGCATGCCGCACCATCGGCGCGGACAAGGTGCTGTTCGGCACGGACTATCCATTGATCCGGGCCAAACGGTATATGAAGGAGCTGGCCGAGGCCGGGCTGTCTGAAGAGGACCTGTCCAAAATCCTGGGCGGTAACGCCAAAAGGTTGTTGGGATTATAGCAGCCTGTTGAAAACGCGATCCGCGCAGTACGCGCCTAATTCCCCGTCGACGCCACGTACCGGTTGTGCGTCAACCTCCTCGAAATTCGCGCGCCGTGCATCTCCTCGTTTTTTGGCAGGGATGGGCGGAAGGCGCGAAAATTACTTGTTTATCTAACCATGGGGCAAGTCATCCGCTCTGATGGGTCAATTTGGGACACAAGCGCCCACCGGCCCGCGCGACACGATCCCAGCGTGTTTTAATTGTAAAAACAAGGCATTGGATGGATAGCGGGACATCGGTGACCCGTTTCACAGGGGCCGAACCCATGGCGGTTAGTCAACAACGAGTCAAAAATTTTGGCATTTATAATGTGTAATATCAGCAAGTTGTTCAATTAAATCCCAGCCTGGCATTTTCCTTGCTTAACCAGACAAGCAATAGGTTGTTGCGGTTTTATTTAGAACGAACGTGCGGTATCCGAAAAATCCGGACCGCACCCAACAATCCAACGTCTTTGCCGATTCCTTTTCGGATTTTCTTGTACCGTTTTTTCAACCGAACGTTCGGGATAAAAAGGAGGACACCATGCCCAGAAAACAGGACTTCGACGTCATCGTTGTCGGCTCCGGACCCGGTGGCGCCACCGTGACCAGGGAACTCACGAAGCAAAGGAAAAAGGTGCTCCTGCTGGAGTGGGGCTCCGATGAACCCCTCAAGGGCTCCCTGGTCCAGGCTGCCAAATGGGTGGGCATGCCCGGCAAGGGCACCCTGTTCACCCACCGCGGGCTGTCCATGGTTCGCGGCATCACCGCGGGTGGAAGCTCCGTCTTCTACTACGCCACGGCCTTCGATCCCCCGGCCTCCATGTTCAACAGGTACGGCATCGACGTGGAGGACGAGGTGGCCGAAGCCAAGGCGGAACTGCCCATCGCCCCCCTGTCCGAGGACCTCATGGGCCCCATGGCCAAGCGCCTGCGGGAAAGCGCCCAGGACCTAGGCTATGACTGGCACAAGCTCCAGAAGTACGTGTACCAGGACAGGTGCCGCCCCAACTGCGACAAGTGCAACCTGGGCTGTCCTCATGACGCCAAGTGGAACGCGCGCATGTACATCGACGAGGCAAAAGAGGCGGGCGCGACATTCTTACCCCTGGCAAAGGTGCGCAATGTGCTGGTGGAAAACGGCAAGGCCGTGGGCGTTCGCTACGAGCGCTTCGGCAAGAGCTATGCGGTGCACGCCCCGCGGGTGGTGCTGGCGGCCGGCGGCATCGGCACCCCCGTCATCCTGCGCAACAGCGGTATAAAGCAGGCGGGGTACGACTACTTCTTCGACCCGCTCATCTGCGTGTACGGGGCGGTTCCCGACGTGAAGGGGGGTAAGGAATTCCCCATGGTGGCCGGAGCCCACATCGAGGACGAGGGCTATCTAATGACGGACATGACCGTGCCCAGGCTCCTGTACCAGGCCTTCGCCGCCCAGGTGCTGCGCGTGGACAAACTGCTGGCGCACGGCAACACGTTGACCATCATGGTCAAGGCCCGGGACACCCTGGGCGGCCGCCTCACGGACTCGGGCGGCGTACGCAAGCACCTCGCGCCCCAGGACGAGGCCAACCTGATGAAGGGCTACGAGCGCGCCCGCGGCATCCTGAAAAACGCCGGGGCAAAGGACGTGTTCAAGAGCTGGTTCGTGGCCGCCCACCCGGGCGGAACCGCCAAGGTGGCCGACATCGTGGACTCCAACCTGCAAACGGAAATCGAGGACCTGTACGTCTGCGACTGCGCGGTAATCCCCGAGGCGTGGGGCCTGCCGCCCTCGCTGGCTCTGATCGCGCTCGGCAAGCGCCTTGCCAGGCACCTCACCGGCCAGCAAACGGACAAACATCTCAAACCCGGCGCCGTGGCCCGGGCAACGGCTGAAGCCGCGGCATAGCGGAGGCTTCCGCGCCCCGGGCGCGGCTTCGCAAAAACACCGGACGGGGGTGCAAATGCCCAAGATCGTCGATCATGACCAGTACCGCGACGAGTTGTTGGCCACGTGTCTCGATCTGTTCAGCGAAAAGGGGTACTCCAGGGTCACCATGCGGGAAATTGCCCGCGCGTCCGGCATATCCACCGGCGCCCTGTACCACTATTTCCCGAACAAGCATGGCATCCTCGAACAGGTGTTTTTGCGGGCCGCGCAACGGGACGTGGAGGACGCCGTGGAACGGACGTCCGTTTCCGGCTCCTTCGAGCAGCGGATGGAGCTCTTCATCGAGTTCATCTGCGACCGTGAAGGCGTGTTCCAGAAGATGCTCATCCTCGCCATCGATTTTCTGCGCAACCTGGAGTCCGAGGACGCCGAACGCATCGTCCAGGAGTACGTCAATTACTACGTCCGCAACATGCAGCATTACCTGGAGCTGCCCGAGGCGGTGGCGCAGTTCATTTTCGTGTTCTTCAACGGCCTGTTCTACCAGACCAGGATGCTGCCCGGATTCATCTCCACCAGGGACATGGCCACCATTTTCAAGGAGATGCTCATGTCCTTTCTGAATGAGCACAACGACCCGCGCAACCGCCTGTGCCGGATGTGCCCGTTCATGAACGACCGTCCGGACCTGGGCGGCGGCAGCGCGGTCAAGGCGGGATCCGGAGGCTGATTGAACAGGAGTACGCCGCCGGCCGGAGCGACTCCGGCACTTCCGGCGGGTTTTTTTATAACGAATGGTCGGTTTAAATAAGCATACCTTTCAGTAGGTTTTTTATCTACCCGAGGTCACCCTCGCATCAACAGGAGGTGCCAAGTGCCCCAAACCACACAACTCAAAGCTCAGACCGGCCCTCCGGGCCAGGCGAACGGCGCCCATCTCGCCGAAAAACTGGTGGGACATATCATGCGGACCCATGAATGCCGCCAGATCACGGGCGCGCTCATCCCGGAAGTCCTGCGCATGTGGGCCGGAGACAGCGGATTCAAAAAGCTGCTTTCCAGCGCCATGGCAAAGGACCTCAAAAAGATCGGGGACGCCGGTCCCGGCGCGGCCGAATCGGTGGCCGAGGCCATGAGCGACCCCGAGTTCACCGAGGCGTTTTTGGAAATGGTCCCGGAACTGGTCAACACCGCGACGGCCGTGTTCACCACCATTTACAAGACAGTGGACGGCCTGCCCCAGGAAAAGCGGGTCCGTTTCTTCGGCGAGGTGCTGAGCAACATTGATTACGCCCTTGTGGGCGAACTGGTTACGTCCTTTGTCAAGGTCGTCAACGAGATTCACAAGGAAAATCCCACGTTCATGGCGGACAGCGTGGCCGGGCCCCTGCGCGGCCTGATCTCCCGCACCGACTTCGGCGAACTGGAAGAGTTTCTGGCGGACTCCCGCGAGGACATGGCGGCCCTGGCCGGTGCGTTGACCGACGCGCTGTGGGAGTACCCGGCAAAGATGGTGTGTCTCATGGGCTGCGTTCCGGCGCTGACCAACACCACCTCGTCCATGCTCATCTCCACGCTCACCAGGGTGAACGCCATGGCCCCGGACCTGCTCACCGAGGTGAGCCTGTCCCTGTTGCGTGACGTGGACGGCAAGGCCCTGGGCACGGTGGTGAACGAAACCGCCGAGGTGCTGCGCAAGATGCACACGGGAAGTGCGCTTCTGGGCCCCCCGGGACTTCCGAAATTCACTTCCGAACTTGCGGTGAAGCTGGCCGAGATCGGCTCGGAGATCGACCCCACGTTGCTGTGGAAGGCCAGAAGCGCCGTGGCCGAAATCCGGGAATCCCGCCTGACCGCCCGCACCGAGCTTCTGCGCAACAACCCGGAACTGCTGACCCAGCGGCTGCACGAACAGCCCAGCCTCCGCAACGCGCGGATTCGCTCCATGCGCCGCAGCGTGGAACTGCTGGCCGATCTGCCCGAAGAGGACGCGGCCGAGGCCATCGCCGAGGGCGCGCTCAAGGTGGACGCCCAGGAACTGGCCGAGATGGTCTCGACCCTGTCCATGGTGCTAAACCGCGTGCGGGACGAAAAGCCGGACTTTGTCATGAACATGCTCTACCACTTCGCGAACTCCGTGGACGTGGACGAATTGTCCGATACGGCAAAGTGGATGATCGACGACATCCGCGAAGCCATGCGGCCATTGGGGCGGGCCGTTTTGCCCACCCTGATCAAGGGCCTGGTGGAATGGCTGTCCCCCGAGGACGACGATTATAACGAGGAGGTGACCGACTCGCTTGCGGCCCTCCGGGACTTGCTGGATAGCGGGCAGGAGGCGCCGGCATGAACGAATTGTTGACACAGGCCGCCACCAGGGTGGGAAACCCGGCCATCGACGACTGGAAGAAGCAGGGCAAAAAGGTGGTCGGCACCGTATGCAGCCACGTGCCCGAGGAGGTGCTCACGGCCGCCGGCATCGCCTCCTATCGCCTGCGCGGGATCGACACCACGTCCACCTCCATTGGCGACACCTACTTCGGCCCCTTTGTCTGCTCGTGCCCCAAGGCCATATTGCAGAACGCGGGCGAGGGCAAATTCTCCTTCCTGGACGGCGCGGTCATGGTCCAGGCGTGCGATTCCATGAGGCGCCTGGACGAGTGCTGGCGCAAGGCGGGCGAGGACTACGAAGGCGCCATGCCGGATTACTTTTACTACTTCGGCGTGCCCCACAAGGTGTCCGAATACAGCATCAACTGGTTTACCGAGGAGATCGAGCGGTTCGTAAAGAGCCTGGAGGAGCACTTCAACGTCTCCATCACTCCCGAGTCCCTGTCCGAGGCCGTGGCCCTGCACAACAGGGAGCGGAGTCTGCTGGCGGACCTCGAGGACCTGCGCGCCAGGGAGGACGCCCCGGTGACGGGGACCGAGGCCATGACCCTGGTGCTGGCCGGCACGGCCCTGCCCACACAGGCATACATATCCCTGCTCGAGGAGGCGCTCGACGAAATGAGACAGCGCACCGGCGAAAACGGGAAGAGAAAGCGGATCATGCTCGCGGGCAGCGTGGTGGATGATCTGGCCCTGGTCGAGGCCCTGGAGGACGAGGGCGCCCTCGTGGTCACGGACAACGTGTGCTTCGGCGCCCGGGCCCACGAAGGGGAGGTGGACGCCGGCCAGCCGGGGTACAAGGGCCTGGCGACCCGGTACCTGCACGAACAGCTGTGCCCGCGCATGTTCGGCTATTACAGGCAGCGTTTTGACCTGCTCACGCAGAAAATCGAAAAAGCCCGGGTGGACGGTGTCGTGTTCCAGAACATCCGCTTCTGCGACCTCCACGGCTCGGAAAACGGGCTCATGGAACGGGATCTGGAAAACATGGGCATTCCTGCCATCCGCATCGAGCGCGAGTACGGGGCCATGGCCGACGAGGGACGGGTTCGCATGCGGGTGGGCGCGTTCCTCGAGTCTATAAACCAAGGGAGGTAGCCATGAGAGCCGCACAAACGGAATACAACTTCGACTGGTCCCTGCACAGCCTGTTCGCCACGGCGTCCAGGGTTGCCGACGGCACGCCAAAGGAATTCGAGCGCATGGCGCGGCGCATTCCGGACTTCAAGGGCGTGATCGAGCCGGTGATGGCCCAGGGCGAGGCGGGCAAAAACTTTCTCAAGGGGGTCGGGGCCTACCTCAACAAGATATTGACGGCGCACGACCAAGGCAAGAAGCTGTGCATGACGACGTTCTGCCAGTCTCCGGCCATCCTGTACGCCATGGACGTGATCCCCATTTCCCTGGAACCCATGACCGTTGCCGGGACCCTGGTCAAGAACGGAGGCACCGGCGAGTTCATGGATTACTGCGTCGAGGCCGGGTTCACGGAAACGTCCTGCTCCTCCCAGAGGGGGGCCATGGGCGCGTACCTCGCCGGGCTGTGCGAACAGCCGGATTTCGTGCTCATCGACACCCCGGGCATCTGCGACACCAACGCGAACTCGTTTTCCTTTTTCTCCGCCTACATGGACATACCGTTCTACCAGATCAACTACCCGCCCACGCTGACCGACGACAGGGCGACCGGGTACCATCGGGCGGACTTCAGACACATGATCGCGTTCCTGGAGGAGCAGACCGGCAGGAAGCTGGACCTGGACAAGCTGCGTGAGATCCTCATCGAGCAGGAAAAGCAGGACGCCATCATCTGCGAGTTGCAGGACGTGCAGCGGCTGATTCCCAACCCCGTGCCCGTGCTGTTCAACTTCTTCCTGTATGCGGGAAGGTTCATGATGGGCGGCCAGCCCGAGTGCACGGAGCTTCTGCAGTCCATGCTGGACATCGCCAAGGCCAACGCAAGGGAAGGGAAGTCGGGGCTGCTCTCGGGCCGGGAGGACATTCGCGGCCTGTTCGTGTACATTGACCACTACGCGGCCAACATTCCGCTGTGGAACTTCCTGGAGAGCAGGAACATCACCCATCTGGGAGGCATACTGGACCGTTTCTACCAGGACGGGGCCCCCTACACCCAGCCCGGAGAGGGGTACACCACGTCCACGTCGGACCTCGATTCCATGATCGACACCCTGGCCGCGCAGAACTCGCGCATGCCCATGGTCAAGCAGATCCGCGGGCCGTATGACGCCCCCAACATGTGGCTGGACGAGGCAAAGGGCCTTGCCGAACTGTACAGCGTGGACTTCGCCGTGTACTCCGGCACCCCGGGATGCCGCAACACCTGGGGCATGGTCAAGCTGCTGGTCAGGGACCTGGAACGCTCCGGACTGCCCACCTTCGTGGTGAACGCGGACGCGTTCGACGACAGGGTGGAGTCCTGGGACCAGACGCAGAACCGTTTCGAGGAGTTCCTCGACCTTCGGCGCATAGGGAAATAACGCGAGGGCGCGTCCACCGCGCCCCGAGACACACAGGAGGCAGGCATGATAACGGCGGGATGCGACGTTGGTTCGCTTACGTCCAAGGCGGTCATACTGTCGGGCAACCGGATAGTGGCCAAGGTGATCGAAAGGTCCCGGAGGAGCCCGGAGGAATCCGCGAAACGGGTCATGGATGCCGCGCTCCAGGCAGCCGGGCTGGGTATTGACGACATCAGATATTGCGTGGGCACGGGATACGGCAGAAAGGGCATATCCTTTGTCAACGAGGCGGTGAGCGAAATCACCTGCCACGGAAAGGGCGCCCGCTGGCTGGTGCCCACGGCCAACACCGTGATCGACATCGGCGGCCAGGACGCCAAGGCCATCCGCCTGGACGACAACGGCCGTGTGGACAAGTTTCTGGCCAATGACAAGTGCGCCGCCGGCACGGGGCGCTTCCTCGAGGTCATGGCGAAACTGCTGGGCCTGAGCCTGGACGAGATGGGCAAACTGTCGGCAAAGTCCAAACAGCCCGTGACCATGGCGTCCACGTGCACCGTGTGGGCGCAGGCGGACGTGATCCAGCACATCAATGACGGCGGCTCCATCGAGGACCTCGCCGCCGGCGTGAACAACGCCATGGCCTTTCGCGTGGCCACTCTGGCCAACGCGGTAAAGGCGCGGCGCGAGGTGTGCATGACGGGAGGGGTGGCCAAGAACCAGGGCGTCGTCAAGGCGCTGGAAAAGCAGATCGGCATGCGGATCGTTACCATACGGAAAAGCGACCCCCAGCTTGCCGGAGCCATAGGCGCGGCGCTACTCGCCGCCGAAAAGGCGAATGGAGGTGGAAAATGATCGTTGCTGGATGCGACGTGGGATCGCTCACGGCAAAGGCCGTGCTCATGGAAGGCGACATCATCATGGCGGAGGCCGTGGTTCGCGCCACGCCCAGGCCGGAGGAATCGGCGAGGCTGGCCATGGACGCGGCGCTGGAAAAGGCCGGCAAGGCCATGGGCGACCTGGCCTGCATCGTGGGCACGGGCTACGGCAGAAAGCAGGTGCCGTTCGTCCACCGGGTGGAGTCGGAAATCGCGTGCCACGCCAGGGGCGCCAGCCACCAGGTGCCGGGGGTGCGCACCGTGGTGGACATCGGCGGTCAGGACGCCAAGGCCATCCGCCTGGACGAGCAGGGCAACGTGGCCCGATACAGCTACAACGACAAGTGCGCGTCGGGCACGGGCCGGTTCATCGAGGTGATCGCCGACGCCCTTGAGCTTTCCCTGGACGAACTGGGCGACATTTCGGCGCAGTCGAAAAACCGGGTCACCATAAGCAACCAGTGCGTGGTGTTCGCGGAAACCGAGGTCGTGTCCCTCATCAATCGGGGCGAGGAGGTCGCGGACATCGTCGCCGGCCTGCACCATGCCCTCGCGGGCAGGGTGGCCTCCCTGGCCCGGAGCATCCAGGCGGAACCGGACGTGGTGTTCACCGGCGGCGTGGCCAAAAACAGCGGCGTGGCGAGGTCCCTGGCCGAGGCCATGGGTATGGAGCTCAAGTTTCTGTACTGCGATCCCCAGATAAACGGGGCACTGGGCGCCGCGCTGTATGCCCGGGAGGCCGCCACGGAAAGGAAGTCGGCATAGCAGGCTTGTGTTCCTCCCTTTATGGGGGGGGCTTGCCATGGCTTCGGCCCCGCGTTCGCGGGGCCGAAGCCCGGCGGGTAACCGGGTTGGACAAAGCCTTTGCCGCCGGTGGAGTGCCGGCTCGGCCCACGGCCCCGATATTTTGTCCACCCGAAGAACTTGCCAGCCGCCTCGATCGTTGTTACCTTCTCATACCTAACCATTCGCCCCTGCGTCCCAAACTCCACAGGAGAAGTGAACATGCCCGCGAAGAAAAGTACCGGCGCCGCCGCGGAGGTCGCGGAAAAGGCCCGCCTGGACAAGCTGCTGCACGAGCAACGGGAAGCATTCCACAATACGGGTGCGCCCTCGTACGAGGAGCGCATGGAGCACCTGGACACGCTGTTGTCCGTGACACGGGAGCGCACCGACGACCTGGCGGCGGCCATGTCCGCGGACTTCGGCAACCGCTCCATGCACGAGACACTTACCTCCGAGGTGTTCACAACGGTCTCCCTCGTCAAGTACGTGCAAAAGCACCTCAAGGAATGGATGCAACCGGAAAAGAGGCGGGTCTCCCCCGTATTCTGGCCCGGCCGCGCCCACGTGCGGTACCAGCCCCTGGGAGTGGTGGGCATACTGTCTCCATGGAACTATCCGTACTACCTTGCCGCCGCGCCTCTGCTGTACGCACTGGCCGCGGGCAACCGGGCCATGGTGAAGCCCTCGGAAATAACGCCGAAGACGGCGGATGTCATCCGGGACATGATGGCCCGGACGTTTCCCGAGGACAGGGTGGCCGTGGTCACCGGCGGCGCCGGGATCGGGGCCGCGTTCTCCTCTTTGCCTTTCGACCACCTGTTTTTCACGGGTTCCACCAGCGTGGGCAAAAGCGTCATGAAGGCCGCGGCGGAGAACCTGACGCCCGTGACCCTGGAACTGGGGGGCAAGTCCCCTGCCATTGTCGCGCCCGGGTACTCCCCGCGCAAGGCGGCCGAACGCATCACGGCGGGCAAGTTCTTCAACGCCGGCCAGACCTGTGTTGCGCCGGATTACGTGCTGGCGCAAAAGGACGACGTGGACGAGCTGGTGGTGGAGTTGCGAAACCACATCGAGCGTTTCTACCCCACCCTGGCGGACAACCCGGACTACACGGCCATCGTTAGCGACCGGCATTTCGCCCGCCTTCTGGGAGTGGTGGACGACGCCCGCGCAAAAGGCGCCACGTTGGTGGAGATCAAGCCGGCAGGCGAGGAATTGCTTCCCGGGCACAGGAAGATGGCGCCGACCCTGCTGCTGGACATCACGGACGAGATGGTGGCGGCCACGGACGAGATCTTCGGTCCCATCCTGCCCATCGTTGCCTACGACGGGATCGACGACGCGATCCGGTACGTGAACCGCAGGCCCAGGCCTCTGGCGCTGTACTGCTTCGACGAGGACGAGTCGCGGATCGACCGCGTGCTGGAGCATACCATCTCGGGCGGCGTGTGCGTGAACGACGCGGTGCTGCAGGTGGCCCAGGACGACCTCCCGTTCGGCGGGGTCGGGCAAAGCGGCATGGGCGCCTACCACGGACCCGAGGGGTTTTACGCGTTCTCCCACGCCAGGGGCGTCTTCTCCCAGGGCAGGATCAACACCCAGTTCCTGTTGCGGCCTCCGTACAACGCCACCCAGGAAAAGGCGCTCCGCTACCTCATAAACAAGTAGCCCGCCGGTTTCCGGTTACACCTGTCCATCCACGGGGCGGTCCCCGCGGTCGCCCCTGTTTCCTTCGCCCTGTCCGGGGCGGATGTCATCCACCGAATCGACTGCCCAGAATCCGGGCAAGGTCGCGGGTGAACGGCCGGGCGTCCTCGCCCCGCAAATGGGAGCCGTCCGGGCAGCGGTACCGGGACAGTTCGGGATGGTCCGCGTAGTGGACGCAGGGCGCTCCGACGTTTTTCGCGAACACGTCCCAGTACCGGTCCCTGGGCCACAGATCCCGCTCCACCTCCAGCACGCCGCCGGAACTGGGGAACCGGACGAAAGCCACCCGGCTGCCCCGGGCCTCCAGCGTTTCCACCCACTCCCGGATGCGGGCCACCCGGTCCCCGAAAGCCTTTTCGGAAAGCGGTTGGGCTTTTTCGGCCACCTCATGTTCCCGCTCCACACGGTCGCGATACAGTTCCCGCACGTCGATGCGGCTGAACACGGCGAACCTGTGTCTGTCCGGGCGCATTGGGGCCCACGGCGGCTTTGGCCTGTCGTCCTCCAGGGCCTCGTCCAGGATTTCGCCCGGGGCGAGGCCCGAGTACCGGAAGGCGAAGTTGGCCTGCACGAGCACGGCCAGCCGGGTATTGATGAAGGAGGACCACTTGAGATCCTTGTGCTTGCGGACCCATTTTTCGGCCCGGCCCGCTTTGTCCACTGCGCCGTCGGCCAGAAACCGGGGGATGAACGAGCAGACCACATCTCCGGAAAACTGCTGGTCCCCGGCCAGATCCTCCAGTACGGGCAGGGGGTTGCTGCCGTCGATGGCCAGCATCACCGCTTCCTTGCCGCTGGCTTCCGTGAACACGTCCGGATTGCAGCCCAGCATGATCCTGGAAGCTCCCATCAGGGCCACGCCGTCCCGGCCCAGGTCGATCGCGCGCCCCCGTTCCACGGCCCACACACCCAGGTTGTCCACCACGCTGGGGACAAAGCCGTTGGAGCGCCAGTATCCCTCCCACATGCCGAGCAGGCTGGCGGCCATGACAAGGGCCGCCGCGAACACTCGGGCCCAGTGCCAGTCGCGTCCGCCCACGTTGTCCTCGGAGCGCAGCGCGCCCCGCCTAGAACTGGAAGTAGATGAAGGCACGATCCTCTCCAGGTGTCAGGCCCATGGCCACCAGCATGGCGGCAACGAACACGGCTCGCCAGAACCAGGGGACGGCGGCCATGGTATGCACGAAATCACGGTCCCGCATGCCCCAGTGCACGGCGAGCAGGCCAACGGTTATGACCAGTATGTATATTGCGCCCCGCGCGTCCACCAGGGAGGACGCCCCGCCCGCCACCATGGCGGCGCACAGGCTCGCGGCGCCGCCAAAGGTCTGGGCCCGGAAAAACGTCCACGTGAACAACACGCAGATCCAGGTGAAGAACACCATGCCGAACAGGGCCGCCCTGCTGTTCAGGCGCGCGTCCGGAAGCAGCCGCCGCACGCCCCGTTCCGCCATGAGCAGCGCCCCGTGGATGCCGCCCCAGGCCACGAACCTCCAGGACGCGCCGTGCCACAGGCCGCCCAGGAGCATGGTGATCATGGCGTTTACGGCGGCCCGCAGGTCCCCTTTCCGGTTGCCCCCCAGCTGGATGTACAGGTAGTCCCGCAGCCACGAGGACAGGGAGATGTGCCAGCGTCTCCAGAAGTCCGTGAACCCGGCGGCCGCGTAAGGCGAGCGGAAGTTGTCCGGCAGCAGAAAGCCCAGGCACAGGCCGCAGCCTATGGCGGTGGTGGAGTATCCGTTGAAGTCGAAGAATATCTGCGCGGAAAACGCCATGGTGCCGATCCATGCGTCCCCCATGCCGGCGGAGTGCGGCGCGGCATACACGGCGTCGGCCACCGGTGCGCAAAACGCGTCCGCAAGCACGATCTTCTCGAACAGCCCCAGGACGACCAGGAACATGCCCCAGCCGAACTGCTCGGCCGTGGCCCGCCTCTCCGCCTCCAGCTGGGGCAGGAAATCCGCGGCCCGCACGATGGGCCCGGCCACCAGCTGGGGAAAGAAGGTCACGTACATGGCGAAGTCCAGGCGCGAGTCCCAGGGCTCCAGCTTGCCTCGATAGATGTCCAGGGAGTAGGACAACGACTGGAAGGTGTAGAAGCTGATGCCAACGGGCAGGACAATGTCCGGCGCCGCCGGGGAAAAACCGATGCCCAAAGCATCGGCAAGCTGCACGAAGTTCTCCAGCACGAACCCGCCGTACTTGAAGTAGCCCAGTAGCCCCAGGTTCACCACCAGGCTGCCGGCAAGGAACAACCGCTTGCGGGACAGGGAGCGGGAGCGGAAAATGCCTTTTGCGCACCACCAGTCGGCAATGGTGGAGATCCACAACAGGACGATGAAGGGCGGATTCCAGGCCGCGTAGAACAGGTAGCTGGCCCACAAAAGGTTGAACTTCTTCACCCGCCACGGCAGGGGGAGGTAATGCAGCGCCAGGACCGCGGCGAAGAAGACCAGGAAGATGTAGGAATTGAAGACCATGTGGGCCGGGAATCCGGGTTGGGGAGTGATTTACCGGCGTTGCCGGGATCTGCGTATGGGGCGCACCGCCCGGGTTTTACCCGACAAACAAATCGAGCGAAGCGAGTCCATATTCCGTCACCCCGGCGAAGGCCCGTGGCAACGGGCCGGACCCAAACGTATCGGAATTACGAAAGGCCAAATAGGGGGTTGCGGAAGCAGACATGCGTTTGTTGGGTCCGGCTCCTCACACGGAGCCTTGACCCAACCTACCTCCCTAATGATCCAAAATGATTGTACAATGCTTTATACGAATACCGCAAAAAGTGGTTTTTGTTGTCGAGGTATCGATGATCGGGTTTCATTTCCAATTTCCATATACAAAGTCTGGCTTGTACTCTATCTTGCTTGCTCCAACATCACAAGTCTGTAGGTTGGGTCAAGGCCCGTGGCAACGGGCCGGACCCAAACGTATCGGAATTACGAAAGGCCAAAT
>JBKHBM010000042.1:0-35330 GCA_046542385.1 Desulfatibacillaceae bacterium | reverse complement strand
ACTGACGAGAAATGAAGCGCAACGCCGCAGATCGCGTTTTTCAACAGGCTGGTAAAGGCTCGGGGCATATCTCGGGGTCAAGATGCGGCACCGATGGAAGCGGGGAAGGCAAAGCGGATGGATCCGGCCATGGCTCCTTGTTACCGCTCGAGAGAATATGACCCCTGGTGGCCAAATCGGCATGCGCCGCGTCAAAATCTCCGTCATGTTCAAGCAGAGCATACACGCTGAGAGGAGAATACCCGGGCTCGGACTCAAATGGCTCCGCGTTTGTCGAAAACACGTAGAACACCTTGTCATGGGACTGGTCCGTGATTTCCCGCTCTGGCTTCCGGATAACCCGGACCGCATACGTGCCACAACCCCGGACGGGTGTGGATCCTTTCCACATCAGCGTTGGCAACAAATAGATTGAAAGGGCAATGCCGTGTGTTATATTCAACGCACGGACGGCAACGCCTGCATGCAATTCGGCCGAATCCAGCAGGTAACGGGGCCCCGAATCCATGGGCGGCCTCAGGGAGTGTGGACCCGAGGAGGAAACCCGCCGGTTGCGCCCGGCCATGCCGACCGGGGCCGGGAGCCGCGGGCGCACCGAATGAGCCCGTCCCGCGAGGGCGAAAAGTCCTTTCATTCGTCGAGTGAAACCAGACTTCCATGGCAACGCATTTAAAATGCCCTTATCATGGGGCTTTCGTGTTTTTTGCAAAAATTTTCGTCACGGATTCAGGGGAGTGACATGATAGTCTACGATCTGCAGTGCGGCGCGGGCCACCTCTTCGAAGGCTGGTTCGCCGACGCGGACGAATACGGTGAACAACTTGAAAGAGGGCTCATCAGCTGCCCCGTCTGCGACTCGGGGGAGGTGGTACGCGTGCCGTCGACTTTCGGGATCAAGTCCTCGACCGGGACCGAGGCTGTGGGTGAGACAGGACGGGAGGCCGTGGCCCGGGTATTCAAGAAGGTGGCCGAATACGTGGAGAACAACTTTGAGAACGTGGGCAGCGGTTTCGCCACCGAGGCCCTGAAAATCCATTACGGAGCCGCGCCCGCCCGCAACATCCGGGGAACCAGCACGGAGCAGGAGGAAAAGATGCTGGCCGAAGAAGGGGTGTCCTTCATGAAGCTGCCGGCTCAGGAAAAGGACGACTCCGACGCCTGACCCGGTCGAGCCACCCGACTACACCCCGGTCGCCTCAAACGGAAACGCCCGTTCCGGCACGCCCAGGACGGCTTCTCCGCCGCGAATGTGGCCGCCTCGGCAGACTCACATGCCGGTTCACGGATCCCCTGGCGTCCGTTGACAGCCTTTACACCCCTGTCTTATCTTTAAACTTATTCCGATTATTCGCCGGACGCGGCGACTGGCGTCGAAGTCCGGTCCGGACAGCGGTCGTCGTGGGACACGGACCGCCGGAGGGATGTATGGCTTATCGCTACGACAATCAGAACCAGCCGCAGGGCGGCCGGCAAAACGGGATGTTCCGGGAATTCGAGGCTTCCGAGTTGTACTGCTCTCGCTGCAGGCAGGCCGTGCCGGTGCGAAAGCGCCTTCTCCTCGTGCTGCCGGACAGCGACCTGTACGAGTATTTGTGCGCCCATTGCGGCGAATCCGTGGGCACCAAGACGGACCGGAGCACGTTCAACCCGGGTTGACAGGACGCTTGTTTTGCACATTGACGGAACGAGGGGCCGGTGCTAATCCTGTTTTCCTGCCCTGGAAAGGAGGCCCGCGCTCCGAGGGCCGCGTTCGCCGGGCTTTGCAAAAAAGCGGAAAAGGACTTACAATACCCGACAGGTGCGTCCGCCGAAAACGGGACGGTGTGCCCCGCGGCGAATTCCCTTGCGCGCCATGGAAGTGAGGAATCGTAAATGCTCGAATACATGCGTAAAAACGCGACCTCCCCGTTCATCAAGGTCATCTTCGTAATCATCGTGCTGGTGTTCGTTTTCTGGGGAGTCGGCTCCTACCGTTCGTCCAGGGTGGGGCGCGTGGCCATGGTGAACGGAGAGACCATATCCGCTGCCGAGTTGTCCAGGCTCAAGAGCAACATGCGCGAATACTATCGACAGCAGTACGGGGAGCGGCTGGACGAGGCCACGCTGGAGCGGTTGAACATTCCGGGCAAGGCCCTTGACCAGTTGATCAGCCAGGAACTGCTTCTGGAAAAGGCCCGCAAGCTGGGACTCGAGGTCACGGACAGGGAGTTGGTGGATTACATACGGAGCCAGGCCGCCTTCCAGAACCGGGGCCGGTTCGACAAGGCCTTCTACCAGAGGGCCCTTGCCGGGCAACGTTACACTCCCGAGGAATTCGAGTCCATACAGCGGGACTATCTGCTCTACCAGAAGATCCGGTCCCTGCTTCTGGGCGCCGCCGCCGTCTCCGAGCAGGAGGCCAGGCAGTGGTACGAATGGGTGAACAAGCAGGTCGACGTGGCCTATGCAGCGGCGGAACCGGCTTCCTATACCGGGCTCACGCCCACCGGCGACAGGCTGCGTGAGTACTACGAAGACCACACCGAGGAGTACAGGACTCCGCTCATGCTCAAGGCGGAATACGTGGCCTTCGAGCCACGGCGTTTCCTGGACGAGGTGGAGGCCCCCGAGGACGAAATCGAGGAATACTACGAGGCAAACCCCGGGGAGTTCGAAAGGGAGGAGACGGTCAAGGCCCGTCACGTCCTGATCCGCGTGGAGCAGGACGCCTCGGATGAACAGGTCGAGGAAACAAAAAAACGCGCCATGGAAGTAGCTCGGAAGGCCAGAGCCGATGAGGATTTCGCCGAGCTGGCCAAGGAATACTCGGACGGCCCCAGCGCCACCCGGGGCGGGGACCTGGGCGCGTTCACCAGGGAGGACATGGTGCCCGCCTTTTCCGAGGCCGCCTTTTCCCTCAATCCGGGGGAAGTGAGCGATCCCGTCCGAACGCAGTTCGGCTGGCACGTGATCAAGGTGGAGGAAGTCAACGAGGCCGGAACCCTCACGCTCGAGGAGGCCAGAAGCCGGGTCGCCCAGGCAATCAAGGAGCGGAAGGCCGAAAACGAGGCCTTTGCCAGGGCCCTGGATCTCTACGACAATACCCTGAACCTCCGCGACCTGGAGGACGCCGCCAGGGAGACGGGCGTCCAGCTGGAAACCACCGGATATTTTTCGCGCAACGATCCCCCGAAACAGCTCACCGACGGCGCCAAATTCGCCGAGGAGGCCTTCAAGCTGAATACCGGCGAATTCAGCGACGTGCTGGAACTGTCCGACGGATTCTTCATCATCCAGGTGATCGAGCAGAAGCCGCCCCGGATTCCCGCCTTCGAGGAGGTCCGCTCCGAGGTGGAACAGGACGTGCTCGCCGAAATGCGGCGTGAAAAGGCCCGCGAAGTCGCTCAAAATGTCCTTGACGCGGCGTCGGGGGAGACTTCCTTCGCAGAGGCCGCCGAGGAAAGGGGCCTGGACGTGAAGGAAACCGGGTTCTTCAAGCGAACGGACAGTATGCCGGACCTGGGTTTCGATCCCGACCTGTTCGAGGCCCTGTTTTCCCTGAGCCTGGAGAGGCCTATGCCGGATTCGCCCATCGAGGTCGGTGGCAAGTTCTACGTGGCGCAACTGAAGGACGTCAGGCGGGCGGACCCGGAAAACTTTGTGGAGGAAAAGGCCGACACGATCGAGAACCTGCGCCTGATCAAACGGCAACAGATGCTCAGTTCCTGGATTGAAGCAGTCCGGGCCGACGCGGACATCCAGATCGATCAGCAGGCGTTGGACGCCGTGAGGTAAGACGCCGCGCCCATGGCTGTGGCGGCCCGAATCGGTGGACCAGGGGTCGGCACGAGTCCGAAAAACCGATACGGATGCTTTTCGGCGGGTTTGGCCGTCGATGGAATTCATCTGAAGAGTGGAAGATTCCCGTGGGCTTCGGCACGGTGCCCCCCGGCGCGTGAGCGGGTTTCGGAACCCCCGCACGGATCCGGGACGATTTTTGCAGGAGGTTTTGGTAAATGGCGGAAAAAAACACCCCCCCCGGGCAGGGAGAACTGCCCCGCAGGTTCATGACCAAAAAATGCCCCTACTGCTCCACCACGCTGGGTTATGACGAGACCCTCTGCATCGCCTGCAAGAACAAGGTGGGCGAGGCGAACGAGAACGGCATAGCCACCAAGCCCGGAGCCTGGAAGGCCTACGTCTCTTTCGGGTTCGCCCTCTGCCTTTTGGGCGGATACATCTACTGGTTCTTTCTGCGCTGACAGTGGTGGCGCGGGGCTGCGCGGGCCGGGCCGCCGGCTTTGGCGGCAGGCCGGAAGTGACGAAACAGGCCCCATGAGCACGACCAGACGAAGGTTTCTCGCGGCAGCCGCGGGGACGGCGGGGGGTCTTCTGTGCCCCGGTTCTTTGAGACCGCTGCTGGCCCGGCCCTTTTCCGCGGCTTCCAGGACTGTGCGCGAGGCGTACTTCCAGGAGGCCATGGGCAACGGAACGGTGCGTTGCGGTACCTGCCCCCATGGCTGCGAGGTCCCCGTGGACGAGCGGGGCCACTGCGGCTGCAAGGTGAACCTGTCCGGGCGCCTGTATTCCATCTCCTACCAGAACCCATGCTCGGTCAACGCCGATCCGGTGGAGAAAAAGCCCCTGTTGCATTTCCAGCCCGGCTCCCGGACATTCTCCCTGGCCGTGGCCGGGTGCAACTTCACCTGTCTGAATTGCCAGAACTGGGAAATTTCCCAGACCACACCGGACAGGACGCGGAACTACGACCTGCCTCCGGAAAAGGCCGTGGAAAAGGCCCTGCGGTACGACTGCGCCAGCATCGCCTACACCTACTCGGAGCCCACCACGTTTTACGAGTACATGCTGGACACCGCCACCCTGGGCCGGAAACAGGGCCTGCGCAACATCCTGGTGTCCAACGCCTACATGAATCCCGAGCCTTTGAAACGGCTATGCCGTGTGCTGGACGGGGCTTCGCTCAATCTCAAGTCGTTTTCCGACAGGACGTACCGGGAGTTGAACGGGGGCTCCCTGGCTCCGGTATTGCGCAGTCTGGAAACGGTGCGAAAGGAAGGCGTGTGGCTCGAGATCATCAACCTGATCGTGCCGACGTGGACGGACGACCTGGACGGGATACGAAGGCTCTGCGGCTGGATCGCGGAAAGGCTCGGGCCCGACGTACCCCTGCATTTCTCAAGATTCTTCCCGCAGTACCGGCTCGTGCACCTGAATCCGACGCCGGTGGCGATCATGGAACAGGCCAGAAAGGTCGCGCTGGAGGAAGGCCTGCGCCACGTGTATCTGGGCAACGTACCCGGCGGAGGCGATACCGTGGCCTGCGGCGGATGCGGGGACCCCGTGGTCCTGCGAAACGGTTACCAGGTAAGGGAGAACAGGCTGGTCCGTGGCCGATGCCCGGGGTGCGACACTCCTGTGGCCGGGGTCTGGTCATGATCCGGAGAGGGACCATGGGCCGCGGAGCCAAGACACTGGTGCTGTTGGTGGCGATATGCGTCGCGTCGCTTAGTGCCGGGTCCGCCGCGCTTCCCGTTGACGGAAACGTCATGGGACCCAGGGTGGCCGGCGTGTTCTATCCGGCGGACCGTGCCGGCCTGGAGGCCGAGGTCATGGAGTACCTGGAACGGGCTGCCGAAAAACGGCTGGACGGCAGGGTCCGGGCCGTGGTGGCGCCGCACGCGGGGTACAAATACTCGGGCATCGTGGCGGCCGCGGCATACAAGGCCGTCCCTCCGGACATCACCCGGGTTGTCCTCCTGGCCCCTTCCCACAGGCATGCCTTTTCCGGTGTCAGCATACCCGACGTCAGGGCCTATCGCACCCCCCTGGGCGACGTCCCCCTGGCCTGGGAGGCCTCCCTGTTGCGCCTTGAGGACGGCTTCTCCAGCGAACCCGAAGCCCACGCCAGGGAACACTCCCTCGAAGTGCACCTGCCCTTTCTGCAAATCCGTCTGGGCGAATTCGAGTTGATTCCCATCGTGTTCGGCAGGGCCGACCCCGTCGAGGTGGCCGAAAAGCTGTTGCCCTACCTGGACGACAACACACTCGTGGTTGCCAGCACCGATCTTTCGCATTACCATCCCTATGAGCAGGCTGTCCCCATGGACAAGGCCTGTACAAAAGCCATGGCATCCCTGGACATGGCCCGCACCAGGACCGCCGAGGCATGTGGCAGACTCCCGGTGTTGACACTGCAGACCCTGGCCCGGACGCGCGGCTGGCGGGGGCACGTGCTGGACTACAAAAACTCGGGAGACACGTCCGGCGACAAAATGCGCGTCGTGGGCTATGCCGCAATAGCATTCATTTCCCCCAAAGGAGGATCACATATGTCCGACGAACAATGGACCGAACAGGAGAAGACGGACCTGTTGAAACTCGCCCGAAGCGCCATTGCCGCCCGCCTCGGAGCGGACGACGCCGTAAGGAGACCGAAAAGCGTCAGCGAGAGGATGCTCGAGCCCCGGGGGTGTTTCGTGACCCTGCACAAAAACGGCGACCTTCGCGGCTGCATAGGCAACATCGAGCCTGTCCAGCCCCTGGTTGAGGGGGTCGAGCAGAACGCGGTCAACGCGGCGTTTCGCGATCCCAGGTTTCCGCCGCTCGGCCAGGACGAGCTGGACAGGGTGCACATAGAGATAAGCGTGCTCACGGTGCCCGAGGAGTTGTCGTTCACCGACGGCAATGACCTTTTGTCCAGGCTGGAGCCCGGAGTGCACGGCGTCATCCTGTCCCAGGGAATGCGGAAGTCCACGTTCCTGCCTCAGGTCTGGGACCAGTTGCCCGACAAGGAGATGTTTTTGACCCACCTGTGCCAGAAGGCCGGGATGGGCCCCAACTGCTGGAAAGACCCGGCGACCAGAGTGGAGACGTACAAGGCCTACTACTTCGAGGAGTAGTACCGGGCCGTCGGGGTTCGGGCATGGCCGGAAAATCGAAGCAGGCAGGGACCCCGGTCCGCCGGGGTCCCCTGTTTTGCCGCCCCGGCCAGGGCCGGGCCCCTCCGGACATTCGGGGCCCGTTTATCGGAAATCGCCACGGGAAAGGCGCGCCTCCTTCCCGTTTTATTCGCCTTCTGGCACCCCCTTTTCCCGGAACCGGCCATGCGCATTCTTTTCTATGCCCCCATGAAGCCCCTGGGACACGCCAATCCCAGCGGCGACCTGATCATCGCCACCGGCCTGGTCGAATACCTTGGCCGCGCGGGGCACCAGGTCGTTCCGGCCAGCCGGATTCGGGCGCGATGGATCTACTACAAGCCGTGGCTTTGGCCGGGGCTCGCCAGGGACGGACTGCGTGCCGCGCGGCGGGCGCGGGCAGGCGACGCGGGCGTCTGGCTCACCTACCACGCCTATTACAAGGCGCCCGACGTCCTGGGTCCGTGGGCGGCCCGGGCCGCGGGCTTGCCCTACGTGGTGTTCCAGGGTATCTACTCCACCAAACGCAGGCGGGACAGGAGAACCGCGGTCGGCTTTCACCTGAATCGGCTCTCCCTGCTTGCCGCGCGCCGGGTGTTCACCAACCGCCGGGAGGACGAACACAACCTGTTGCGCCTTTTGCCCCGGGACAAAGTCACCTATGTTCCTCCGGGAATCTACCCGGACCAGTTTCGTCGGTCTCCCCGGGATCGAAGGCGGTTGCGGGACGAGTGGGGCGTGGGCGCCACGCCGGTGGTGCTTGCCGCCGCCATGTTCCGGCCGGGGGTCAAGGCGGACGGGCTGGCCGCGGCCATCCGCGCCTGCGGAACCCTGCTTGCGGGAGGCCGGGACCTGGTGCTGGTCGTCGCGGGGGATGGAGAGCAGCGCGAAAGGCTGGAGTTCCTTGCCCGCGAGCATGCCCCGGGCCGTGTCCGGTTTCCGGGGAAGGTGCCCCGCGACCAACTGTACCGCTACTACAGCGCGGCCGACGTTTTCGCCTTTCCCGGAATCCGGGAATCCCTGGGCATGGTGTACCTGGAGGCCCAGTCCTGCGGCCTGCCCGTTGTCGCATACGACAACGGAGGAATCCCGGAGGTGGTGGGACGCGGCGAAACCGGTCTTCTCACTCCCCTGCATGACGAACAGGCCTTTGCCGGGGCTGTCGAGACCATCCTGGACGACCCGGACCTGAGAATCCGGATGGGCCGGGCGGCCGAACAACGGGTGCGGGTGCGGCACGATCTGGACCGGAACTACGCGGAAGTGGAGACGGAGTTGCGGCGTATCGCGGAGGGCGGGGCATGACGGATTCCGGTGTACCGGCGACATTCTTTGGCCTGGTGCGGCACGGGACCACCGAAGCCAACCTTGAAAGGCGCATCCAGGGCCAGGCCGACTCCCCGCTGGCCGCGGAATCCGTGGAGAAGGCCCGGCAATGGGGCCGGATGCTCGCGCCCATGGGGTTTTCCCGCATCATCGCCAGCGACCTGGGACGGGCCAGACGGACGGCGGACCTGATCAACGAGACCCTGGACCTGGACCTGGTCGAGGACCCCCGTCTCCGGGAACTTGACTGGGGGGAATGGGTGGGTATGACGGTGGAGGAAATCCGCTCCGGGAACCCGGAGCGGATTGCCCGACTCGAGGCGCTGGGATGGGACTTCGCACCGCCGGGCGGCGAATCCAGGCGCAACCACTGGCTGCGCGCCTCCGCCGCCCTTGAGGATGCCGCCCGAAGGACTCCGGGCTCGACCATCCTGGTGGTCTGCCACAACGGTACGTTGAAGGCCCTGGTGTACTGGCTGTCCGGCCGGCGTTTCCTGCCAGGCGAGCCGCCGCTGATCGGCCGGCGCCGGCACCTTCACCGGATTCGGCATGAGGCGGGGGGGCTGGTCCTGGAACAGGCCAATGCCCTGCCCCTGGAATGAACACGGCCGGCGACGCGCATGGAGATGCAAGAGCCCCGGCATACACGGATGACCGGTATCCGTTCAGAGGAGAGATCGCGGTGCTGATTTGGGAAAAGGCCGGAATCAGGGGGTATGCCGAAAGTTTTCCCGGTACCGACGTCAGGGAATTCACCGGCAGGGGCATGGTTGAAGCCGCCATGGAAGTGCTGGGCGAGGTCCTGAGGGACGTCCAGGCCATGCCGCGGTGGATGCCCGGAGTGAAAACCGCCACCGTGGTGGAGGACATCGACCGCGACCACAAGGTCGTGCACCTGTTTCTGCCCCAGCCGTGGCCCATGGCGGACCGGGACGTGGTGGTGCGAAACGGCATGGACCTGGATCTGGATTTCGCCCGGTGCACCATCCGGTTCGAGGCGTTGTCCGGCCATGGCGTGCCCCGCCGCGAAAAATGCGTTCGCATGGAGCAGCTGGCCGGGCACTACCTGCTCGAGTACATGGGCCTGGACCGCACCCTGGTCACCTATTCGTGCAAGGCCCACCCCGGCGGCAAGACACCGGCCAGGGTCGCCAACGTTCGCATGCAATGGGACCCCTATGACGTCATCAGCGGATTGCGGAAGATGGTCCGGGATCCGGTGTACGAATCCCGGGCGGCGGAGTCCGACGAACGGGCCCTGGTGGTTCGCATGACCGGGGACGAAGAGGCCGTGGTCAGGGTGTTGAACAACCGGTTGGCCCGGTTGCTCGGCGACGAGGCGCTGGCGGCGGAATTGTCCCGGGACTCCGAACTTGTCGCGGAGGTACTGGAATCGGGCCTTACGTGGTGCGCGCTGCGCCGGCAGACTGCAAAAGCCATTCGCGAACTTTTCGACGCCCGCGGGGGGCCGTGGTTCGCCCGGGACCGTGCATTGCACGAAAGGGTGAGCTTGGACAGGGCCCTGCTGGACCGGCTTCTCTCGGACGAGGAACTCACCGAGAGGTTCCTGATGCGGGACGGCGAACCCGAGCAGGTCATCGCGGAACGGGTGGCCGAATACGAAGGGCGGAAACAGTCATGAAAGGCAACCTTCTCGCGGAATTCATCCAACTGGCGCGCATGGCGCCGGGCTTTTTCACCAACTCCCGGAAGCAGCGTCCGCTGAACCTGTCCATCCCCCTCCCCGAGCCGCTTCCCGCCGAGGACCTGGACACGCCCGTCGCCGGCGCCGCTCGGGTGGACATCACACCGCCGCCAGGCATGCCAATGGGCGGATATTCGGCCATGGGCCACTTCGGCAGGGGGTTCCGCACCCGGCTCCACGCACGCTGCCTGTACGTCAAGCCCGCCACCGGACGCCCCGTGGCCCTGGTGGCGCTGGACCTTCTTTCAGGCTCCCTGGCCCTGCACGCCAGAGTTGCGGAGCTGGCGGCCGCGAGCACCGACGTCGCCGCGGGCGGCCTGGTCCTGTGCGGCACCCATACCCATTCAGCGCCGGCCAACTACTTTGAAAGCGTGTTCTACAACCGGCATGCCTCCAATGCGGCGGGGTTCGAGCCCCGTTTCTTCGAGTATCTCTCAACACGGGTGGCCCATGCCGTCGTCCGGGCGTATGAATCCAGGCGACCGGCGCGGGTGGCAGCCGGCAGTAAACGGGTATGGGGCGCCACCCGCAACCGGAGCGTGGCGGCATACCGGAAGAACCTGAACCTGGAACCCGGTTCCAGGCCGGGTGCCCATGAGGCGGTGAATCCCGTGTTGTCCATGATCCGTGCGGACTGTCTCGCGGACGACGGCAACTGGTACCCGGCGGGCGCGTTTTCAACGTTCTCCATCCACGCCACCGCCGTCAGCGAGAACAACCACCTGTACAACGCGGACGTGTTCGCCCGCATCGCCGGAGACGTCGAGCACGGGGCCATGGCAAGGCACCATCCCCCGTGGGACGTCGTCCACGCCGCGGCAAACGCCACCCATGGCGACAACACGCCGGACATTCCCGGGAAAATCGGCGAAGGTTTTCCCTGGGCCGGACGGATCGGCGCCATGGTGGGCAAAAAGGCCCTGGACCTGTTCGAATCGCTCGGCAGGGATATGGACCCGGACGTGGCGGTGGGCTACTCGGTCGACGAGGTGGACGTACAACTGGAACCCGAGGCCCACGGCATCTCCCTGGCCGATCCGGCCGTGGGAATGTCCCTCACCGGCGGCGCGACCAGCCGCCCCGCCCCCCTGCTGCACAGGCTTCCACTGTTCGCTCCGGAGTGGCCCCGGAAAAACCCGGGAGACTCGCCCCATGCCGGGAAAAACGTGTTCGGAGGCCGCTGCCAGGGCCTGTTCGTCAAAAAGGAGGTCTTTCCCCGCAGACTCATGCTCCAGGCTGTGCGGGTCGCCGATACCGTGCTGCTCCCCCTCCCTTTCGAAATCACCTGCCAGATGGGCGCACGGATCGCGGCGGCGGCGGAGCGTCGTTGCCGGACAGCGGGACTTGCCCAGGTGGCCCGTTTCGTGCCCGTGAGTTGCGCCAACGGCTACTGGGGCTACATGACCACGCCCGAGGAGTACTCCCTCCAGTATTACGAGGGAGGCCATACCCTGTACGGCCCCAACACGGGTCCGTACGTCGCGGCGCGCCTGTCCCGGGTGGCTGCCGGACTGGCCGGAGAGACATCACGCGCGGAACTTCCGCCAAAACGACATTTCAACCTTCTTGCCGCGGACTACCTGCCCGCGGAAACCGGGATCCACCCGGACCGGCGTGTTCTCGGCCAGCCCGCCTACACTCCGGCACGGGGCAGCCTCCAGGCGTTGTACGCCGTGTCCTGGATGGACGCCCCGCCGGGAGACCTGGCCTGGGATGGGACGCTGGCCCGGGTGGAGGCCCGTTCGGACGGCGGTGGATGGGCGCCGCTTTTCCTGGACGGAAGGGCCGTGGACGACCGGGGATTCGACGTGTCCGTGGAATATGGCGGCGCCGGCCCGGAACCGTACACCGGCAGTTACACCGCGCGATGGCACTCTCCGGTGAAGACGCCGGGCACCGAGTACCGTTTCGCCGTGTTGGGTGAGGACGGTGAGGGGGTCGCGTTTTCCCAGCCATTTTGAATTTCGCGTTGCGACGACCGGTTGGCAAGATCCCCGTCCCGCGGCCTGCTCGACAACTCCGGGACGCGGGAAACGCGGGTCCGGAGAAAAGGGACCGGACGGCCGGGATGGCCCGCGGCGAAGGGCGGCCTTGACCGCTTCGCCCCGCTTCTGCTAACAGCCTGTTGAAAAAGCACGATCCGCGCACCACGCATCCCGTCGTTTTTGAACAGGCTGCAAATTTCGGGTTTTTCAACGGGCTGATAAGGGAAGTGCGGCGTTCCGCCCTCCCTGGCTCTCACGCGGGTCGAATTCGTGAACGACCCGGGCCGGACTCGACGGCCGAAAGGCCTTGATTCCGGGTGGCGGGATTTCCAAAACGACTCTTTTCAGCCCGGCCTGAACACGTACCACGGAAAGGAATCATCCCGTGCAGGATAATATCGTCGTAGGTAAAACCGCCAGTGGCGTGGAGCAGGACGGCGTGCATTGCCCCAGAAAAGCCCCGTGGGCGCCGTGGGTCGGATGGATAACCACGCTGATGTTTCTGCCGCTGGTGGCGGTGGCCGTGGTAGTGCTGGCCCAGACCAGCGTCTGGAAACTCCTGGTCTGGCTTCTGGTTCTGTGGGCCCTTCTGGTGCCCCTGCGGTACTTCGTGTGCGCGCGATGCCCTTATTACGGGGATTACTGTTCCTCCCTGTTCGGCAAGACCACTCCTTTCGTCTTTCGCAAGCAGCACGGTTCCATGAAGGTTGGACTGTGGATGGACGTAGTGGCGGTGGCCATCCTGTTCGTACTGCCCATTCCCGACATGTTCCGATACGGCGGGATAGCCACGCTCATGCTTTGGCTGGCCCTGTTCGGCATGGCCTTCCTCATCCTGTTCAGGGTGGCGTGCAGGCCCTGTCCGTTCACCTTCTGCCCCATAGGCAGCGCGGGCGACCTGGCCTGGGACGGTCTGGACCTGTTGTGGAGGAGAATCAGGAAAAGCCGTTAGATAACATACGAACTGAACCACTATCGCGAGGAGGTTTCCATGCGGCTCATCTATGAAAAACGCAACCACACAGCCTGGCTGACCCTGAACCGGCCCGAGGCGAAAAACGCCCTGGACCCGGAACTGGTACTCGAACTCATAGCGGCGTGGGAGGACTACCGGGCCGACGATGACATGCGTTGCGCCGTGGTCACCGGCGCGGGCGACGTCTTCTGCGCGGGAGCGGACCTTGCCAGGCTGATCCCCCTGCTCACCGGGGTGCGCAAGCCGGAAACCGAGGCGGACAAGGCCGTGGCCCGCGACCCCCTGGCGGCGGGCAAGGCCCTCATGCGGGACATGGAGGTCTTCAAGCCCATTGTCGCCGCGGTCAACGGCCACGCCATCGCAGGTGGCATGGAATTGCTCTACTCCACGGATATTCGCATTGCCGTGCAAGGCGCGAAATTCGGCCTCCAGGAGGTCAGGTGGGCCATCTTCCCCATGATGGGCAGCACTGTCCGCCTCCCCCGGCAACTTCCCTATGCGCGAGCCATGGAGATGCTGCTCACCGGAGAACTGGCCGACGCCGAGGAGTTGTATCGTCTGGGTTTTCTGAACAAGGTGGTCCCGGCGGACAAACTCATGGAAGAGGCGGAGCGTTACGCCAGCGTCATCAGCAAAAACGGACCCATGGCCGTCCAGGCCGTAAAGAAGTCAGTCCTCAAATGCGCCGGCCTGCCCACCATGGAAGGCCTTAAAAGGGAGATCGAAATCGCCACTCCGGTTTTCCTCAGCGAGGACGCCAAGGAAGGCCCGCGTGCGTTCAAGGAAAGGCGGGAACCGGACTACAAGGGAAAGTAGGCGGTAACGATTCACGGGAGGGTGGCCGGGTCGTGAAAAAGGACGCAGCGGGCCGTCCGCGTCAATGGCACATGTGCTGTATCCTGGCGTAGCGCAGGACCTGGCCGCCGATGTATTCGGCCCGGCCCTCTCCCGGGGCGGGACATTCGGCGCAGTTTTCATAGTCAGCCTCCGGGGTCGTCAGGTAGGCCTTGATCGGTCTGCACCAGTCGTTGACCTGGAACCGCCACAAGGGGTCTGCCGTGTACATCCGCACGATTTCATAATAGTGGGACAATAACCATGTACCGGCGTAAATGTTGGCCCTGGGATTCAGGGGGTCATCCGCGATGTCCACGGCGTACGCGCCCAGGCGCTTTCTGGCCCTGGCGAACTCTTCGGCATGGACCTGCATGAGGCCCAGGCGATCTTCGATCACCAGGCCGGGCTTGCCGGCCGAAAGCGCATAGATCATCCCCGAGACGATGCTGCGGGGCACGTTGAGACGTTTTGCGGCATTGGCGATTTCCGTATCGTAGGGGGCCATGGCCCGGCAGAACTCCTGTTTGTGGGCGAGTGACAGATCGCCCCGCGGCTTGATGCAGGGTACGGAACAGCCGGCGGCGAACAGGGCCAGAATTGTGAGCATCCGGACACAGGCTTGCAGTGGACTTCGGGTGCTTGGCATGGCGGTGTGGTCCTTTGGTTGCGGTTTCGTTTCCGGGGGGACGCGATTGTCCACCGGATTTCATCTATAACAGCAGGCGGGGTTGCATGGCAACCAGGTGTTGGGGCGTCGGCGTCCCGGGAGGAAGGTTCCGGGCGCAGCGAGCTGGACAGAGGACTGGTTTGTAATGCCCCGCCTTTGTGGCAGCCTCCACCAACCCCGTGCCAGAACACGTCAACCGGAGATTATCCCATGAATGAGTCACTGACCCTTTCCGCCACCAGCATCGCCGCAGCCATCCGGGCCGGCGAAATCACTTCCCGCCAGGCGGTGGACCAGCACATCCGCCGTATCCGGGAGATCAACCCCGTAATCAACGCCGTGGTGGCGGAGCGGTTCGCCCCGGCCCGTGCCGAGGCGGACGCGGCGGACCGGTATCTCGCCGACAACGGGCCGGACCATTGCCCTCCCCTGCATGGAGTACCCTGCACCATCAAGGAGAGCTTCTCCCTTTCCGGCATGCCCAATACCAGCGGCCTGATGTCCCGCAAGGGAGTCGTACCCGGTTACGACGCGCCGACGGTGTCCAGGTTGCGCGGCGCCGGGGCCATTCCCATGGGCGTGACCAATGTGTCCGAGTTGTGCATGTGGATGGAGACATCCAACCGCGTGTACGGCAGGACCAGCAACGTGTACGATCCCTCGCGCATCGTGGGCGGCAGTTCCGGAGGCGAGGGCGCGATCATCAGCTCAGGGGGTTCTCCGTTCGGCCTGGGGTCGGACATCGGCGGCTCCATCCGCATGCCCGCGTTCTTCAATGGCGTGTTCGGCCACAAGCCCACCGGGGGGCTGATCCCCAATACGGGCCAGTACCCGGTGGCGGAAAAGGAAGTCTCCCGCATGTGCACCACGGGCCCCCTTGCCCGTCGCGCCGAGGATCTGCCTCTTCTGGTGGGCATCCTGGCCGGTCCGGACGGCGTGGACCCGGAGTGCGTGAACATGGAGATCGGCGACGCCTTTTCGGTGAGCGTCGAAGGATTGCGAGTCCTGGACGTGCCCGGAACGGGCCGGATCAGGGTGTCCGGCGAGCTACTCGCGGCACAGTCGCTGGCGGGCCGGGCTCTTGCCGGGCGCGGCGCCCTGGTGTCCCGAACGGGTTTTCCCCGGCTCCGGGACGCGCTGTACATCTGGATGGCCACCCTGCAGGCCGTGGAGGGAACAACCCCGTTCGGCGTCATGCTGGGAAATGGCGAGCCCCTGGCCGTGGCCGCCGCTCTGGGCAGCTGGATGTTGGGCAGGTCGCCCCACACCATCCCGGCCATAGCCCTGGCCGGGCTTGAGCGGCTTCCCGCGAGCCTGGACAGATACGTCGAGGAGGGGAACAGGCTGCGGGAGGAGCTTGTCGAAGCCATCGGCGACGGTGTCATGCTGTTCCCCTCATACAGTACGGTGGCCCCGCGCCATAACATTCCAAAGCTGCAACTGTACCACTGGGCGCACACCGCCATCTTCAACACCATGGGCTTTCCCTCCACGCAGGTGCCACTGGGGTTGAACAGGCGAAACCTGCCACTGGGCGTGCAGGTGGTGGGAGCGCCGGGCAACGACCATGTGACCATGGGAGTCGCCATGGAACTGGAACGGATATTCGGCGGATGGACGCCGCCATGGAAGGTGGAGGGCGCAAGGTAGCTCATGGCCCGGACTACCCTAGGTCCCGGCTGTGGAGGCGGCCGCGCGCGGGCATGGGCCTCCGACCCCGTGAAAGGCGCCGGCGACCAAACGCGAAAAACCGGTTAGTTGAACATCGGGGCATCCCCGTGTAGGCTGTCTGAATCCGGCACAGGCGGACATTCAACGCATGGCAGCCTGTTGGTTAACGCGATCTGCGCGGTACGCGGCGCGTTTCTCGTCGATGCGACGTACCGGTTGTACGCCAACCTCCATGAAATTCGCGCGCCTTGCATCTCATTGTTTTGAACAGGCTGCCAATTCCGAGCTTTTCAACGGGCTGACAATCCAGGAGCATCGCATGATTCAGGACAGGAAGGTGGTCGTGGTCATGCCCGCCTACAACGCGGCGCAGACCCTTACGAGGACGTACGACGAGGTAATGGCCCAGGGCGTCGTGGACCATGTGGTGGTGGTGGACGACAAGAGTCAGGACGAGACCGTCCGCATAGCGGAAAAGTTGCCGCACACCACCGTGTACACCCACGAGACGAACTTGGGTTATGGGGCGAACCAGAAAACCTGCTACCGCCTCGCGCTTGCCGAGGGCGCGGACATCGTCGTCATGGTCCACCCGGACTACCAGTATACGCCCATGCTCATCCCGGCCATGGCCAGCATGATCGCCAACGGCCTGTACCATTGCGTTCTGGGCTCCCGCATCCTGGGCGGCTATGCGCTGAAGGGTGGCATGCCGGTGTGGAAGTACGTGGCCAACCGGTTTCTCACGTTCGCGGAAAACGTGCTGGTGGGCGCCAAGCTCTCCGAGTACCACACCGGGTATCGCGCCTTTTCCCGGGAGTTGCTGGAGAAGCTGGACCTTTCCGTTAACTCCGACGACTTCGTATTCGACAACCAGATGCTGGCGCAGGTCATCTGGCACGGCTATACCGTGGCCGAGGTCAGTTGCCCCACCAGGTACTTTCCGGAGGCCTCGTCCATCAACCTCGGGCGCAGCATCGTGTACGGCCTGGGATGCCTCCGGACGGCGGCCCAGTTCCGCGCCGCCAGATCCGGGCTGATCAGGTCCGACCTGTTCAGGGAATGAGGCGGGAACAGGACCGGGCCGTCACCGGACTGTCATGGAGGCGTTCCCATAAAACTGTTCCCAAAGGCGGACAAGGCCGCCGGGGGGATTCGGAAAATAATTACGGGAATCGTCATAATGTCCGGGCGTGGGGACACGGCAGGTGGTGGATCGGGCAACGGGGTCGACCGGTTCCCGGGGCGGGGTGCAATCGGGATGCGGTTGTCCGTATCCGGCCAGGCACGCGAGGCGCGGCCAAAAAACATGGCCGACCGCGACAGGCCCCCGCTACATTCCTTCCGAGCGCCTTTCCCTTGCCCTGTCCAGGGCGAGGCCGGCCAGCATCTTTCCGTAACTCCCGGCCGCGCCCCGGTGCGCGGCCACGGCCCGGCGGGCCTGTTCACCCATCTCTTTCGCCCTGTCCGGATTTTCCAACAGGTCCAGGACGACGTCGCGCAAGCCGGCCACGGATCGCGCCGTCCTGCCTCCGCCCGCCTGTTGCAGCATGGCCACGGCCTGCCGGAAGTCCTCGGTATGCGGGCCGAAGAGGACGGGCTTGCCCCAGACGGCGGGTTCGATCACGTTCTGTCCGCCCAGGGGCACGAGACTGCCGCCGCAGAAGACGACGTCCGCCACGCCGTACAGTGAGAAAAGCCTACCCATGGTGTCCACCAGCAGAACCGGACCGGACGGGGACGCGGCGCCGGATTCGATCCGGGACAGGAGATCATGGGAAAATCCCGCCGCGCGGATCATCTCCTCCACGGCCCCGACCCGGCCGGGATGCCTGGGGGCGAGGACGAGCGTCGCGCCGAGGAAGCGTTGCCGCACGTCGCGGAACACGCGCAGCAGAGCCGCCTCCTCGCCCCTGCGCGTGCTTCCGGCGACCAGCACGGGACCGTTGCCGGACACGAACCGCCGGGCCTGTTCCGCGAGAGCCGGATCTGCCAGGTCGGCGGGAAGGTCGAACTTGGCGTTGCCGCACACCCGGACCCGGCCTTCCGGCGCGCCAAGGCTCCGGATTCTTCGGGCGTCTCCATGCCCCGTCATGCCGAAGGCGTCCATGCGGGACAAGACGGTGCGCACCAGAGGCTGTATCTTCCGGTATCCTCCTATGGAACGCGCCGATATCCTGCCGTTGACCAGGCAGCATCGGGCCCCCTGCCTTTTTGCCTCCAGAAGCCAGTTGGGCCAGATCTCCGTCTCCATCATGGCCAGTACGTCCGGCCGGACGGCGCGAAGCGCACGCCGCACCGGGATCAGGGCGTCCACGGGCGCCAGCGCCGTTGCCGCCATGGAATTCGGGAACAGCCGTCTTGCGTGTTCCAGACCGTGGATGGTGGTCGTGGTGAGCAGGATGTCGCACTCGGGGCAAATGGCGCGCAGGGACTGGACGATGGGCCGGGCCGCCGCGACCTCCCCGACGCTCACGGCATGCAGCCACACACGGGGGCACGGGCCGCGAAACCTTTTTGCGACGGCGTCGGGATACCGGCCCAGGCGCTCGTAAAGCCGCCACCGGTCCCTTCCCGCGAGGTTGATCCCGGCGACTGCGGGCAGAACGCCCCCCAGATAGGCAAGGCCGGTCAGTCCCGCATAGACCCTGTACGCCCAGTCACCCGGGGGCGTCCTGTTGTCCATTGGAAATTGCCGCGACAAGGGGTGGCTCCGGTGGGATTCGCTCAAGGCTGTTCCGACTCGGCCGGGCTTTTCGCTCCCCAGCCGTAATCCGAACCGGTGTAGACGTCCGGGACGGCTTCCGTGGTTTCCACCCCGCCCTCCTTGTCCATTGGCCGGGCGCCGTAATCCGCCGCATCATAGGACTCCACCATGCCTTCGGACCTCTCCGCCGCCACGGGCGCGAACACCCCCCGTTCAAGCCGGAGCAGGGTCAGGTCCTTGTCCACCTCGCCGGTGGGAAGGAACGACGTCCTGCCGGTCACCCCGTCGTAGGGCGCCATCTGCAGCAACACGGTGCGCAGGCGTTCCCGGGTCCGGACTCCGGAACGGTGCGTGGCGTCGAACAGGATGTTGGCCGAGTCAAATCCCAGGGCCTCCAGAAAGCCGGGCTGCGTGCCGAACGTCTCCGAAAAATCCTGGACAAACCGTTGCACGTTCGGCCTTTGGCTCTCAGGGTGGAACACCACCGGACAAAGCGAGCCGTTGGCGTACCGGCCGGCCACGGATACCAGGCTCCCGCCGTGCCACAGGTTGGTGCCCATGAATGTCATGTTCCGCACGTCATGGTACGTGAACTGGGGCATGATCAACCCGGCCCTCTCCGCGGTGTCAGGGATGAACACCGCGTCGAAGTCCACCACGGGCAACGGATCATCCTCCTCGCCATCGGCGTCGGGATCGCCCTCCACGTCCGGATCGGGCTTCACCGACGGCAAGAGGCCCTCGGGTATCCACTCCTGATTGGGCTCGTATCCGGCGGGCCTTTCATAGTGGCGGCCGGTCAGCCGGTTTACGTGCTCCTCGAAGTCCGTCACCTCCGGGCCGTAGGAGAGGACCCCGGAAACCACCGCGTCGTGCAGGATCACCTGGTCCCAGAACCGGTTCATGTACGTGCTGCCGTAATTGTCGTCCGGGTAGAGGATGGCGAAACGGCGAATGCCCAGCTCGTTGACTCCGTACTCCACCAGGGCCTTCGTCTGCATGTCCGGAGTCAGGTAGTTGCGGAACAGGTAGCCTCCCTGTTCGGGCACCGAAGATTTCTGGGTGAACACGACGGCGGGAAGCCGCAGCCGGGCCGCCGTCTCTTTCAGCGCCGAGGCCGTGACCATGGGCCCTATGACAGCCGCGACTCCGCTTTCCGCCAGCTCCTGGAACGCCTGTTTCGCCTGTTCCGGATCTCCGGCCGTGTCCCGGATGATCAGCTCGACGGGATACTGGTCATGCCAGGAATTGTACTGCAACAGGGCCATTTCCACACCGGAAAGTACCTGGTTGCCGAACTGCTCGAACTTGCCGGACAGGGGCAGAAGGACCCCCAGTACGTCGGGCTGGAAATTGGACAGCCTGCCGATATCGGCCAAAAGCTGCCGGGCCTCGTCGACCCTGGGGTGTCCGGGACAGCGCTGCACCATTGCGGCGACCGATTCGCCGGCCGCGTCCCAGCGGCTTTCCTCCATGGCTTCCCTGGCCAGCCGGAGCAGAACCAGTCCCTCGATCAGGCACTTGTCCGTGTGGGACATGATCAGGGGCAAATCCGCGGCGTCCAGCCTGTCCACGGCCTTGGCCAGCCGGTTCACCAGGGCCTCCTGCTGGTCGCCGACCGCAAGCTCGTACGCCCGGGTGTATGGTTCCAGGGCCAGCCTGGGTTCACCCAGGGCCATGTGCGAATCCCCGAGGAGAACGTTGGAGCCGAAACGCAGTTTGGGATGGCGGATGTTCTCGAGATACTCGTCGGCCGTCTTCACCACGGCCGGGTACCGTCCCATGGCATAGTAGGCGGCCAGGGTCTTGTACTGGGCCTCGGGGACCTCCGGGGACCTTGGATAACGCTCCGTCACCCGGTTGTACGCGGCAAGGGCTGCCTGGTACTCCTGGCGCTTGTACCGGATGTCCCCGATCAGCAGGTGGGCCTCCGGCGCGTTCACCCCGTCGGGCCAGGTGGTCACATACCGGTCCAGGGCGGCTAGCGCCTGGTCCAGGTCATCCGTTTCGAGGGACCTCAGGGCCTTGCCGTACACCTGTCTGCTGTCAGCCAAAGGCGGTTCCTTTTCGGGGACGGGGGCCTCGATGACGGTCCTGTCGCAGGATGCGAGCAGCAATAAGGCCATGGCGAGCAGGAGGATCCCGCGCGCGGTGTAATGCCTGGTTGTGATGCGATGATCGGACATGGAATTTCCGTAGTTACGGTTCGGGGGAAAGACGGTCATGACAAGCACTTTCGGAGTCGGAGCTACTCTACATCCTGGAGGACGGCGTGTCAACGCGGCTGGTCGCCGTCGGCGAATCCGCCCCACAGCGCTCGCACCAGCCCCGAGGCCCGTTGCACCCGCCTGGCCAGGGCCTGGCGCACCACGGCGGGTTCCGCCACGACGAACACATGTTCGCGGGCCCGGGTGACTGCGGTGTACAGGAGTTCACGGGTCAACACCGGGTTGGGCTTGTCCGGCAGCACCACCAGGACCCGGTGGAATTCCGATCCCTGGCTCTTGTGCACGGTCATGGCATACACCGTCTCATGGGCCGGCAAAGCCAGGGGCGAAAACAACCTGGGTTCCGCCCCGGCTTCCGTGGAGGCGAACACCGCGCGCCGGCGTCCGTCCATACTCCACGCCAGTCCGGTATCGCCGTTGAACAGGTTCCGGGACGGATCGTTTCGGCTGACCATCAACGGCCTGCCGTGGTACCACTGTCCTTCAGCGGGATCGACCAGTCCGGTCGCCGCGAGAACCCTTTCCACCTCACGATTGGCCAGGGACACGCCCCAGGGGCCCTCCCGCACCGCGCACAGTACGCGGAACCGGTCCAGAAGCACAAGCGCCTCACGAGGGTCGTCGGCCTCCAGGTAGCGGCCATATCCTTCCGCCGCCTCGTGCCCGATGAGGCCGGGCAGCCGGGCCGGCCGGGGCGCGGGCTCGTGGGACACCTCCCGGTATCCGGCGGCCAGCGCGGCAAGGGTTTCCTCCGCGTCCCCCTCCACGATGGCGCGGGCAAGCCTGCCAATGCCCTTGTCCGGGTCGAACCGGAAGGAGTGGACCAGCTCCACCACGCTGTCCAGAAGCGGAGGCGGCTCGCCATCCGCCACCGGCACCGTGTCCGCGCAAACCTCGGCGACGACCCCGGCCATGGCGGGGGAAAACCGGTTCAGGTCCCGCGGCGCGCACAGATCGCCAAGCACCGACCCGGGAGATACCGAGGCCAGCTGGGCCTTGTCGCCCAAAAGGAGCAGCCGGGTCTCCGGAGGCAGGGCCCGGGTCAGCCGGGACATCAGCGCTAGGTCCGCCATGGAGATTTCGTCCACCACCACCACCGTCGCTTCCAGCGGGTTTTCCTCGTTTCTGGAAAACCTTCCGTCTCCCCGCGCTCCCAGTATCCGGTGCAGGGTGTAGGAAGACGTGGGAACCGCGTTCGCGGCGGCTTCCGACACGGCACCCCTGCCCCGGAAACCCGACATGCTGGCGGAAACCGCGCTGGAAAGCCGCGCGGCGGCCTTGCCCGTGGGCGCGCACAACGCGATCCGCGTGGGCCGGCCCGCCTGTTCGTCCTGCTCCGCAATCAGCGCCAGGATTCCGGCCACCGTCGTGGTCTTTCCGGTTCCCGGCCCGCCGGAAACCACGCAAAACCGCCGCAGCACGGCGCACGCGGCGGCCACCCGCTGCCACCGGCCCAACGGGTCATCCCCGAACACCCGTCGCACGCCCCTGGCCAGCAGTTCCCGGTCCACTCCCGGTTCGAACATGCAACGCCCGGTTATGTCGCGCACGAAACCGGTCTCGTAGGCATGGTATCGATGCAGGTACAGCAGGTCTCCGTCCAGCACAAGGGGGCGAAAGTCCCCGGGACCGCCCACCGCCGGACTGGAAATCAGTTCCTCCCTCCACGGGTCGAGCTCCGGGCAGGACACGTTCTCTCCGCCCGGCATGGCCACCCTGGTTCCGGCGCACATGGAGAGGTCGCAGCAAATGTCGCCCCGCCGGACCCGCTGGCTGGCCAGCACGGCGGCGGCGAACAGCCCGTCCCGGCCGTCCCCGGAACGACGGGCCAGAAAACGGGCGAAATGCACGTCCACCCAGGACGGTTCCACGGGCCTGTCCAGGTCCAGAACGCTCATGCCACCCTCCGATCCGGCACCCTGGCCAGTTCCACGGCCAACTCCTCGATCAGTCCGGGTGAGGGCCTGTCCGAAAACACGCCGAACTCCGCGCCGCTTTCCGCGGACATGCCCCGCAGAAAGAGATAGCGAACGCCGCCGAAATCCCGTTCATAATCATAATCCGGCATGCGTGCCCGCATGTGCAGATGCAGGGCCAGCACGTACAAATGGTACTGGAGTACATAATGATGTTCGTACATGGAGGCGGCCAGGGCTTCCCGGTTATAGTCCTCCACGGCCGCGCCCAGCCGGTTGGACTTGTAGTCAACCACGTAGAACCTTCCCGAATTACGGAACACGAGGTCCACGAATCCGCGAACGAACCCCCGCACCGGTGCGAACCCGATTCCCGCGCCCGGGCGTTCCAGTACGGCCCCGTGGTTTTGAAACAGAGTCCTCAGCCTGTCCGGGGTCGTGCGTGACAACGGGAAACAGAATTCCATCTCGTCCATGCGATCGGCGCGGCTCACGTTGTCCAGGCGGAGTTCGGTGTCGTCTTCCGAAAGCCGACAGGCCAGCACGTTGTCCACCATGCCCAGGACCGCCGGCGTCCACTTGTTCGCGTCATGCCCGGCCTCGGCCAGTTTCTCCCGGACCAGGGTTTCCCTGTACGCTACGTCCGGGCTGGTGAAGTCCAGTTCCTCGAACAGGGAGTGGAGCATGATGCCGGCCGCGGCTCCGGCCGGAAACGAATGGATGTCCCTGCCGTCTCCTGAAGAGGAGGGCGCGGCTTCCTGCCGTATCGGGGGCGGGTCCGGCGCCAGCCGTTCATGCTCCTGGTGGCGGTCCGGTTGCGTGGCCAGGAAGGTGAAACTGGCGAGCCGCCAGGTTCGGTCGATGACACCCGTGAACGTGCGGCATTCGAGGGCCGGAGACCGGCCCTCATCGGCCTTCACCTCGGGCGCTGACCCGGGCAGGGGTTCGAGGGTGATGTGCCCGCTCTTTTCGGCAAGTTGCTCCAGCGTGACCCGCAGGTCCTCGTGGGACAACCTCTTCCACTCCTCCGGCCCCACCGCCCGGGGACCGGCGTCTCCCCGGCGGGGGAGCAGGAGATACGAGGGGGCGGAAAGCCAGCCCTGGTTGACCTTGCCCCACGCCATGTAGCACAGGTGGCGGGCACGGGTCAGGGCCACGTACATGATCCGCATGCGTTCGGCAAGATCCTCGATCCCGCGGCGGGCCGAGGCCTGTGCGTCCTCGCTGCCCAGGTCCAGAACAGGCCTGTTGCCCCGTTGGGGGTCGTGGTACACGAAGTAGTCCGGGAACCCCTTGCCGCCGCCGGGACCGCCCTCCCAAAGGTAAGGGCACAGGACCACGGGGTATTCCAGACCCTTGCTCCGGTGCACGGTGACCACCTGCACGGCCCGGGCGTCGCTCTCCATGCGCAACTGGTATTCCTCGTCCTCCACCAGGGAATCCACCCGGCGGGCCAGCCAGCGGATCAACCCCCGGGTCCCCAGATGCTCCTCCCGTTCGGCCCGGTGCAGGACTTCGGCCAGATGCAGCACGTTGGTCAGGCTTCGCTCTCCACCCGGCCTGGACAGGATGTCGGCCCTGAGTCCCGTCTCGCGCATGAACCAGTGGAAGGTGCGGATGAATCCCCGGTCCCGCCACAGATCGCGGCAGTGGTGGAAGCGACGGAGTACGGTTTCCCAGCCTTCGTCGTCCTCTGCCAGGGCGTGGATGGCGGCGCCGTCATGCCCCATGGTGGCGGTAGCCAGCGCGGAGCGGACGGTAGTGCCGTTCCCCGGATCGGCCATGGCCGAGAGGACCAAGAGCAGGTCCCGGGCCTCGGTGGAGGCGAACAGGCTCTCGCGACTCTGCAGCACCGCATTGATACCGTGCCGGCGGAGGCCTTCCTGTATGGACGAGGCCTGGGCGTTGGTGCGAACCAGTACGGCGATGTCCCCCTCGACAAGGCCCCGGTCGCCCACCCGTGCCTCTCCCCTGCTTCCCATGCGGAGCAGGGTCGCGATTTCGGCCACCACCGCCCGCTCCACGAGTCCCCTGGCCTCGGGTTTGCCCAGACTCTTTTCCGGGCCGGACAGGTGCCACAGGCGAAGCCGCCCCCCCGGTCCCGCGGAAAACGGCTCCCCGTCCCTGGGCGCCGGCGCGATTTCCTCGAATTCGATTCCCGGCAGCACGAAGGGCGCCTCGTGCCTTCCGAAAAGCGTGTTCACGGCGTGCACCAGGCCGGGCGAGGAGCGCCAGTTCACGGCCAGGGTGTGGTTGTGCGCCGCGCTTTCCGCGGCCTGGAGGTAGGCGAAAAGGTCGGCGCCCCGAAACCCGTAGATGGCCTGTTTGGGGTCGCCGATCCAGAACAGGGGCTTGTCCGGCGCGGCGAACAGGGCCGTGAAGACGGCAAGCTGGTCCGGGTCCGTATCCTGAAACTCGTCGATGAGGGCTGCCCCGAAATCCCCGGACACGGCGTGGGCCAGTTCCTTTCCCCGGGGTCCGGCAAGGGCGTTTTTCAGGCTTTCCACGAGGTCGTCGTAAAAGCGCACCCCCGCGGCGTCCTTCTTCTTCTCCAGGCGCGGCCCGGCCCATTCCAGAAAGGCATTGTCCAGGTACAGCATGTGGGCGTCCAGAGTCCCGGCCACCTCGTCGGCAATGTCCTTCAACTGCTGGCAGGCGTGGAAAAAACCGTGTTCCGGCGGCTCGTATCCCTTGTTGGTTCCCTTGCCGGCGAGGTAGTCCCTGGTGAAACGCTCAAAGTTCCCGAACAGAGGGTATCCGGGCGGGCCATCCGCGGCCCATGCGTCCATCTCCGCGCACAGGCCGTCCACCTTTTCCTCCCGGGCGGTTCCGACGCCGGATTCGGCCTCCTTGTCGGGATTGCCGTAGAGCGTTTTGTGCAGGCCCTCGTGCTCCACTAAAAGGGCCCTCACCCGGTGTCTTGCCCCGGGCCACATGTCCGCGACCACGAGGCGGCTGGCCTCGTACCCTTCCAGCACGGAAAGGTCGGGGCGCTCCCCCCCGGGTCGCACCTCGGCCCCGGCGTGGGACTGGGCCAGCCGAAGCAGATGCCTGTAGCTGTCCGGCGACCTTTTCCGGTGGCGGGCGTGGGCCAGCACCAGGGCGTGGGCGCCGGCGAACTCCCTTCGCCAGAAGTCCCTGGCGGTCTCGGCCAAAAAATCCCCTGAGTCGCCGGCCATGTCCAGGTCGAAATCCACTCCCGCCAGAAAGGCGTTGTCCGAAAGGATCCGCTGACAGAACCCGTGGATGGTGAAAATACTCGCCTCGTCGAAGTCCCGTAGGGCCCGTTCGATCCGGGTGGTGAACGTGCCGTCGTCGCGCGCCGCCATTGCCTGCGGAAACGGGTCCTTTTCTTCCCGGTCGGCGGGAAAACCCCCGAGCAGGGCGTCCCGCACCCTGTGCAGTCGTTCGAGCACCCTTTCCTTGAGTTCCTGGGTGGCGGCCCGGGTATAGGTGACCACCAGGATCCGCTCCACGGGAAGGCCCTTTTCCAGCAGAAGGCGCACGAAGAGGATGCACAATGCGTAGGTTTTGCCGGTTCCGGCGCTTGCCTCCACCAGATTGGTGGAGGACAGTGCGACCGTCATGGGGTCAAGTTGCCTCCGTTCGCTCATTTTTCGCCTCCCATGGTTTCGATGGGCGGGCCGAAGACGCTCGTCGCGAGGTCCGCGAATTCCCCGCGGTGGAGAATGCCGTCGGGAAAGCATCGCGCAAGGTAGGGATCATCGCCGTCGCCGCGGTGGTATCCGGACGCTCCTTCCCAGACCCGGCCTGCCTGGATGACGGCCTTGTCGTGGTCCCTGTGTCTCGCAAGTTCCCGGGCGTAGGCGTGGGATGTTTGGGCGGCAAGGGGCAAAAGTTGGCACATGCCCCGCACGTACAAGCCGCACAGGTATTCCAGATGGGCGGTCGCCTGGTCGCCGGCCAGCGGAGGGAAGTGTACGGTCTGGTCCACGGCCACGAAACGGGTGTGCAGGAGGGACGGATCCTCGCCGGAAAGCTGGAGCAGCAGGTGGGCGCACCATGCCCGCAAAAGATCCGTGGCCTTCCATTCCGCGGGCCTGTACAGCAGAAGACCGTTGGGGCCCAACGGCCCCAGGTCGCCGGCAAGGTTCACCTCCCCGAAGCGTCCGGCCACGGCAACGTGCCCGGGCCTGGCTTCCTCGCCCAGCCAGGCCCTTACCTCCCGGGCCACGGTGGCGGCCCTTCCGGCCACCCTGGCGAACTCGAGGTCGCCGGCAGTGCCGTGGGGCAGCCTTCCGCACGCCCGTTGCGCCTCCAGTTGCCGGGCGAACGAAACCCCGGCCAGACCATGGTCCACCAGTTCCAACAGCATGTTGTACTTGTCCAGGCCCGCCACGGTAAACTCCTCCACGTCGGGCAGGGATTCGTCTTTTCTGTCCAGGCGCACGCCCAGCCGTGAGCGAAGGAGTTCCCTGGCCGGGTTCGCCAGGAACCGGGCCAGTGTCCATACGTCAAGGGAGTCGGGCGGAAGCTCGGGCCGGGGCAGCCGAGCGGGGAGAAAGGGCGCTGGATCGGCCCGGGGCGCGGCCAGGGCGGCGGCGGCCTCCCTGGTATGCTCGCAATAGGCGAAGAGTGTTTCGTTGCCGGGATCGAAGTAATCCGGATGGTGGGCGTGCAGCCTGTGTTCAACGAACACATGGTCCCCGACGGTTCCCTTTTCGGTCGCGAAGCCCCGCCGCACGTAATCCAGCAGTTCGGCGACCAGGGCGCTCGGCGCAATGGCCTGGTTGTCCTGGTTGTCCCGGCCCACATAAGTGATCACCAGTTTTTCCCGCGCCGCCAGCACGGCTTCCAGAAACAGGAAGCGGTCGTCCAGCCTGCGTGACCGGTCGCCCGGCCTGGGATCGGCGGCCATGAGGTCGAATTCCGGAGCCGCGTCCCGTCCCGGGAACGCGCCGTCGGACATCCCGGCCAGACACATCACCTTGAAGGGCACGTTTCTCACGGCGGACAGGGAGCAGAAGGTGACCCCGGACCGGAGGTAGCCCGACGTGGAGGCGCCCTTGCCGATGCGGGCCTCCAGCCACGCCCCGACCACGTCGAAATGGCAGGCCTCGGTAAAGCCCCATTCGGACTGTGCCCGCACCAGGTCCCCGAAGGCCTCGTACAAGTCCTCCACGCCGGTGTCATGGGAGGACTCGGCCCCGAGGAACTTCTCGGCCGCCTGCACCAGAAACGCGCTCCACTGCTCCGGCGTCCGCCGACGGTCCAGCATGTCGGACATGGCGAACAGGGCCTGGGCGAATTCCACGAACACCCCCAAATACTCGCCGTCCTGGTCTCCCAGTCCGTCGTAGGGCAGCACGCCGCCGAACATGTCCAGGCCCCGGGGCTCCATGGCGTAACCCAGCAGCAGACGCTCGATGGCGACCCGCCACGTATTATCCTCGTAACCGGGCAGATCCTCGGCCGCGCGGTGGGCTCCGTCGATGCCCCAGCGGACCCTGGTGTCCTCGACCCACTGGCGCACCCGGTCCAGGAACGACTCGGGCAGGCCTATCCGCTCGCGAAGGGGCCGTCTTCTCAACAGGTCCGGGATGGAATCGGCGGGAAACCGGCTCCGGCACACCTCCAGAAGGGCGAAAAACGCGTCCGCCACCTCGCTCTGCTCCCGCAGGCCGCGTCCCGCAACGGTGTACGGTATGCGCAGTCGGTCCTCGGGCGGGGAGCCGAAGACGGCGTCCACGTACGGCGCGTACGCGGAAATGTCGGGGCACGCCACGCAGATGTCCCGCGGTTCGATGTCCGGGTTGTCGTTGAGCACGTCCAGGATCACGGAATACAGGACCTCCATCTCCCGCAAAGGACCGTGGCAGGCATGGATGGAGAGGGACCGGTCACCGGGAGCGGCGGGGATGACAGGGCGGCCCTCGGCGCCCGGTTCCCGCAGGTGGAATATGTCCGCCTGCACGCCCCCCAGCAGCGTGTCTTCCCTGGGAGGGGTGAAAACCCTGTCGGGTTCCAGCGGCATGTCGCATATCATGCGGAAAAAGTCCCGGCCCACCCGGCCCATGGAGGCCAGGAGGGAGTTGCCCGCCTCGAGATGCAACTCGCCGGCGTCCATGCCGGTCCGGTCGGACACCCTTTCCCGGACCGGGTCCGGCACCACGTCCGCCCAGTACCCCTCGCAGTGGTTCACGTGGAAAAGATGCACGGGAACCCGTTTTGCCAGGTGCCAAAGGATGGCCAGGTGGAAGCGGGGCATGGCGCTCACCCCGAACACGAACACCCGCTCCGGGAGCCGCGAGGCGTCCACGCCCCCTATCTCCCCGGCAAATCGCTTCCGCAGGGCCGGTCTGTGCACCGGTCCGTGCAACTTGGCAAGATCGCGCCACAACACCGCCTGCCAGTGGGACTCCGCGCCCTTTTCCCATTCCAGGATCATCTCCGGGCGAAACAAAAGATACCGGTCGAACACAGCGGCGATGCGCCGGGCCAGCATGAACCGGCGTCGGCCCGTGTCGTCGTCCGCCAGATAGGCCCTCAACGCGGCGAAACCGGGCTCCCCCAGATATTCCGGCAACATGCCCGCGATCCGGAATCCCATGGCGTCCGCGCCGTAGGGGGAGTGCCTGGCGCCGGGTACGTCGTCCAGCACCGAAGCGAACAGCTTGTTCAAAAACGCGTTGGGCAACTCGAAGCGAACGTTGGCGCACACTCCCAGCCCGGCCGCAAGGGCCAGGGACACCCAGCGGGTCATGCCCGGTTCCTGGACCAGGACGATTTCCGGGGCGAACGGATCCAGCGGAGTCTCCGACATGATCCGGGCCATCTCCCCGCACAGGTCGCCGGCCCGGTTTCCGGAATGCACGTGCAACATGCCCTGTTCAGCCATGCATACCCCTTTCCCGAAAGAAGCGGCGGGACGGCCCCGGGGCTGGCCGCCCCGGCTGTGGGTTTACCCCGAATTCGTGACGAAACGGCATGTCTGGCCCTTTCATCCGCACCGCCCTGCCCCCCTCACGGATTCAGACTTACGAATCGCCCCGCAGCATACCATAAAACAGGCTGTCGCCAAGAGCCGTTTTGCCCGATCCGTCCAGTGTAATGTTCCTGCGGTTGCACTGCAACGGCCGGTGGTTATCTTGATGGATGGAAACGGCGGTTCCGGACAAGGGAACACGGCGCAAAGGAGAAAGCCATGAGCGAAAGCAACGTGATCGTGAGATGCCCGTCCTGCGGCGCGAAAAACCGAATACCTGCGGCGCGGGCCGGGGAGAGGCCGGTTTGCGGCAAGTGCGGGGCGTCGCTGGCGAAGGCCCCCGGACTGGGTAAGCCCGTGGACGTGACCGACGCCACCTTCGCCTCCGAAGTGTTGAACAATCCGGGTCCGGTGCTGGTCGACTGCTGGGCCGCGTGGTGCGGACCGTGTCGAATGGTGGGTCCGGTCATGGACCAGATGGCCGCTGACCACGCGGGCAGGCTCAAGGTGGCCAAGCTCAACGTGGACGAGAACCAGGGCACCGCCGGGCGTTACTCCATACAGAGCATCCCCACGATGCTGGTTTTCCACCACGGCAGGGAGGTGGACCGCCTGGTGGGAGCCGTGCCGCGCCAGGAGATCGAGAGCAGGCTCCGGCCTTACCTGTAGCAGCCTGTTGGTTAACGCGATCTGCGGCGTTGCGCCTCATTTCCCGTCGATGCGACGTACCGTAAGTACGCCAACCTCCTCGAAATTCGCGCGCCTTGCATCTCATCGTTTTTGAACAGGCTGCCAACTCCGGATTTTTCAACGGGCTGCTAATGCAGGTCTGCATTCAAAAAGGCGGGGTTGGTCTCGTCTTCGGCGATCGCGCGCCTGATCGTAAGCAGCTGTCCCAGCGCACGATTGCGCTTTTCCAGGTGCAGCACGCATTCGCCCGAGGACGGGCAGAGAAACTTGGGTTGTCTCAAAAGGTCGACGAGTTCAAAGAACAGGGTTTCGGGTATGGTGACGCTCATTTTCCTTTTTCCTCCTTTCCGGTAGTTTCGTCTCGCACACCGGCGGACGGAGTGCTACGTGTTCATGGAATTATGAAGTAGTGAGTAGGGCATCATGCTTTCCTGATAAACCGATTTACGTTAACACAAGTTCCGGCGGATTTCAAGGCCAAATGTGCGCCACTACCTTTTTTCACAGCAAATAAACTGTAAAATCAATAAGTTGTCGGTGGACTTTTTCAGCCCGGAAAATGTCCGTGCCGCCGATCAGCGAACCGGTGTACAACAATCCGGGACTGTCGGACGGTTTCACCGCGTCTGTCCCCTTCCGGTGCGTTCTGTGCTACACTGCGCCGACTCATGGCGAGGACCTGAATCCCTGAGCGGTCTCGGGTTTTCGTCACGGATTCAGGGAGGAGGTGCGCAATGCAGGTTGTCGAGTCGGAATACAGCGGGGACACCGGGGCCGTGGACCTGGCCCTGGACCGGCTGGGAGCGGGAGACGTGCTGGCCGGGCAGAAGCGGATTCTGCTCAAGCCCAACCTGGTGACCGCCAGTGCGTTCCCCGTGACCACCGACCCCGCTTTTTGCGAGGCCGTGCTCCGGTACGTGCGGGGATGTACGGAGGCGGAAGTCGTCATCGCCGAGGGTACGGGCGAACCCGGGTATTCCACCCACGAAGTGTTCGAGACGCTGGGATACGGTGAGATGGCCCGGCGGCACGGGGCGGACCTGGTGGACCTGAACGAGGAGCCGTGCACCGTGGTGCGGAATCCGGAGTGTTCCGTGTTCCCGGAAATGCATCTGCCGGAGATCGCGTTCACCCATTTCATCATCTCCCTGCCGGTGCTCAAGGCCCACTCCCTGTCGGTGTTCACGGGGACCCTCAAAAACATGATGGGTTTTGCCCCGCCGCAGCATTATTCGGGCACCCACGGGTACTGGAAAAAGGCGGTATTTCACGGCAACATGCAGGACGGCATCCGCGACCTGTGCGTGCATCGCGCACCGGACCTGACCGTGCTGGACGCCAGCGTCGGCCTGTGCGAGTTCCACCTGGGGGGCAGGCACTGCGACCCGCCGGTGGGAAGGATCCTGGCGGGGTTCGATCCCCTTGGGGTGGACCGGAGGGCCGCGGAACTGTTGGGCATCGACTGGAGCCGGGTGGGGCATCTCGCCGAGGACCATCCCTACAACCGGCGTTTTTCTTGAACCCGGATTGATCCCGTCCGGAGCCGGGCCACGGAGGCTTGAATGAAAAGATCGAATCTGCCGGACCCTGTCCTCGACCAGAGGGAGATCGAACTTGTCACGGAACTGGCGGACCGTTACCGCGCGTTTTGCGAGCCCAACCTGCTGGTACGACGGGCGTCCGGTCTGCAGCGTGTGATGAATGCGCGAATGACTCCGGCTTTTCGGAAGTGGGCCTTCAAGGCCACCGGCGCAACCGGTCCGGGCAAGGACCTGTTTTCCCGGGTTCAGCAGGTGGCGGCCGGGGGATTCGAGGCGGTGACCAGGCACGCGGCCACGTTCACGGTGTCCAGGGAGCGCGTGTTGGAGGCCCTTGCCGCGGAGGGGGCCGAACCGGAGGACTACAGCCGGGTGTGCGCGACCCGCAGCTACATCATCGAGCAGGCAGTGGCCGGACCGCGCATGGCCGACCGTGTCGCCGCCTTCGCCGAGGGCGCCGCTACCGGGGCCCCGGGCCTGCTGGGACTTCCCTTTGCCGTAACCCTCAGCTTTCTGTTGTACTTCCGGGCGGTCCAGAGCACGGCGTTGTTCTACGGGTACGACGTGCGGGAAAAGCCTTCGGAGATGGCCTTTGCCTCGGCGGCGTGCATGGTGGGCGTCGCCACGGGTACGCCCCGGCCGGAAGGTACGTTGTCCGGACTGATCGAGCGGATGATGTACCTGACGGACCTCTCGGAGTTCACGAAAAAGGGCGGCGGGCTTGCCGGCGAAATCAGGGCGCTGGCCATGGATGTGGCACGGAAGGCGGTGCGCGACGCGGGTCAGCAGGGGGTGGAGGCCGGGGTATTCAAGAATTTCGTCGAGCAGATGGCCAGGTTTTTGGCGAAAAGGGCCGGAATGCGGGGCCTGCCGCTGATCGGCGCGGCGGCCGGGGCGTTGTCGGACTCGTGGTACATGGACCGCGCCCTGCGGGGTTCAAACCTGATCTATCACAAGCGGTTTCTGCTGGAAAAGGAACAGCGGGTCGCCGAACTGGCAGAGAAAATGCGAAACTGACGTCCGGCGGACGCCCCGGGGCCGCCACTTTCCGTACCGGCGCGTTACAACGCGAAACCGGGACCGGCCATGCATTGGATATTCCGGCTATTGCCCGGCCCCTGCCTCGCCGGAAGACTGACCGTCCGCGTCGTGGTCCGCAACGGACTTGTCCTCCACCGATGACTTTTCCTCGACAGGTGACTCCTCCTCGACGGGGGCCGTTTTATCCACCTTTGGCTCGTCTGATTTTCCGGGTTTTTTGTCCCCGGTCCTGTCCCGGATGGTAAAGGTGATGTTGTCGTAATCCTTGTTCACCCGGATCTTCTTGAACCAGACCATGTTTTCGGGGGAGTTTTCAGCACAGGGATGGGTTTCCGCCTTTTCAATGGAAAACGGCTTGGCCGGATCCACGCAGAATCGTTCATCATCCTCCAGGATGTTCTTCTCCCCCCCGACCTTTCGAGCATGGATATAGTAGTTCCAGTAGGTGAGGCGCTTTCCCTGGATCACCTTCATGCACGAGTCGTTTTTCAACAGCCACCACCCCTCGGACACGATATGCTCGCCCCGGGCATAGGGACGCGCCACGGCGATGTAGGCGTCGCCGCCGCAACCGTTGCAGACCTCGAGCCATGCGTGGGCTTCCCCTGCGGCCAGCAGGCCGAAGGCCAATGCCGCGAACAGGGTCAGGGTGCGAATTGCTCTGCGTCCAATGGCCATGAGGATACCTCCCTGTGCAATTCAGGCGATTGTGTACGATGAGATTTCATATAGCCCAAAAAAACGCGCGGATCAAACAGGGTTTACGTGAAACTTTTCACAGGTTTGAACCGCGAGTCACATCGATCCGTCGGGTTCGGCGTATTCAACCCTGACCGTGTCGCCCGCGACCTCGAGGACGGCGAGGGTTCCCTTGCCGCAGGAAAGCCCGTCCAGCATTTCCGCCAGCCGCATGGTGTTGCAGTTGTTCCAGCCCAGCACCAGTTCGGCGCGGTCCCGCAAAAAGGCCCTGCGATTCACCCTGGCGACGCCTTGCACGTCCCTGCCCAGTGCCTCCTGCACGTCCTTGAGGGAGGAGAAACTCACGCCTTCCACGACCAGTTGCACGTCGTGGTCGTTGTAGCACGCATCCAGCCAGGCCTTGACGATTTCGTCAGCCAGTTTGTCCGCCAGTCGGGCGGAGGCCTTCTCCACGGCGGCCTGTGTGCCCAGCGCGAAACCGTGATGGGGCACGTTGGCCTCCGCGGAGGCGGCCGCCAGCAGATTGCCGGTTACCGTGGCGTAGACTTTGGCCGACAGAAAAGCCCCGTAGGAATGGACCTTGTCGGAATAGGGTGACGGCCCGTTGTCCTGCACCACGGCCTGTCCCGCCACCACCACCTGGGTGTTGTGGCTGGCCTCTTCCAGGGCCTTGCCCACGTCGTCGCCCATCGCCTCCATGAGGTTTGCCTGCCGCAGCTTTTCCACGGCAAGGGCGGAGGCCTCCGCCATCCGGAACCCCTTTTTGGACAGGGCCCGGCCCACCGTGGTCTGCGCTGTTTCCATGGCCATGACAACCTGCGCGTTGTCCCCGGACATCTCCTTCTGGGAAATGGCCACCAGCAGGGTCGGGTAGTTCATCCTGGGCAGGATGCGGGCCAGCGCCGCCACGTCGTCAGCCAGCGCCGTCTTTTCCACTTCGGCCTTTATGTCCACCTCGTAGTCCCGGTCTCCCGGCACCTCCCTCAGCAGTTCATAATTGCGAACATAGCCGGCCACCCGGGTCAGGATCCTGTCCTCGATCACCTCGAAATTCTCGGTGACCGTCTCGCTGGAGAGCATCACGCCCAGCACCACCTCCACCGCGTTTCGCTGGGCCTCGTGCAGCGCAATCCGTTTGGCCGTGTCGGGACCGCACGAGACGGTGATGGGAGCGGTTCCCCTGGCGTCCACCCACTGGCTGTCGCCGGCCGCGGGAGCGGGCAGAAAAAGCTGGAGGGCGGCCAGCAGGCAAAGGACCGTCCCCGTGGCGGGGATGCCCCTGAACATCGTTTTGTTTACGAGCATGGCGAAAAACCCCGACGGGCCGGCGAATGCGCGTCTCGCCGACCCGGTACGCAAAGTGAGTTCGACAAGGTGTTTTGCGGCGCCGGGTGTACGGACCGGGCCGCGTGTCCAGGAGGGCGCCTAGCAGCCTGTTGAAAAACGCGATCTGCGGTGTTGCGCTTCATTTCTCGTCGATG
>JBKHBM010000167.1:0-8183 GCA_046542385.1 Desulfatibacillaceae bacterium | reverse complement strand
GAAAACCGCAGTGATAGGTTACCACCACCACGGAGAAGCCCTTGAACACCTCTATGGCCTCGTATGCCGTGTCGCCATTGGTCGACGCCACCACCACCTCGTTGAGCCCCAACTCCCGGCCCCGTTCGTAACCCAGTTGCAGGCATTGCCCGGTATTGTGCTTTCCCGCGGATTCGAAAACCATGTCGCGCCTCCTTGTCGGGGGATTTGTGCATGCGGCGGCAAACCGGCGCTCCGGCCCGTCGCCGATGAGGTCAGCCATACGCCTACACTTAGCCAATGGCCGACAGCCCTGTCAAAGGGTTTGACTTGGAACCGGCAAAAGGGGAAAACAGGACAGGCGTCGCGCAGGCAAACCGCGGGTCCCGCAACACCCTGGCACGGGACGCGGGGCCGGTGTTACACAAAGGAATCCAGGGATTCGCCATGGCGCGGCAAAATCGGCGCAGGATTATCGCACAATGGACAGGTCGAACATCATCCACATCGACATGGACGCCTTTTTCGCCGCTGTGGAGGTTCTGGACCGGCCCGAACTCGCGGGCAAACCCGTGATCGTGGGCGGGGGCCCCCAGCGGGGCGTCGTCTGCTCCGCCACCTACGAGGCCAGGGCCTTCGGCGTTCGCTCGGCCATGCCCACGGCGCGGGCGCACAAGCTCTGTCCCCACGCCGTCTTCCTCCCGGTTCGTCGCGGGCGATACAAGGAAATCTCGGAAAGGGTGTTCGATGTCTTCCTCCGGTACACGCCGCTGGTGCAGCCGGTGTCCATCGACGAGGCCTTTCTGGACGTGTCCGGCTGCGACAGGCTTTTCGGCGACTCCCGGACCGTGGCCAAAAAGATTCGCGCTGACGTTCTGGCCGAAACCGGGTGTACGGCCTCGGCGGGCGTGGCGCCCACCAAGCTGGTGGCCAAGATCGCCTCGGACCTGGACAAACCCGACGGCCTGGTATACGTGGCTCCGGACCGGGTCCCGGATTTTCTGGCCCCCCTGTCCATCTCCCGCCTGTGGGGAGTCGGCCCGGCCATGCGCGCTCGCCTCGAGAAAATGGGCATCCGCACCATAGGCGATTTGCGGGCCTACCCCAGGGACGTGCTGTCCGCCAAGTTCGGCAAGTACGGCGGAGCCCTGTACGACTTCTCCCGGGGCATCGACGGCCGCGCCGTGCATACGGAGCAGGAAACAAAATCCATCGGCAACGAGGAAACCTTCTCCACGGACCTCTGGGACAAGGCCGACGCCATGCGCCATCTCCTGTACTTCGCGGACAAGGTCTCCTCCCGGCTTCGCAAACACGGGTTCGAGGGCAGGACCGTCTGCCTGAAGGTGAAGTACGCGGATTTCACCCAGAAGACCCGGAGCCTTACGCTGGACGAGCCCACCAGCGACCCCGGAACCATATACGGCGCCGTCGGGAAGCTGGTTTCAAAAACCGAAATCGGCAGGCGTCCGGTAAGGCTTTTGGGCGTATCCGTGAGCAATCTGGCGGAAGCCGGGGCTGGCAGACAGCTGTCCCTTTTTGAGCAGGGAGAACACAGGGAGAAGAGGGACCGGCTCAACAGGGCCGTGGACGACATCCGGGAAAAATACGGCAATTCGGCCATCTGGCCCGGTACGCTGGGTTCGGACTGAGGGGCCGGCGCCGGCGCGTCCCCGTTCCGGGAACCGGGACGCTGCCCCCGGCCGGTTGGAAAGGAAACGCATGCGGTACATGGAAATGGTGGTGCGATTCACCGCCGACGACCCCGACCTGGCGCAGCAGCTCATCGCCGGAGTGTTTCATGATCTGGGTATCAGGGGCGTGGAACTGAGGGAGCCGGGCAGGACGGGTTTTCTTACCGAGGGTCCCGAACCGGCCGAGCCGGATTGCGACTGCCATGCCGTGGTGGCATACCTGCCGGCGGACCACAGGCTGGAGGGCATGCGGGCCCGGGCCGGGCGGGAGCTGGAGGCGCTGGCGGGCAGCCTTGGGATCGCCTGGGACGTGGCATGCTCCCTGCATAGCGAGGAGGAATGGGCCCACGCGTGGAAACGGTATTTCCATCCGCAAAGGATAACGTCCCGCGTCGTGGTCAAGCCCACCTGGGAGACGTATGAGCCGGAGCCCGGCCAAGTGGTCGTGGAAATCGATCCCGGCATGGCCTTTGGCACCGGCACCCACGCCACAACGTCGTTGTGCATCCGGATGCTGGACGAGGTGGTGACGGCGGGTTGCCGGTTTCTTGACGTGGGCACCGGTTCGGGCATCCTCATGGCGGTGGCGGCGCGGTTGGGCGCGGGTGCCCTGGTGGGTACGGACAACGACCCCGCGGCCCTGGCTGTCGCCCGGGACAATCTGGTGCTGAACGGGGTGCCGGAAGGCGCATGGGTGCTGCATGAGGCGAACCTGGCCGATGGCCTTCCGTCCGGCCGGTACGACGTCGTGTGCGCCAACATAACGGCCGACCCGGTAATGCGGCTCATTCCGCAATTGCCTCCATATATGGCCGAAGGCGCGGTATTCGTGGCCTCGGGCATCATAACAGCCAAGAGGGACGCCGTTTTGGAACGACTGGAAACTTGCGGTTTCTCCATACAAAAGGTACAAGGGAAGGATGGCTGGTGCGCCGTGTGCGCCGGCGGCCCCGCGTGATTGCCAGGCGTATGCCCGATTTCGGGAGCACGGAACCGGGACCTCACATCACACGCGACCCCCAGGAGGTACGACATGGCTGACCTTATGGAGACATTGAAAACACGCCGGAGCATCCGGTTTTTCGAGGACAGGGACCTCGGCGACGACGTCGTCCGGACCATATTGGAAGCGGTTCAGTGGACCCCTTCCTGGGCCAACACCCAGTGCTGGGAGATCGTGCTGGTCAGCAGTGCGGAGCAGAAGGAGGCCCTGGCCGAGACCCTGCTGAAGGGCAATCCGGCGAAAAAGGGGATGACCGGCGCGCCCTTGGTGTTCGCCTTGTGCGGCAAAAGGAATTCATCGGGCTTCTACAAGGACCAGGCGACCACCAAGTTCGGGGACTGGATGCTCTTCGACCTGGGCCTGGCCTGCCAGAGCCTGTGCCTCGCGGCCTGGGCCCAGGGAGTGGGCACCGTGGTCGTGGGCCTTCTGGACCACGACAGGGCCGCCGGGGTGCTGGGCGTGCCTGAAGGCTACGAGGTGGTGGCGCTGATACCGGCCGGGTACCCGGCCAAGGAGTCCAAGCCTCCCAGGCGCAGGGAGATTTCCGAGTTCACCCATCACGAGAAGTTCTAGCCCGGCTTGTCCGGCCCCGGAGTGCCCGACCCCTCCGATTCGGAGGCAACCGGGCAAGGGATCGGAAAAAATGCAAACACCGCGATTCGTTTTCCGGGGGCCCGCCAGGGCTGCCGGGGGGCGACGCGATCGGCGGCCCTGGCGCGGGCCACCCTGGAGAGCGGTATGAAGGACAAATCTCGCGTTCTCGCCGTGGACGACGAGGACCGGAACCTGCGACTCATGGAGGCCATGCTGTTGCCGTTGGGCTATGACGTGGGCCTGGCGACAAATGGCGAGGAGGCCCTTTGCGAGGTGCGTGACAATCCACCGGACGTCATCCTGCTGGACATCATGATGCCCGGCGTCGACGGTTTCGAGGTGGCGCGGCGGCTCAAGGCCGAGGACCACACCCGGATCATCCCCATCATCATGGTTACGGCCCTGGAGGCCGTAGACGACCGGGTCAAGGCCTATGAGGCGGGGGCGGACGACTTTCTGACCAAGCCCGTGGACAAGATGGAGCTCAAGGCCCGGGTGGCGTCGGCGCTCAAGGTAAAGGCCTACAACGACCACATGGTGGATTATCAGCGCACGCTGGAGGCGGAGATCGCCCGCAGGACCAGGCAGCTTGAAGGCGCGTTTGTCCGGATTCGCGAGGCATCCCTGGACACCATCATGCGGCTTTCCCGGGCAGCGGAATACAAGGACGACCACACTGGCGAACACATCCAGCGCATGAGCCGGTACGCGGTGTCCATAGCCCGGGCCATGGGTCTGGGGCAGAAGGTGTGCGATTCCATTCTTTACGCCACGCCCATGCACGACGTGGGCAAGATAGGCATCCCCGACCGGATTCTGCTCAAGCCCATGCGCCTGGACCCGGAGGAATGGAGGATCATGAAGCGCCATACTCTCATCGGCGCACAGATTCTTTCCGGTTCCGAGGTGGGCTTCATCAAGCTGGCGGAGGTCGTGGCCATGACCCACCACGAGCGGTGGGACGGCAACGGTTACCCCAACGGCCTGGCAGGCACCAAAATCCCCCTGGCGGGCAGGATCGCGGCGGTTGCCGACGTGTTCGACGCGCTGATCTCCAGGAGGCCTTACAAGGACGCCATGAGCGTGGACGAATCCTTTGCAATTATAGAGGAAGGCCGCGGCATCCGGTTCGATCCGGACGTGGTGGACGCCTTTTTCTCGGTGGAGGAAGAAATCCTGGGCATCAAGAACCAGTATCCCGACGAGGGGGAGAGCCTGTTGGCCAGTATGGCCGGCATGGCTGCATCCTGAGGCGGACGCCGCCGGTGGGACCATGACACGTACCAGGACCGACAATCCGACACCACCCACCGAGGCGGCCGCCCAGGCGGCGCGACAGGTCGTGGAAGGCCTGGGCTGCCCGATGGCTTCGGTGGAGATGGTCGGGGACGGTTACGTGCAACTGATCGCCTTCCACCGCGGGGACAAAACCTCCTTCGGGGGAAGGGTGCCCCTTGAAATGCACCCCTGCCATCGCGCGCTCCGGGAAAAGGCCGTATGCCGCCTCAACGACGCAGGCCGCATTTTTCCCGACGTTCCCTGGTTCGACGCCAACGCGGTGAACTCCTACGTGGCCGTGCCGGTTCAGGACGAGGACGGCACGGTCGTGGCCTATCTTGCCGCAATGGACCATGGCCGCTCCGCTTTCGTCGACCGGGACGTGCAACTCCTCTGGGAGATCAATCGCCGGGTGGCCGGCGACCTCGTCCGCAGGACGGAGGAACCCCCGGACACGACGGCCGCGGAAAGCGCGCGGCTTCGCATGGCCACCGCGCTTCTGGCCAGCATCGACCCCGACGAGATCCTGGGCAACGCCCTGGACTGCCTGGCGTCCCTGGACATTTTCGGCCTCACCGGCAACGCGTCCCTTTTCCTGTACAATTCGGACACCGACACCCTGGACATGGCGGGGCATCGTGGCCTGGGCCAGCCCCTGGACTGGTGTTCCCAGAGGGTCCCCATGGGCGAGTGTCTGTGCGGCATGGCCGCCCTGGAACGGCGGACGGTGGTTGCCGAGGATGCGCACAAGCGGCGGGAGCATACCTCCGAGCGCAGGGATGTGCAGGCCCACGGAGACCTTTGCGTGCCCCTGACGGTCAGGGAGCGGCTGGTCGGGGTGCTCCGCATGCAACTGGAAAACGGCGAACCCCCGGCGTCTTCGGTGGAGTTGGTGGAGCACCTCGCGGGACAGATGGCCCAGGCCTTCGTGAATTCCATGGCCTGCGCCGGTGGGGAGGGTGGCGGGGCGCGGCGGGCGAAAGTCCAGTCCCAGCAAAAGCGCATACGCGAATTGCAGATTGGGCTGGCCCAGGCCAGGCGCGCCAAGAGCGATTTTCTGTCCGGCATGAGCCACGAGTTGCGCACCCCCCTGAACGCCATCATAGGGTTTTCCCAGGTACTCCAGGAGGAGTATTTCGGTGAACTGAACGACAAGCAGAAGCAGTACGTGAGCGACATTCTGGAAAGTGGGCAGCACCTCCTGGCGCTGATAAGCGACATCCTGGACCTGTCCAGGGTGGAGTCCGGGGTCATGGAGCTGGAACTGTCGCGGGTCGCCGTGGCTCCGCTGCTCAACGGCAGTCTGATCATGATACGGGAAAAGGCCCACAAGCACGGTATTCGCCTGGAAGTGGACCTGGACGACTTTGTTCGCGACCTGTCCATCATCGCGGACGAACGCAAGCTCAAGCAGGTCATGTACAACCTTCTGGCCAATTCGGTGAAGTTCACCGGCGACGGAGGAAACATTACCGTGGGGGCCAGGCTTCGGGACGAATCGGAATATGACGGCCTGCCCGAGGACTCCCAGGGACTGCTCGAGGTTTTCGTGGCGGACGACGGCGTCGGTGTCGCCACCGGGGACCAGGAGCGGATATTCGAGGATTTCTACCAGGTGAAACGGGGCACGTCGGGCAAGACCCCGGGCACGGGCCTGGGTCTGCCGCTGACGCGAAGGCTCGTGGAAATGCACGGCGGCCGGATCTGGGTCGAGAGCGAGGGCCGGGGACTGGGAAGCCGGTTCGCGTTCACCCTGCCTCTGGACGCCGCGGAACTGGCGGATTCGACATCGGAATAACGAAAGCCGGGCGGCTTTAGCCGATAGCCATGCACCGGACAAAGAGAGTTGGGAAACATGGAAAAGCTCGTGTTGATCGTGGAGGATTCCGAATCCAACAGGCAGTTGCTCAAGGACCTGCTGGAAAAGGTGTGCCACTGCCGGGTGGAAACGGCCGGCGACGGCCAGGAGGCGGTGGACAAGGCCCTGGCCGATCCTCCGGATCTGATTCTGATGGACGTGGGCCTGCCCGTCATGGACGGGATCGAGGCGACGGAGAACATCAAGAAGAGCGACCAGTGCGGCGCGGTGCCCGTGCTTGCGCTTACCGGATACGCGAGCAGCGAGGATGAAAGGCGGTTGATGGAAGCGGGTTTCGACGGCTTTCTGGCAAAGCCGTTTGACGTGCCCGAACTGCTTGCCAGGTTGAAGGGCTATCTCGAGACCCGGAACTTCTGATCCCGGGTTCCCGCCTGCTACGTCTTTCTCGCCAGTATGCCCAGCCTCGCGGCTGCCTCGGGCATTCCGTAATCAAACGCGCGTACGAGCCATTTTTTGGCGATCTCCCTGTCCATGGGAACTCCGTCTCCGTCCATGTAGCGCTTTCCCAGTGACAGGGTGGCCTCCGGATCGCCCATTTCAGCGGCCCGGAAAAGCCATTCAAGACCCTGGTCCATGTCGCGGGACACGCCCCGCCCGTCCAGGAGCATGCCGCCCAGCTCGGCCATGGACCGGGCCACCCCGGCGTTGGCCGCCCGCACATGAAGGTGGTAGGCCCGTGCCGGGTCCATGGGCCCTCCCTTGCCATGGGCAAGGAGCACGCCGGCCAGGCAGGCCGCCTGGGGATCGCCGGCCTCGGCGCCGCGGAGAAGCAGTTCCCGGGCCTTTGCCGGGTTCTTGCGGATGCCGGTCCCCGCCAGGTACACCTGTCCCAGTTCCACCATGGCTTCCGTGGATCCCAGGGCCACCGCCTTTTCGTAATGATTCAGGGCCCCCTCGACGTCCCTGGTCACGTGTTCGCCCATGAACTTCAGGCGGGCCAGGACCAGCAGGGCCACCGGGGTCCCCATGCCCGCGGCCCTGGTCAGCCAGTCCAGCCCCAGGTCCGTGTCCCCGTCGATTCCGCTACCCCGCAACAGGGCCACTCCCAGCGCGGCCATGGCCACGGGATTGCCCCGGTGGGCCGCCGTGAGATAATGGCGGAAAGCCGCGGCCGAATCCGGCTCGCCCAGCCCGCCCGTTTCGTGGAGATACCCCAGGGTGCGCTCCGCCAGTACGCTGCCCTCCCGCGCCGCCGCTTCCAGCCATTCGCGGCCGGCCTCGGTGTCCGGCCCCGACCCCCGGTCCTCCAGCAGGAGCTGGCCCAGAAACTCCATGGCGAACACGTCGCCCCGTTCCGCCCCGCCCAGGGCAAGGGCAAGGGCCCTTTCCGGTTCCGCCACGCACCCGATGCCGTGGTACAGGGCGTACCCGGCAAGATACATGGCTCCGGCATCCCCGGATTTCGCGGCGTCCAAAACCCCGGGAAGCGCCTGTCTGCCCAGCTTTCCGGCGCCGGATTTGTCCTGGGGGAAGTTGCAGCCGCCCGAGAAAAGAAGCAATGCCAGCCACATGACGCCCTGGTCCGAACCGGTACGGGCGAGGTCCCGGAACAATCCGGCCGCCGCGATCCAGTCCGCGTCATCGCCAAGCCCGGCATACAGTACCAGGGCACGGTCCAGGGTGGAAGATTCGTTTTTGTCAGGTACGTCGGACATGGTCACCCTATCAGCCCGTTGAAATACTCGGAATTTGCAGCCTGTTTAAAACGATGAGATGCAAGGCGCGCGAATTTCGAGGAACAAGGCGTACTTACGGT
>JBKHBM010000166.1:0-8238 GCA_046542385.1 Desulfatibacillaceae bacterium | reverse complement strand
TCTTGCCCGGAGGAAGCCCCGACAGCCGCAGGGACGTGCGCACCCGTCGCTCCTCACGGTTCTCGGTCTCCACGCGCAGGGCGTTCGCCAACAGAGCATGGGGCGGAAGCTCGTCCTTGACCGCTTCGTTCACGAGATCGGGCAGGGCTTCCGCCGCGAACGAAAGGCCCAACCGCTCCAATGCCTCCTTTATATGGTCGATCTCCACGCGCCCGCTCATTGCGGCACCTCCGTCCGCGCAACGTCCGCGAGCGCCGCGTAGAGGTCGATCGGCCGTTTCTCCACGGGCATGGCCATGATCTCGGCCAGCCGCGCCCCCATGCGGCCCAGGGGCGGAGGCGGGTTGGCCCGGTCGGTGGAATCGCCCTCGTAACACGCCGGGTCGATCACGACACGTTCTGCCGTGTGGCGCGGGTGTGTGACCAACACCTTGTTATCGCACACGATCTGTACGGTGCCCGCGCAGCCGCGTACTTCCACATGGCGTCCGACGTACGCGAACGGGACCGAGTACTGCCGGTTCTCGAAGCTGACCATGCAGTCCTTGCGAACCGGGCGCGTCACCGCCACGTCGAACGGCTCGGGCAGGGGCGGAACCGGCGCAAGGTGCGCCAGTTCGTCCCGCCAGGTGGCGAGCACGGTCTTGCCGGTAGCCGGGCAGATGGCGCGCGCGGCCCACCGCTCGATGCGCCGGTCGGTCTCGACCTGCAACTCCTCGATGGACGCCCATTCGCGTGCGTACGGATCGACGAGGTAACGCGAGAGCCGAACCTTGGCCTCCACCTTGCCCTTGGCCTGGGGCTGGCGCGGCTGGCAGGCGTCGATGTGAAAGCCCACTTCCTTCGCGTAACTATTGTACGTCAGGTTCAGCACGCCCCACGAACCGGCGCCCGAGGAAACGGCGGTCTTTGTGTTGTCGATCCGGTTCACCGCCGCGACTCCGCCCAGACGCGTGTATGCCTCGTTGTGGCAGCGCTGCCAGTTCGACTGGTCCTTGCGCCGGCTCCAAACCACGGCGGGCATCCGGCTGTAGGACAGCACCATGTCGAAGGTCGAAAGATCCACCTCCTCGCCAGCGATGCGTACGCCCCGGAACTCGCCCCAGTCCGTTTGCGTCTGGGCACCCGGTGGCGTCTCAACCCGCCGGTACGTGCGAACCTTCGGCTGTGGATAATGCGCTCGCACGTAGCGGAGTACGGACTTGTACGTGTGCGGATAGTCATGCTCCAAAACAAGATATTCGTGCAAAGTCCGGATGTTGGGTGGCCGGTCCTGACGCTGGCTCTCCATCCAGTGCCGGATTGCCTCTGCGAACGACGCCGCCTTGAATGGCTTGCCGCCGACACGCGGACCCGGGTCGATACCCGTTGCCGCCGGCGGTCCCGAACGCTCATCACCGGCATCGGTCCCCGCCCCCTCGTCGTTCCTGGCAGCGGCCTCCCTGGCCCGCTGTGCCGCCTTGCGCTTCTGGTATCGGACCGCGCCCTCGGTCACTCCGAGGATGCCAGCGATCTCCACATTGCTCCTGTTCTTGCCGCTCAGTACGTTCAGGGTCACGATTTCCTCCCTGCTCAGCCGCTGTCCGCGCATCCATGGCCCCTCCGCTCAGGTCATAAGGAGGAACCATTCTACACAGCCAACAGCCTCTTGGCAGGATCGTAAATCTCGCGTCCCCTAACACGGCATCATAGTGCGTCTTTGGACATTCCTGGGACTGTGTTCGACCGGTTGCCCGTGAAGCCCCCGGCAAGCCTCAGCACTTTCGGTTGAAATCGGCTTTCCCGTGGTCGTTTGGCGGGACATCCATTGACGATGCTGCTCGAATCTCCTGTCGACCTTGACGGCTTCCGCACGGACTCGTCTGACAGCCTCATGATAATTCTTGGTCTTGAGGGAGAAGGTTTCCTCGCTTTTTGGGTAGGTATCGCGGATGTCTTTAGGGATGGCGGCACGGTGATAATAGGTCGCGCCACGACGATACAATCTGGGGTGTCCGGCCATCTTCTCCATACCTCCACTGTAACACCTCAGTGGAACATCGAGAAGATCAACCTTTTGAATTTATTGAGGATAGTGTTCGGTGGCGGAGAGGAAGGGATTCGAACCCTTGGTACCTTGTGGGTACACACGATTTCCAGTCGTGCACCTTCGGCCAGCTCGGTCACCTCTCCGTGTTTGCCGTTTCGGCGGCGGGTCGCCCCGCTATATGGATTCGCCGCGCGAATCGAAGGCTGAATCTAAGCGAACAAGCTCTGGTTTGTCAAGCCCGTGTCACGCCCAACTTCCGCGTCACACCCAACAGCGAGTTGGGACGGATAGCGTGGCGGGGGCCGAATGTCAAGAAGGAATTTGCATCGTGACAGGCTCCCGCCTTGACCGCTGGTCGCCATCAAAAGCTCCAGTTTCATTGTCATTGGGGAAAACGCCGCACTGTTGCGCCAATTCCTTGACGGTTGCCTTCCCGCCAGGGCGGTCAACGGCAGCGGCTCGTTTTCCGGAGAACCGGGGCCCGTGCATGCCCGGCCACGTCATTGTATTCATGCCGAATAATATCGAGTAGTTGTAATATTCATACCTTCTGCCGCCCTTTTGCTTTGGGGATTTTTCGCTGGCGCGATAGTTGCATTGCAACAGGCAAACCACGGATCTTTCGGGATCAACCTCAATAAACCTTTGTAAAAACGACGTAAACCAGCTACAATTTGTTCAACGCATTAACCGGGACTCGTCAACGGAATTCTCATGAAAGCCCTTCTGGCCACCAAAAACGACGAACTCGCCAGGAACCTGGAGGCCGAACTGTCCGCCTCCGGGCACGACCTGGTGCATACAGTGGACCACGCGGGTTCGCTGGGTCAGGCCGCTGAACGGTACCGGCCGGACATTCTGCTGATGGATGCCGCAATTCTTACGGATCATCCGGACCTCTTCGTCTCGCGGGAAGCCGCCGGGAACCCCACCGCCGCGGTGGTGCTGATAGTGCAGCGCGGCACATCGGAGCCTTCCGACAATCCGGGTACCCTGTGGCCGCACGCTGTTCTCCCCGTCCCCGCCCGGGCGGAAGCCCTGGTCTGCGCCATGGAAACCGCCCGCTGGCGCGCATCGGCGGAGGCGGAGATTTCTCGTGGAACACCGGATGTCCAAAACCGCATCGAACGGGACAAATGCCGCATGGAGGGCGTGCCCGGGCTGGTGGAGGATTTCCTCCACGATGCCCCCATTGGCGTCATCCGGACGACGCCTGGCGGGAAAATCCTGATGGCCAATGCCGAGGTCGCGCGAATGTTGGGATACAGCGACCCCGAGACGCTCATGTCCGAGGTGGATGACATCGCGACCGCACTGTACACGGACCCGGAGACCCGCTCGAAACTCATCCGGGAGCTGGATCGGAAGGATGTTTTGAAAAACCGGGAAGTCATCATGAAGCGCAGGGACGGCGGCCCCATATGGATGTCCCTGCATCTCACCGCGTTGCGGGACAATGCGGGCCGGTTGGTGGAGATACGGGGTTTTACGACGGACATCACGGAAAAGAAAAAGGCCCAGGAAGACATCCGGCGAAACGAAGAGAAGTTCCGCGCGGTCTACTACAACGCGCCCTTCCCCGCCTATATCTGGAAACGGGAAAACGGGCGCCTTTACCTGATGGACTACAACCAGGCGGCCGACGAGCAGACAGAGGGCAGGCTGGAGGAATTTCGCGCACTGGACGCCTCCGAGTTTTTCGAGGGTCGGCCTGAAATCGCACAGGATATGGAGACGTGCGTGTCCACGGGCGAGACCTGCACAAGGCAGCTGGAATACACGATGCGCACCACGGGCAGGACCGTTGATCTCGAGTTGACCACCTCGTTCGTCCCGCCGGACATGGTGTTGATGTTTGCGGTCGACGTCACCGAACAAAAGCGCAACGAGGAGGAACTACGGGAGAGCCAGGAGCGATTCAGGAGGCTGTCCGAGGTGACCGACGAGGGAGTGCTGGTGCATGATTCCGGTATCGTCGTGGACGCCAACCACCGCTTCTGTGAAATGTTCGCCTGCTCCATTGAACAAATGACCGGGCGGAATTTCGTGGATGAACTGATCGCTCCAGACCACCGCGACAAACTGCGCGCCCATATGGGAACCAATACGGAAAAACCGATCGAAGTCCTGGCCCGCGGCCTGGAGGGCAAGCAACTGTGGGTGTCCTATCGCCAGCGCGTTCTTCCATACGTGGGCGAGGACCGGAACGTGGCCACGCTCATGGACGTGAGCGAGGCCAGGGACAACGAAAATGCGCGTCGACGACTGGAAGGTCAGTTGCGGACCGCCCAGAAGATGGAAGCCATAGGCACTCTTGCAGGCGGTATCGCTCATGATTTCAATAATATACTGTATCTCATGGTCGGTTATACGGAGATGGCCCAGTCGGAACTCCCTTCTGATTCGCCCCAACACAAACACCTTCTGGAGGTGTTGAACGCGGCGGAACGCGCCAGGGAACTTGTGCGCCAGATTCTGACCATCAGCCAGCAGAGCGAGGACAGACCGAGAAGGACGGCGGTCCAGGATGTCGCGCATGATGTGGTGAAACTGCTCAAAACCACGCTGCCGGCCAACATTCGCGTGGAGAGCAGACTGGACGAGGACTGCGGGAGCGTGTGGGCGGATCCCGAACAGGTACGGCAGGTCCTCATGAACCTGTGCACCAACGCGTACCAGGCCATGCCCCACGGAGGGCGCCTGTCCGTCAGCCTGGCCATGGTTTCGCTGGACGACCGTCGGGAGGGCGGCCTGGCCCCGGGCGGTGCCGGCAAGTACGTGGCAATGGCCGTTGAGGACACCGGCTCCGGCATGAGCCCGGACGTGGTGGAAAAGATTTTCGATCCCTACTTCACCACGCGGACGACCGGGGAAGGAGCCGGTCTGGGCCTTGCCATGGCGCGGGCCATCGTGCGCAAATACGAAGGAGACATCGAGGTTTCCAGCCGTCCCGGCAAAGGCAGCCGGTTCACCGTGTATCTTCCGGAAGCCGAGGAGGCCTGTACGCCCACCGGGCTCACCACGACGCAGCGGGAAAAAAGGGTCCTGTTCGTGGATGACGAGCCGCAACTGGTGCGCATGCTGACACAGATGCTCACCCTCATGGGCTACGACGTGGAAGGATTCGAAAGTCCGGTGAATGCCGCGCAGGCCTTTGAAAAGGCGCCGGACCGGTTCGACCTGGTCATGACCGACATGACCATGCCCGACATGTCGGGAATGGAGCTGGCGGCGCGTGTCCGCGAGTTGAGGCCCGACGTCCCCATGATCCTGTGCACCGGATACCACGACATGGTGAACGAGTCCTCCGCTCGCAAGGCTGGCTTTGACAGCCTGCTCATCAAGCCGGTGACCCGCACCCTTCTGCAGCGAACTCTGGATGAAGCGCTGAACGGCTCCTGACCCATTGATGCCGCCCCTTGTCACGCCCCTCTTGCAAAAACTCCCGAAACAGCTTATTTTGCTGTAAATAGCGTCCAGCGCTTCGATCAGTCCACCGGCCGTCGGCCAAAGGAAACCGCCATGCAAGAAAAGGAACTGCAAAAGCTCGCCGGTATTCTCCACGCTCCGAAATACAAGATATGGATCACCCCGGAAAAGCGCCGCCAAGCCGCCGACGCCCTTGGCGAAACCGGCTCCCGCGAGGCGGCCCCCATCCTGGCGGATGCCCTGGGAGATGAAACGGTGCGTGACAACGCCCTGCTGGCCCTGGACAGGCTGCCTGTTCCCACCCGGCATACGGCCACGGTACTGCAAGGCCTGAAGGAGTACCGCAAAACAGTCAGGCAACGCTTTTTCGACGAGTATTTCCACCCGGAACGCAACGCCGCAATGATCAAGCTGGTGCCGGAGTCCGGGAAGATGAGCCCGCAGACCGAACCGGAATCCTTTCTGGGCGCCGCGCTCACCATGGCCAGAAGCATCAGCGCGGACAAGGCGGAAAAGATTGCCGCATGCGAGACCCGGGGGCTGGCCCCCTACTCCCGCAAGCACTTCATGGAAAACGTGCGCCTGCTCAGCGAGTGCGGGGCCTTTCCATTCTGGCCGGCCATGGAGCACGTCAACTACCTCCTCCTGAAGACGGACTCCATCATCGACCGCATCGCCCGGGACCGGGCCGGGATGAAACCCCGGTCCCAACCTCCGGACGCACCGAAGAAGAGCCGGGACAAGGAGGAACAGGCGGTGTCCGGTCCGTCGGATGAAAGGATACGGGAGTTCGCTGGTGAGAGCGTGGACCGCAACACATCCATCACGGCGCCCATGCGGGACGTGGGGCGCGTGATCTTCCACCTGGTGCGGGAAATCGCCGCGCGGTATCCCGAGCTTGATACCGACGAGATATTCCGGCTGCTCACCTCCAGCGTGGTGCGGCTCAAGTGCTTCCACTGCGGACCACTGCCCGCCCAGTACACCCAGCAGGTACTGGAAATCGTGCGGGACGGATACGAAAAGGGCGAAGTCCGGGACACCGAACTGCTGGCGGGCGCCGGAGGCTTTGCCACGGGCCACGGCCCGGACTGCTCCGGCGCGGCCGTGGAGGTCGCCGTGGACCCGGGCGCCCTGTCCCTGCCCAAGGGCCGGCGCGACGGACAGCCTGGTGAGCCGGGGCCCACGGACGGCGGTGGCGAGACGCTGTACAACGTGGTTTTTGACGGCGCCCTGGCCGAAGGCGCGGACCCGGACAAAGTGAAGGACAACCTGGCCGCCCTGTTCAAGGCGGATCGAAACACGGTCGAAAAGTACTTCTCCGGCAGGCCCAAACTGCTGGTGAAGAACGCGGATCGGGCGAGGGCGGAAAAATACGTCAAGGCGTTCGCCCGGGCCGGAGCCGTGGCCGTGATCAAGAAAGCCTCGGGATGACCTGCTCCGCCCCACCCCCACGCTGGCACGCGCCTTGCTTATCAGAATGGCGACGGGGTGCGGAAACCCCGCCGCCCGCCCACCCAGCCCGGGCCGGCGGTGGGGGCGGAGAGCCCGCGGCCTCCCTTGGGTTGATTCCGGCGGCTTTGCCCCCCAACCATGGCTCCTGGAACACCGGAATCCGCGGGCCCTCCCCCCGTCCACCTTTCCCCCACGACCGCAGGGGGGCGACGCACCGTGAAAATCACCGCCATTGAGGGCATATTCACCTGCAAATCCCCCGGGCACGGCGGGAAGCCCTCCCCTTGACGCCCGCGCCACGTCGGTTTACCTTTTGTCTGGCACCCCGTTGAAGAATCCGGAATCCACAGCCTGCTCAAAACGAGGGGAGCCAAGGCTGGCACATTCCGATGGCAAGGCGTACCCGGAGTGCGCCGCATCGACGGGCAACAGGGCATGCGGCGCGGATCGCGTTTTTCGACAAACCGATACAAGCCACGCAAACCCCGCGACAACGCGACCCCGGAACGCAATTCCCCAGGCGGTCGACGACCCGACAAGGACTACAACGGACACATGCACACAACCCGCTCCATCGCCCTGACCGCCCTGACTGCCCTGCTGCTGCTCGGGCCGGCGTGGGCCGCACCTTCCATGACGGAATTGTACAATACCCCGGAACGGTTCAAGGGTCGGGGCTTTATCCTTGACAACGCGTCCATCCACGGGAGGATACACGGGGAAAACGGGCTGTACGGCATCTGGGTGGAGGCGGACGGCCTGTCCGTGGACTACTACCTCACCGGCAACATCAACTTCGTCCTGGATCCGGCGCTGGTCAAGCGGTTCCAACGCTACTTCAAGCCCCACTACACGTACAAGGTGAATCTCTACGGGATCGTGGAGCGGCACTCCTCCGGCATCTGGGTGGCCCGGATACGGAAGATCGAACACCTGACCATCGGCGGCGAGATGTATCATGTGATGCAGTGAGGCGAGGTAAACCCGGAGGTTTGAGTGGATGATGCTGGTTTGGCAAAAGGAGCGTCAGCGGAGAAAAGTGATTGCAACCTCCGTGTATGCCGAGTATTATTGGGCCTGAAGTGCGGAATCGATGCACCAGTAACTTTTCGCTTCCCGTAGGGTAAAATCTTTGAATGTGAAAACCTTTTGTGAAAAAAATTTAAAATAGAGTTTGGACTTAGGACAACATATCTCTTTCTCTTTTGTTTCGTTCAGTGCATTTCGGGAATACTTCGGACTATAGAATGAGAATGAGTGCTTCGGCCCTCCTCAAGAGGACCAATAATTCACGCCGAAACAAGAGAACGGTATTACAAGATGACT
>JBKHBM010000165.1:0-8254 GCA_046542385.1 Desulfatibacillaceae bacterium | reverse complement strand
TCCCGTTTCCCGTCGCCTTCGAAATCAGAGGGTCCACATCGAAAAACAACATACAAGGCTGGCGTACAACCGGTAGGCCGCATCGACGAGAATCGCCCCCGCAACGCGGCAGACCGCGTTTTTCAACAGGCTGCTACATGTCTATGGAGTCGCCAAGGTTGTACGCAAGGCCGATCGTGGTCTCGACAAAGGCATTGTCGTAATCACGTCCCGCCCAGTTGGATTCCCGGGTTTCATACCCGCTTTCAAGATTCAGGAACAACCAGTCGAGCGGCCTGTAACCCAGTTTGCCCGCTACGCGGTAGGTGTCGTCCTCGCGTTCGATCAGCACGTTGGGATTGTAGTCGCTCACTCCGTAAAGGTTCAGATAATTGGACCTCTGGTAGCTCATGTCCAACCCTACCATGAACTTCCGCACGAACGTATGTCCCCCGCTGAGGCTCAGCCTGCTCGCCTTGAAGTACTCGTTGCCCGTACCGATGTCGTTGTAGTCCTGGGCCGCGGTGAGCTCGAACCAGGACCGGGCCGTATTCGGCCTGGACGGATTCTGGCCGACCAGGGAAAGGCTCCACGCGAACGTGTCATCGTCCTCCACACCGGTGTCGTCGAAATCCCTGCGATGGTATCCCGTACTCGCCTCGATGCCGAAGTGGTTGATCTGGTGGCGATAGATCGCGGCAAGGCGGTTGGAGAGGTAATCCGAGGAGGTGGCTTCGTAATTGCGCGCCCAGATCTGGTACTCCATGTCCAGGGAGCTTTTGGGCGTGATGTGGTAGATGAAATCAAACATTCCCCGGTGTTCCACACTGTCCTCGCCCGAATCATCCACGTACCCGAGCCGTTCGGACTGGTATCTGGCCTGGGTGGTGAAACGCCTGCCCCATTCGTAGGCGATTCCGGGGGAGATGCGGTTGACGTAGTATTCCGCCCGGGAGGTGGAGTTGCTGAACTTGTCCGCCTGGCCGGCTTCGCGCGTCCTCAGGTAATTCTCGTTGAGCATCAGGGTGATTCTGTCCAGGGGCTTGGTCCTGATGTCCAGCACGCCCCTGTGGCCGACAAAGTCCGCGTCCGAAGCCGGGGCCTCGAGCTTCCCGGTCTGGCTGTTCACCTGGAGATCATCCGCGTCGTCGTACCAGTGCAGGCGCAGGGTGTAGTCGGCGGTGATTTGGGTCCTGGCCGTCTGATAGCCCACTTCCACACCCGGAGACACCCTGTATGTGTAAACGGGCCGCTCACGGTCCTCCGCCTCGTAGTAATTGTCGTCGTACCTGACCGAGGTGGAGATGCTGGGCTTGATGACGACCTTGGGCCCGGCATGGGACAACGCGGGGGCCAGAAGCGCCATGCAAACCGCCATCACCACCATTTTCGCGACAATACGGGTGCTGTCCATCATAACTCCTCGCTGAACCTGCTTTGAACCGGCAACGGGAATCCCCCGCGCAGGCGCGGGACACCCAGAGACCGCTGTCGCCCTACTCTTTCACACTTAGGAAACCAACCACCGCCCACATGCCGTACGCGATCATCGCACGGTCCGGCGAGACGGGTATTTTCCGCATTCACTTCGTCTGAATCGACACGAATTGTATGCAAGAGAAATGGATAGAAACACAATATATTGTATTCACTGCATATGCAACGAAACCACCATCATCGGAATGGTACCATGAGCCTCAATATTGTCAAGAAAAAAGATGGTTTGTGACCTATTTAATACTCAGGACTGAGAAGACGTTCTCCTCGAACAACTCCCTCACCAGCGCCTCGCCGCCCACGTCGTACAACCGGTCCCGCGCACCGCTCAACAACGGCCGCCTGGTGTCCGACCAGTGGGCGTCCGAGCCCACCAGGTGCACGAGGTCCTCCTCCACCAGGTCCCTGCAGAACCTGGACAGGCCCCTGCCGAACCCACCAGTGACGCTCTTGGCCGTAATCTGGCTCCACGCCCCGGCACGTACCAGATCGCCCAGAACCCCGGGGTCCCGCTGTATCACCGGGTTGCGTTCCGGATGTGCGATTACCGGAAGGATGCCCCTGTCCGCCAGTCCATGGATGAAGTCGACCACCAGTCGGGGCACGATCTGCATGGGCAGCTCCAGCAGCAGGGCCCTTCCCGCCCCGCCCAGAAAGGCCAGGGAACCGTCGCCCAGCGCGCCAAGTACCTCCGGAGAGAAATGGGCCTCGCAACCGGGCAGTATCTCCAGATCGACCCCCCGGCCGCGCAACTCGGAATTGAGGGCCTCGCAGGCCTGTTCGACGGTTCGCCTCGTATTGACGTACACTCCGTTCAGCGTGTGGGGAGTTGCCACCATCCCGGTGATGCCGTCCCTTTGGGCAATTTTCGCCATGAGGACGGCCTCTTCCAGGTCCGCGGCTCCGTCGTCCAGTCCCGGTAAAATGTGGGCGTGGGTGTCGATCATCGTCCAAGCCGGCGACATGCGCCGGGCCTTTATTCCGTTCGCGCGGAAGGTTTGCCCCGGACGGCGGCAATCCGGGGAGGTGCGAACCGGTGCTCGGGAGAGTATAAATGTACGGACGCCGGAGTTGCAACCACTTAATGACCATTCGGGAAGTCTCCTGAAAAAAGCAGTGTAACACGGTTCATCCCCGCGCCCGCGGGGATGAACCGCCCATGCAGGGTTGCGGGTCTTGGTGTCCGTCGTGTTCCCCGCGCCCGCGGGGATGAACCGCTCCCGGACCGGGTCCACGATGCCCCGCGAGGGTGTTCCCCGCGCCCGCGGGGATGAACCGGACGCGGGCCTTGTCGCGTTTGCCGAGTCCCTGTGTTCCCCGCGCCCGCGGGGATGAACCGAGATGGCGAAATCGGGGATATCGGTGGCGAACGTGTTCCCCGCGCCCGCGGGGATGAACCGGCCATCGACTCCGGCAAGAAAAAGGGACAGGTCCTCGCGGCGGTGGTGCGCAATGGTTTTATCGAGGCATGGACGTTCATCCCGACAAACAGGATGGGATACGTGAACAAGCAGCGCAAGGGGGTGTTGGCCTGGGCAAGAGAGGTGGAAGGCGAAATTGAAGGATAGGGCCTCTGGCCGGCGCGGAACCAGGGCGCCGGGCGATACCCATCGGGCCGCGTCCTCCTGGGTCAACCGCTTCTCGGTGCACAACGAAAACGCTTCCTCAAACCTCATTTTCCTGGTCTCCTGTAGCCATTCCGTCCGGGTCATCGCGAGCCCTCCTTGGCCTCTTGATAACCCGGACAGTTCATGTGCTACAAACCCGGACAGATTACGTGCTCTCTACAAGCGCCACAATGCGCGTTGACAATGCGCCCCGCCGCGGTTAGGTTACGCCCGGTGGCGGCCCGGGAGAATGCCCGCCCCGCGGTTTATGCCGCTCAGACCGCCAGAAGGTGTCCGCGAAGCAACAGGAGGAATCATGCAGCTTGGTATAGTGGGGCTGTCCCGTTCCGGGAAGTCCACTCTTTTCGAGGCGGTTACCGGAAGCCAACACGAGATGGCCAAAAAGGGCGACCTGCGCATCGGAACCATCAACGTGCCGGACTCGCGCGTAGACGTGTTGACCGACATGTACAAGCCCAGAAAGACCATTTATGCACAGTTGCAGTTCGTGCTGCCGCACAGGACCGACACCGGCGACAAGGCGAAAAAGGGCGACGCCGGGTTGACCCCGGTGCGTACCTCGGACGCCCTGATCCAGGTGGTGCGGAACTTCACCGAGTCCGGAGGCGAACGGCCTTCCCCTGCCGGGGATTTCGCCGCACTGAACCAGGAACTCGTGTTCGCGGACCTTGTGGTGGTGGAAAAACGACTGGAACGCGTGGAGGCGGATTTCAAGCGCGGCAGGAAGGATGTCGCCGACGAGATGGCCCTGTTGAAGAAGTGCCTGGCTCTGCTGGAGGCGGAAACCCCATTGCGACGCGATCCCGAAATCGCCAACGATCCCCTGCTCAAGGGGTTCACTCTGCTTTCGGCAAAGCCCGTGCTGGTCGTCTTCAACAACGAGGACGAGGACCCCGACATGCCCGATAACGGCGGCGTGTGCCAGGCCGAGCCCTGCATGGTCATGCGGGCCCGGCTGGAACAGGAGCTGGCGCAGATGTCCGAGGAGGATGCCGAAGCGTTTCTGGAGGAGTTCGGCATCACCGACCCGGCCATGGACAGGATGATCCGCCGTTCCTATGAACTGCTGGGCAGGATCTCCTTTTTCACCGTGGGCGACGACGAGGTCCGCGCCTGGACCATACGCGAGGGGACCCTGGCTCCCGACGCGGCCGACGTCATCCATTCGGACATCAAACGCGGCTTCATCCGGGCCGAGGTGGTGCATTACGACGACCTCATGGACGCCGGCTCCCACGCCGAGGCGCGAAAGCGCGGTACCGTGCGCCTGGAAGGCAGGAACTACGTCGTGCGGGACGGCGACATCATCAACTTCCGATTCAACGTCTGATACGAAGGCCCGCTTCCTCCAGGAGGCTGCCGTGTATGCCGGCCCCCCGGCGCCTCCCGCATCCCCGAAATACAAAAGGGGCGTCCGCTTTTTCGGCGAACGCCCCTTTTACTTCAATGCGTGACCTGTGGCGTCACGACCGATCCAACCCTAGTTTCTGGGATGGCACTTGCTGCACGTGGTCGGGGCGGCACGGGTCTTGTGCTCCTTGTTGTGGTCACGGTGGCAAGTGATGCAGTTCGCGTGGATCGCCTCGGCGTGGTAATCCAGCTCGGCCTTGGCGATTTCCTCGCGGGACGCCTTCTTCTGGCGGAGTTCCTTCTTCACGTCACGCGGCATCTCGCCGGGCTTGCTGTGGCATTCGATGCAGTCCTGGACGTCGTCGCCTTCCTTCAGGCCCGTCAGCGGCTGGCCCTTGTCGTCGTGATGACAATCGCCGCAGCCGATCCCGTAATCCTTGTAATGCTTGGTGTGGGTGAATTCGACGATTCCCTTGGTGTGCTCCTCATAGGCCGGATTCTTCATCTTGATGACGTCCGGGCAGTCCTGGGCGTACAGCCCTGCTGCGACGAACATCACCGCGGCCAGAATGATACCCCCAACAACCCAGTTCTTTTTACGCATACCTTACACTCCTCCTGTTACCCAAAGGTTTCCGGTTATACCAGATGTCCCGGACGTTTTCCTCACTCCGGGAGTCGAGTCTCCCGCATAAAACGACGGCAAGTGTAACAAAAAACCAACCGAATTGTCAACGCAAATCAGGACGAACCTTCCCTGGCGGCCTCCTCCTCAATTTCGTCTTCATCACTGGCCGTCAGCGGCTTCCTGCCAAAAATCCGCGCCGCGACGATACTCAACTCATATAGCACGAGCAATGGCATGGCCATCATCACCTGGGTCACCACGTCGGGCGGCGTGAGCAACGCCGAGCCTATGAAAAAAAGGAGAATCGCGTATTTGCGGTGCTTTTTCAAAAACGCGGGCGTTACCAGGCCCATGCGGGCCAGGATGGTGATGAACAGGGGCAACTCGAAGACGAGGCCGAAGGCCAGAAGCAGTTTCGATGTGAAGCTCAGGTATTCGTTTACCTTGAGCTGGGGGGAGATGTACTCGGTCGAAAAACCGAGAAAGAATTCAAAGCCGTAAGGGAAGACGATGAAGTAGCCGAAAAGCGCGCCGCCCAAAAAGAATACCGTGGACAGGAAGACAGCGGGCACCAGTATCCGTCGCTCCTTCTGGTACAGGCCGGGGCCGACGAAACGCCACAACTGAAACATGATCACGGGCATGGCCAGGGCGATGCCGCCAAGAAGCGACACCTTGAGATAGGTGAAAAACATTTCCGGAAGGCCCGTGTAGATCAACTCCTTACGGTTCTCGCCCATGGCGTCGATGAGCGGCATCATCAATACCTCGAAAAGCCGCTCCTTGAACAGGTAGCAGATGCCGAAGCCTATGGCCACGGCCACGAAGCACTTGATGAGCCGGTCACGCAACTCGGTCAGGTGCTCAAGAAAAGGTGCCTTGTCGAGTTCTTCTTCGTTGCTCATATGCGATCGCGAACGGCGCTCGAGGCTCAGTCGCCGGCCTTTTCCTTTTCCTGCCCGTCATCGGAGGTGTCGGTGTTCCCTGTCGAGGCTTGTCCCGGGCCGCCTCCCGCCACGCCGTCCACCTCGGGCTCGTAGGACTTGTCCGGGGCGCCGGCCTGCGCCTCGCCGGTTTCACGGTCGACGTGCTCGGCAAGGTCCGCTTCCTTTTCCGCCTCCACGTCGACGGCGCCGTCCCGGGGCTTGGCCTCACCGCCCATGATCGTGTCGTGGACGCTTTGGCGAACCTCCTTTTCCACCCCGGTAAAGGAATTTTTCACCTCTCGGACCTCCGCGTCCAGGTCAATGCTGTCCTTCAGCTCCTGGGTGGCCCGCTTGAACTCCATGATGCCGCGTCCAAGGGAGCGGGCAAGGTCCGGAAGCTTCTTCGGGCCGATCACGATGAGCGCGACGGCCAGTATGACCAGTATTTCAGGCATTCCCATGCCAAACATTCAGACACTCCTGAATATGGAAGCAGACGGTTTTGCGACGCAACCGCCGAAGCCGGGTCCCGTGCGGGCCTGCCGAGTAAATGATTCGATGCCGCACAAATGCTTGTAGGCATTTAGCATCCTGGTGTCAAGTCCGATCATCGAAGGATGCTCCGGACCCTTGCTGGTTTGTTTCGGCAGGCGTCCTGTGCGTATTCGGTTGTCAAAGAGCACGGATGATTCCCCGCGTGGTCAAAGGGCGCCAAAGGGGCATCCGCCTGTCCTTGCGCACCGGGGATTCATGTCGGGGCCAACCCTCTCGCGGCTTGGCAGTCGGTTGAAAAACCCGGAAGCCACGGCCGGTTCAAGGCGGTGAGGCGAAAGGCACCCAGATCCTGAAAAAGTTGCCGCATTTATGCCGCGCCGCATCGGCGAGGAACGGGGCGCGACACCGCGGATCGCGTTTTGGGCAGGGTGCCGAGCCGGAAAACGTCCCGCCATCGCTCCGGCCTCCGTGGCCACTCCAGCCATTATTGGGGGTGACGCGCGCGCCGGGAAATCTGTTGACAAAAAATCCCACCTTTCTTATACAAACCCCTGCCTCCACGGGACGCGGACAAGGCGGGGCAATGGCTTTCCCGAGCATATGTCCTGTCCCTTGCCGCCCCTGGTTCGTGTGTGGTCCACATAACGACGGACCGCGCCGTTAAAGCCCGGGATGCCCCAAGGCATCCGGGCAGCACATACGCCGGAGTGGTGAAACTGGTAGACGCGCTGGACTCAAAATCCAGTGGCCCTTGCGGCCGTGTCGGTTCGATTCCGACCTCCGGCACCAATGATTTCAAGGGGTTAGGCAATATCGCCTAACCCCTTTTTCATTACGCCGGAAGGTCCGTGTGGGAATCTGTGTGGGACTTTTCCACAAGTTGCCCGAAGCGATCAATGGCGATCCGCTCGGCATCGCCCAGAGAATGCAGGTAGATTTCCGTGGTCGTGCGGTTCTCGTGGCCCAGAATTCTCTGGATGGAACCGGTGGGTACATTGGCGCTGTCCATGATGGACGCCCCGGAATGCCGCAGGGCGTGGAACGTGAACCGGTTGACGCCAGCCTTCCTGCACAGGGTCCGCAGGATGGACTTGCGGTAGCGCATGAAGCGGACTTCGTGCCACTCACCCGTCCTGGGGTGGCGGTAGCGATTCACGAAGACCCAGGGGAGGTCGGAATCCCGCGTATCAAAGCGGCGCTGCATGACCTCCGCCAGTGACGCGGTCATGGACACCTTGCGCGGGGTCAGGTGCCCGCCCTTCTTCTTGCGGGTGTACAGGATCACGTACCGGTCCTTGAGGTTCACATCGTCCCATCTGAGGGCGTTGATCTCGCTGACGCGGGCCATGGTGTGCCAGATGGTCAGCAGGTAGTCCCGGACGTCCTGGTCGGCCGCATCGAGGACCTTGTGGATGTCCTCGACCGGGGGGACGTTGCGAACGCGCTTTTCCACCGGGAAAAACTCGATGCCGTCGGTCGGGTTGTCAAAGATCAGCTTAGTAAGCCTTCAGGGGGTATCTACCCCAAATCCGCCACCCAGGCAACGTCGGTGGGTTGGGCTTTGAGGTAGTCTGAGATGGCCTGGACCAGTTGTGGATAGGCGGGGATGCCGCGCAGGCGGCAGGCGGGCCTCAGGGAGAATATGCGCACGACCCAGCGGTCCCCCTTTTCGCTTTGGGTGCCCAGGCTCCGTTTCCAATAACAGCCTGTTGAAAAACGCGATCTGCGGCGTTGCGCTTCATTTCTCGTCA
>JBKHBM010000164.1:0-8289 GCA_046542385.1 Desulfatibacillaceae bacterium | reverse complement strand
TTCCCTTTTGCCAGAATGACGAACCCCAGGGGCCAGGACAAGACCCGCCCAAGGACGCCGAACACGCACCACCGGAGAATCGGAACCGCTTCCAAAAACTCCTCGGCATAGAAGACGTTGATGATGACCGGGGCAAAAATCATCATGGCCACGAGACCCGGTAACGCGAGGGTCACCGCGATTTCGGCCTGTTCCCTGACAACCCGGGAAACCTCGTCATTGTCAGACGCCACCGCGGACAGCCGCGGAAAGTAATCAGCCGCCATGGCGCCGAGCACAAACGCAACCAGGACGCCGGACAGGTTGAACGCCGCCTGGTAAACACCGACATCCGACAGGTCAAAACGCCGAATCAGAATCACCCGTATCAGGTAGTTGGCCACCACCCCGCACAAGGCCGCGCCCATGAGGCCGACACCCAGACTCATCATCCCCCGCCCTTCGGCCAGGGTATCCTTCCAGGACAGATGGATGTTCTGTATGGGCACCCGGCGGGCGCGCCACCAGTTGATTCCCAGCATGACGAGCGCGCCGAGCACCAGGGCGACCAGGATGCCATGAAGCCCCCACAGGTAGTAGCAGGGGATGCTGATCACGGTACCAGCTACCGCGCCCAACACCTGGATCCGGGCAATCTCCGCTATCCGCCTGTGACCGCGCAGTATGCTGGCGTACCCGGTGGTTATGGCCGTCAAAAACACCACCACGCCCAGAATGGCCACCGGCACCGTGTATTCCGGTGTCCCGAAGGTGGCCACGGAAATGGGCCGGCTGAATACGACCAGGACCAGCATGCCCAGTGCGCCGGTCACCCACACCAGCCGTTTCAGGGCAATGGCGGTTCGCGCGACCTGTTCAGCATCTCCCGTGCCCACGGATTCGGCAACGTGCTTCACGCCGCTGCCCTGCAGGCCCATCCCCGATGCCGTGGTGGCCAGATTGATGATCTGGCCGTACATCCCGGCCAAACCCACGCCGGACGTCCCCAGAAGAACGGCCACGAACTTGACCCGGATCATCCGGATGAGAATCTGGATGAACGAGGCCCCGCCCATCAGGGACGTGGACTTGAGCACCCCGCGGTAACTGGCGCGGGCGCTTTCCGTGGCCGAGGCCGCCTGCGTCGTCATGCCGCCTCCCGGATCGCCGAAATGACCCGGCCCTGCTGCTCCCTGGTCAGGTGCGGCCCCATGGGCAGGCTAAGCACGGTATCCGCCAGCCTGTCCGTAACCGGAAATTGCAGACCTTCACACTCCCTGGCGTAGGCCTCGCTGCGGTGCGGCGGCACCGGATAATGCACAAGTGTGCCAATCCCGGCGGCTTCCAGGCGTTGGCGCAATGTCTCCCGGTCCGGATGCCGGACCACGTACAAATGCCACACCGGTTCAGACCATTCCGGGACCTCCGGCAGGGACAGCCCCGGTATCCCGGCCAGTTCCTGCGCGTATTTTTGAGCCACGGTGGTGCGCCTTGCGTTCCACTCATCCAGGCAGGCCAGGCGGACCCGCAGCAATGCCGCCTGCAATTCGTCCAAGCGGGAGTTGTACCCTTTTACCTTGTTGTGGTATTTGACCTCTGAACCATAGTTCCGCAAAATTCTCACCCTGTGCGCCAGATCCGGGTCGTTGGTCACCACCGCACCCCCGTCTCCCAGCGCGCCGAGATTTTTGCCCGGATAGAAACTGAAGCCCGCCGCGTCGCCCAGTCCGCCCGCCCGTGCTCCCTTGTATCGGGCCCCGTGGGCCTGGGCCGCGTCCTCCACCACCTTCAGTCCGTGCCGTCGGGCGATTCCACAAATGGGGTCCATGTCCGCCGGCGTCCCATACAGGTGAACGGGCATGACGGCTTTTGTGCGCCGGGTTATGGCCGCTTCAAGCAGTTCCGGGTCCAGGTTCCTGGTGACCTCGTCCGGCTCCACCGGCACCGGGGTGGCCCCGGCATGGGATACAGCGAGCCACGTGGCGATGTACGTGTTGGCCGGAACAATCACCTCATCCCCGGCCCCTATGCCGTATGCACGCAGTATCAGGTGCAGGGCATCCAGGCCGTTGCCCACCCCCACGCAAAAACGGGTTTGGCAATACGCGGCGAACTCCGCCTCGAAGGCTTCCACCTCCGGCCCCAGTATGAACCAACCCGACTCGACCACCCGGAAAAAGGCCCGCGTCAGTTCGTCCCACAATTCAACGCAGGGCGTTTTCAGGTCAAGAAACGGGATGCGGTCCATGGGCCCCCAATGCCGCGACATACTCGTCATAGTCCCGGTAGTAGTCTGATTCGTCGTACACGTTGGACGCCAGGACCAGGCAGACCGAACCGGACGAAAAATTGTCCAGTTCCCTCCAGATCATTGGGCAAATGTACAACCCGTAATAGGACCGGTTGAGGTGGCATCTTTCCCGTGTGCGCCCGTCGTCGAGAATCACGTCAAAGCTTCCCGACATGGCGATGATCAACTGGTGCAACTCCTTGTGGGCATGCCCTCCCCGTTCCGCTCCGCCGGGAACGTCGTACAGGTAGTACACGCGCTCGATCCCGAAGGGTATGTGCTTTTTTGTTTCAATAAATGTAAGATTGCCCCGATTGTCGGGTATCATGGGCAAATCAATTATTTTGCAGCGGCTTATATCCATGTAGGTCTCACATATTTTGCCTTGGTGATTCAGATCTGGTGTCACGATCCGAAAGTCAGAATTTTTCGACTTCCCTGGCAGGAACGCCCATTACTGTCGCCTCAGCGTGAACGTCACGGGTAACAACGGAACCTGCGCCAACCACAGCCCCTTTTCCTATCTCAATGTCCGGCAACAAGGTAGCCCCAGCGCCTATCACGGCACCATCGTGAATGGTTGGCCCCTTGACTCTTTCACTGTCATACTTCTCTCGTCCCATGGAATTATCATTAGTCATGACTACATGCATGGCCACGAACACATCATTTCCTATGCGACAATTACCAGTCACGGCCACCAAATCCATTATCTTGGTCCTGCCGCCAATATGACAATTGTACAGCACAGAAGTGTATCGACCTATAATGCTGCGACTGCCGATTGTACACTGTTCACGGATGGACGCCCCATCCCCTATCAAGGTGTTTTCGCCTATCTCCACGTCATAGTAGATGATCGCATGGGGGCCTATGGAACAATTGGAGCCGATCGTAACCCTGGGCGCATATTCCGGGGTCCTTGCCAGGGCCCCCGCGCCCTTGGGAACCTTGCCCACATAGGCTCCTGGAAAGATTTCCACTCCGTCGCCAATGATGACCCCGTCCTCGATGACCACGTGGGGATGAATCACCACGCCGTTGCCCACCACGGCGCCGGGCCGAATCACCACGAACTCGTGTATGGTGACGTCCGATCCGATGTTGTCCGACTGGACGACAGCGTATTGACTTACTGTTCCCACAACCCCGTTAATCCTTTGATTTCAGTCCGGATGACCTTGGATGGTCCTCGCTGCGGCTTCCCGGCAGGAGGGATCAATCCCCATACCCGTAGTAATACTTGTTGTAGTAATCCCGGTACGCGGTATTCTTCGTATCCACGTTGTTGAACACCACGCCCACGATGTTGTTCCGGGACTTCTGGAGCTGCTCCACCGCCTTTTTCACGGATTTTCTGGGCAACTCGCCCTCCTTGACCACGAACAGGATGCCGTCCACCAGCGGAGCGATGGACAGGGCGTCGCTAGCGGGCAGGATGGGCGGGCTGTCGAAGATCACGATGTCGAACTGGCGTTTCATCAGTTCCATGACAAACCGCGCGGCCTCGCCGGCCAAAAGCTCCGACGGGTTGGGCGGCACCGCGCCGGGCGGCATCACGTGCAGGTTGGGCGTCTTTGTGGACAGGACCTTGGAGCGCAACAGTTTACCCAGGTACGGGAACGGACCCATGTTTTCCGTTATCTGGCGGAACCTGCCCTGGAAGTTCTCCATGCCGATCACGCCCTGCTGGTCCGGGTCCTCCACCTCTTCGGGGATGAACGCGAATTTGCCCTGGGTCATCTTGAGGGCCGCGGCCAGGGGGGCGAACACCAGGTCGTCCATTTCCTCGTCCACCCGAGCCCGCTTGAGGGAACCCTCTTCCAGGCGGGCCAGCACGGTCCTCTTTCCCGAGACGTGGCCCGCGGCCTGCCCGTCGTCCTGGACAGGCCCCGTCTGTCCGGCCGAGGGTTGCGGCTCGCGGGGCTGCAGGCAGTCCGCCAGCCGTCCGGATGAGAACGTGAACATGAGGTGGCGTATGGGGCCCTTGAGGATGAGCCGGCCCGTGGCCCTCTGCAGGATGATCAGCTTGAGCACGTCCGCCACGGACGCCTGTCCGATTTCGCCCTCGCCGATTTCCATCTGCATGATGTCCGACAACAGGCCCGTGAACCCGCCGGACTTCTGCACCTTTCCGTTGCCCATGACCCTGGCCAGGGCAGGGCGCCGCAGGTCCGTGTCCACCAGGAGCACGGACTTGCCCGCCTCGGCCAGGCTGTGCCCGTAATTGGCAACGGTCATGGTCTTGCCCTCGGCCTGGCCGGAGCTGGTGACCAGCAGGCTGCGGTATCCCTGGTTCACAAAGGACAGGTCCACGTTCGTGCGCAGGGTCCGGTACGCCTCCCTGTACATGGACCGGGCCGGGTATTTCGTGGCCAGCGGCGCGCCGTCCAGGGGCCGTGCATTGTTTTTCGCCTTTCGTACGCGGATCATTCCCTGTGTTCCTTTCGCCGCACCCGCTGTCCGTTCACCTCGGGCATGTCCGCCGCCGGCACCACGGTCAGTACGGGAAGGCCCAGTGTCTCCTGGAGGTCGTCGTCCGAATGGAAGGTGGAGTCCGACCATTCCATGACAAATGCAAGGCCCACACCCAGAAACAGACCCAAAATGCAACCAAGCAGCAGATTGCGCTTCCTTTTGGGACCTACCGGCCCAAGGGGCGTGTTGGCTGCTTCGATCAACCGGATCTGAGAAACGTCCGACTCGCTGATGAGATCCACTTCCTTCAACTTTTCCATGAGCGTGTCGTACAGATTCTGGTTCGTGGCCACATCCCTCTCCAGCATCCGGTACTGCAATTCCTTCTGGCTGGTGTCCATGGCCTCCTGCTGGAAATCCTCCACCGTGGCCTGCAGGATCTTCTCCTTGTTCAACAGGATGCTGCGCTCGGACCTGAGGTTCTCCAGGATCCGGGAGATCTCCTTGCGAAGGCTGGCCTCCGTGTCCCTGATGTTGGTCCTCAGCTCCACCATTTTGGGATGCTTGGGCTTGTAGGTTTCCGAAAGCGCGGACTGGGTGATTTTGAGATCGATGAGCTTGGCGAACAGGGTTTCCGCCACCTGGCTGTCCAGCACCTGCCGGATCTCGAGCAATTCCCCGCCCGAATTCATGGCCCGGTTCAGCTCCTCCAGCTCCGCGTCCAGGGCCAGCCGCCTGTTGCGGGCCTCGAGATACGCGTCGTTGAAGTCGGTGATCTTCTGGCTGATGATCTGCTGCTTGCCCTCGATGGAGAACACGCCCTGGTCCTGTTTGAAGGCCATGAACCGCTTTTCCGCGTCCTCCAGTTTCTTCTTGATCCCGTAGGACTGTTCCGTCATCCAGGCCAGGCTCTGCTTCTGGGCGGAGAGCTTGTTCTCCGAGTTGAACCGCATGAAGCTGTCGGCGATATCGTTGGCCAGCTTCCTGGCCCATTGCGGATGCTGGTCCTCCACGTACAGATTCAGAAGGCGCGTTTCAGGCACCTGCTGGACGGAAACCTTGTTGCGCAGGGCTCCGATTCGCCTTGAAACGGCGTCTTCCAGGGACTGCCCGGTGTCAGCCGTACTTTCGGCGGTGCTGAACAACGATGACACCGTGGAGGTGATCCTGGCCATGGCCACCTGCCAGGGAGGGCCCTGGCGGGAAGGCAGAACATCCGCGAAATAACTTTCGTTTTGATGAACCACCCGTTCCAGCACGGGACGCGAGGTGACGATTTTGAAATGTGTGTTGAACGTCCTGGCTTCCGAAGCGCCGCTTTCATACTCCATGCGTTCTCCGGTGAGCGGCGAAGCGGGTGGCTTTTCGATGGCCAGGGTTGCCGTCGAGCGATATACCGGGGGCGAGGTGAAGGTGAACACGGCCACCAGGAACACGGTGGCGACCACGCAGGCGATAACCAGTAGCCGGTGCTTGCGCAACACGTGGTAGATGTCGGACAGCCGGATGACGTCCTGTTCCTCCAGCTGGGAGAACAGGCGTTCGCGCTCCTCCATCGCGCCGTTGCGGGCCTCGGCCCCGTTGTTTTGTCCGTTGCGGGTCTGCATGGATTATCCGAGCCTCCTGCCGGACGATTGGTTGGCTCCGGGTTTGCGTTCCCGGTGCCGGGTCGGCCGCGTCAGTATGGCCGCCAGCACCACCAGCATGACGCAGTTCGCGGGAACGTGCAAGTTGAAATCAGCGACGTTGTGTATGGTTATGGCCACGAGTCCGGTGGCCGCGCCCGCGGTCAGGTTGCGTGCCCAGGTGCCGGGATGGCGCCGCTTGCGCATGGCCTCCCTGCCGCCGACCACCAGCATCCAGGCAATGACCGCCAGTACGGGCAGGCCCGCCTCGGCCGCGAACTGCAAATACTCATTGTGCGCTTCCGCGAAGGTTCCGCCGCGCACAGGTCCCTGGTACCGGGGAAACACCAGGGCATAGGTACCCGGACCGTGGCCGAAAACCGGCCTGTCCGCGATCATGGCCGCCGTGTCCTTCCATGTTTGTACCCGGCTGGTGAAACTGCTTTCCCCGCCAACGTCGTACAGGGTTTCAAAGCGGTCCACGCTGGCCCAGCTGGTCAGCCCCACGAGGCAGGCCGCGGCCAAAGCGCCGGCCGCTATCTTCAGGGACCGGTTCGGCCCGGCCGTGCGCCCGCCGGACAGGTAGACGATCATGAAGCACAGTGCCGCCAGGGCTGCCAGCCATGCCCCTCGGGACAGCGTGAGGATCAATGCCCCGCAGGTGAGCAGCAGGCCGCCAGACAACAGCGTGCGATGCAGCCGGGTCCTGAGGGACATGGCCACGCCCAGACCCAGGGGCAGGCTCATGGACAGAAACGCGGCGAAATGGTCCGCGTTGCGAAACGTGGACGCCAGCCGGGTGTCGGACGTTCCGAAGTTCCGCCCCCTGATTTCCGCGGAGAACCCGGAGTAGTCCCACCAGGAAAAGGGATTCACGCCCGCGTACTTGAACAGGCCGAAAACCCCCAGAAAAACCCCCACCGACGCGGCCACGACCGCCACCCTCTTCAATTCCGTCTGCCCGCGCACGTGGTACAGTACAATAAGGTACAGGCAGATGTAGGCGGCCAGGAGCACGAACGCCCTTGCGCTGACCGTCTTCTGCACGCTGAGGGCCGTTGCCGCCAGGCACAGGGCAACCAGTGCGGCCAGCGGCGCGGCCAGAGGGCTGTCCGGAATGCCGGGCAGGCCGTGCATCAGCCGGGAAACCAAGAGGGCCCCGGCGGCAAGGAATGCGGCGATCTGCAAGAGCACGGACGCCCACCCCGCGGTCATCCCCAATGGCAGCAGGCAGCCAAGGATCGCGCCGTACACCACCCACAGGGAGAATCCCTCCAGGATTCCAGCGGCTTTTCGCCCCCATTCGCCAAACAGTACCCTGGAAACGGCTTCCGGTTCCCGGGACGGCGTGTCACGGCGGCCGCCGGAATGCACCCCATCCCCGAAGGCTCTCCCGGCGTAACCTTTTTCCAGGCGGGACGGGCTCATGTAGGTGCCGCGTGGCAAAACCATTTGGAACTTTCCAACCTGATCGCCCGACCCCGACGGCCAGGACAGCGGCCAGGACGCCGGGAAGAAAAGACAACGTTTTTAAGAATTTTTTCTATGAATTCCGATCAGGCCAGGAGGCGGACATTCCGCGCCGACATCGGAAACGACAGGGGAACACCATATTGGTGTCAATGCCGTTGTGTATTCGTCGCGTGTCCCCTGAAAAATCCTGTTTCATGATTGAATCATATTCCTTTACAAAATGTGTAAAGGGTGATAGCAGTCCTGGAAAATACTGTCAAGCTGGGAATCATCAGATTTCAACAAAAACGGACCACTTTTTTCCCAAATACCTGAAAATACGGCACGCCCTGCGCCACACTCCGCGATCGCCTGATTTTCGCAGTCAGATAGCCGCCGGTTGGCCGGCCCCGCGCCGCGGGAGCGCTGAAAGCGGTTGGCAGGACGTTGAAAAACCCGAATTTGGCAGCCTGTTCAAAAACGATGAGATGCAAGGCGCGCGAATTCCGAGGAGGTTGGCGTACT
>JBKHBM010000041.1:0-35555 GCA_046542385.1 Desulfatibacillaceae bacterium | reverse complement strand
GTTGACGAGAAATGAAGCGCAACGCCGCAGATCGCGTTTTTCAACAGGCTGCTAAGATCGTAAATCTGGCGTCCATTGACACTTGACAGGAAACCGGGAATCCGGTAATCAGGACAAATAAACCGCGCCTGGAAGGCGTGACGAGGACGTGGCCGAAAAGTCAGGCCCATACGCACCGAAAATAGCGAAACCAAGCCACGAAGGTCGGGACGGAGGACATCCGTCCGCTTCACCTCGTGGCTTTTTTTTTGTGGACGCGATGAAACCATCCGCCAAATCGTCGGGGCTGGACCCTCAGCCACCATGGATCGGCATACGTCGGCTATCCTTGGGGGGCATGTGCCTATTAGTGTTGTTCCTCCTGTCCTTGGTTCTGTGCTCTTCAGCCTCTTTTGCAGGCGAGTTGCGCAGGGTGGAGCGGGACACGGACGGCGACGGACGGGTGGACCAGGTAGCGCACATCCGAGGCCGGGACGAGATACGCATGCTCGAGGTGGACACCGACGGCGACGGCCGCATGGACACGCAGCAGGAATACGACAAGGGCGCACTCTGCCGCGTTCGGCGGGACACGGACGGGGACAGGCATTTCGAACTCACGGACCACATGGCCGATGGCAGACGCGTGCGGCACGAGAAGACCTCACCCGGCGGCGTCGTGGTGAAGGTTGTCGAATTCGGGCCTGACGAACAGCCGGTGCGAGCGGAAACCGACGCGGACGGGGACGAAACGCTGGACACCGTGCACCTGTACTCCGAAGGCGACCTTATAGAGGTGCGAAGGGACACCGACGGGGACGGCAGCCCGAACATCTGGCAGGAATGGAAGGACGGAAGACCTGTTCTGCAGCGCAGGGACAAAAGCGGTGACGGCAAAGTGGACGAGGAGATTCGGTACGACATAGCGGGAAACCCGGAGACGAGCCGGCACGATGCTGACGGTGACGGGGTGTTCGAGGACACTCGGTGGTACAAGGACGGGGAACCGGCCCGGCGGGAGCAGGACCGAAACGGCGACGGCGCGGCCGACGTGGTGACCATGTACTCCGGCGGCCAACCCGAGAAAGAGTTGCGGGACGGCAATTACGACGGAACATGGGACAGCATCCTCCGCCTGGAAAACGCCAATCCGGTCTCCCGGGAAGAGGACACCGATGTCGATGGCACGATGGACCGTTTCACCGCGTTCGACCCTTCGGGGCGGCCGAAGACGGTCCGGGAAGATACCGACGGTGACGGCCGCGCGGACCGAATCCGGGAGTATAGGGACGGCGCCCTCACTCGGGTGGAGGAAGACGCGGACGGCGACAGGCGGATGGAGACGGTAACCACGTACAAGGAGGGCAGGCCCGCGCGTTCCGTGGTGGACCGCAACGGGGACGGCAGGCCCGAGGAGGAAACGCTGTACGACGGCAACGGCGTGGTGTTCCGCATCGTTGCCGATACGGACGGAGACGGGCGGCTCGACACCTGGCAGGATTTCCAGGACGGACAGGTCGCGCGCATGGAAAAGGACCGGAACGGCGACGGACAGCCCGACCTGCGGGTGTTCTACGAGCAGGGTGAGCGAGCCCGCGCCGAGCAGGACACGGACGGCGACGGCCGGTTCGAAACCGTGGAATACGCCGAAAAGGACGGCTGGGACAGCGTGATCGAGGTGGACGCCGACGGCGACGGCAACCCGGAGGACCGGCATCGCTACCGGGGTGGCGTGTTGCGGGAAAAGGTCGTGGACGAGGATTCGGACGGGACGCCGGAACTGGTGGAGGAATACTCGCCGGAAGGCCGCCTCGTGCTGTCCAGGGAGGCGGAGTCACCCGGCGGCGGGCTCTCCCTCGTATGGCGTTATGACGAGGAGGAACGGGCCGTGCGGGCGGAGCGGGACACCGACGGCGACGGCGAGCCGGAGGAATGGTTCTTCTACGAGGACGAACGCCTCGTGTCTGTATCCGAAGACACAAACGGCGACGGCGCTCCGGACCTGTGGGAGACCTATGACGAAGCCGAGGCACTGGTGCTTGTGCGCCGGGACCTGGATTTCGACGGTACCCCGGATATCGAAGAGGCCCCCGGAGACACCGAATGACGGAGGGATGACGCGATGGAATTTCTGTCCAAGGGCGGGGTCCTGGTGATCCCCATTCTGCTTTGCTCGGTCCTGGTGCTGGGAATCTTCGCCGAGCGGGTGATCCGCTTCGCGCTCTTGTGGCGGCGGGGCAGGAACGTAGCGGGCCGGGTGGAGGAGCACATCCACCAGGGAGACATATCCGGCGCTCTTGCGGCTGCCGAAAACAGCCGGTCCCCCATGGGCCGCATCCTGGCTGCGGCCATGGGCGTCATGCGGGAGGACCGGGAGACCCTCGAGACCGTGGTGGTGCACGCCACGGAGCAGGAGGTGCGCGATCTGTCCCGGTACCTGCAGGCGCTGGCCACCATCGGGAACATCACCCCCATCCTGGGCCTGCTCGGCACCGTGATCGGCATGATCAAGGCGTTCATGGTGATCCAGCAGATGGGAGGCAGGGTCAACGCGGCGGTCCTGGCCGGCGGCATCTGGGAGGCCATGCTCACAACGGCCCTGGGCCTGGCCGTGGCCCTCCCCGCCATGGTGGCCCACAGCTACCTCGCGGGCCGCGTGGACCAATACGAGGCGCGCCTCCAGAACGGTTCGGTGCGGTTCCTCAAGGCCCTGGCCCGGCACCGGAGGATGAACTGATGCTGGTACACCGAAAACACCGGCCGCGCTACCAGGTGCAGGTCCCCCTCACGTCGCTCATCGACATCGTTTTCCTCCTGCTCATCTACTTCCTTCTCACCACGAATTTCATGGTGGACGAGGGCATCGACGTGAACCTGCCCCAGGCGCAGGCGTCAAGGCCCCAGAACAGGGCGGAGATCACGGTGTACGTCGACAGCCAGGGTCGGGCGTTTCTGGAGAACGAAGAGGTCGCCTTGAGCGAGTTGTTCGACCGCCTGAAGGATCAACTCGCGTCGAACCGGGACCGGCCGGTGGTGGTGAAGGCGGACAGGATCGTGGTGTTGAACAAGGCGGTGGCGGTCATGGACGTTGCCAAGGCAGCCGGCGCGACGAGCCTGTGCCTTGCGACGGAGAAGGATTATTGAGGGATACCGAGTGGCGAGGGAACGCAACAGGGGCGTAAACGGACTGCTCTGGGCCATGGTTCTGGTGGCCGCGATGGCCCATGTGTTCGTGTACGAGCGCATCGCCGGCCTGTACGAATCCGAGGCCGCCTCGTATATTGAACTGGATCTGCGGCAGGAGGCGCGGGCCGCGCGGCGAAACATCCCCCGGCCCAGACCGCGACCACGCGAGATTGTACCGTTGGCGGAGCCCGAACACATCGTGGCGCGTCCTGTTCCCGCTCACATGCCGCCACCGAGTCCAGCCGAGTCGCCAAAGACTTCAGTCCTGGATGTCCCCACCAGCCTGTCCAAAGCGCCGGAAGCGCTGGATGCCCCGGCTTTGCAAGTCGCAGGATTCCAGCCCGGAGACCTCGCCCCGTCCCCCGCGCCCGCCCCTGCTCCCACGGGCACACGGCAGGACTATTTTGACACGGTCCGCATGCGCATCGAAAGCCGCAAGCAGTATCCCCGGGTGGCCATGCACCGGGGAATCGAGGGCCGGGTGGTCCTGCGGTTCACCATTTTCCCCGACGGGGCGGTTTCCGGTGTGGTGGTGGTGAGGTCCTCGGGATTCGGCCCCCTGGACGACGCGGCCATGGACGCCGTTCGCCGGTCGGCGCCCTTGTCCCGGCCGCCGGACCACCTGTTCAAAGGGCCCGTTCCGGTGGAAATCGCCGTGGTGTTCGAGCTGGCGTGACCCCCTGCCGGATGTTTCATGTCAGCCCCGTCGCACGATCAATGGTCGTGGTCGTGGGGCTCCTTGTCGTGCTCCGGGTGCGTGTGCTCGTGCCCCTCGTGCGCGCCCGGGGCGTGGTCGTGTTTTGCCTCGCCTGTTTCGTGGGAATGCTGGTGAGCATGCTCGTGCTCGTGCACATGGGCGTGTTCGTGGGTATGCGCCTCCCCGTCATGCTCGTGCTCGTGGGTGTGGTGGTGCGTGTGTTCGTGCCTGTGCTCATGCCTGTGTTTCTTGTCCATAACCTGCCTCCCTTTCCGATTCGAGTATACGATTACAGGAAGAAACTAGGCCTCCTTCGGAGAGATGTCAATGCAGGGGCAGCCGCCGTCCCGAAAAGGAACGGCGGCCTATTTTCATCCTTACGCCTGCATCAGAACTCGTACCTGAAGGACAGTTCCGTAAGGTAGCTCCTTTCCGGCAGGTAGCGGTCGATGTCCGTCTTCGTGCGGTCGTTGTACAGGTTGAACACGTCCACGGACAGGGTCACCATTTCGCGCCAGGAGGCGCCCAGCGCCGCGGTATGGTACCAGTAGTCGCCCACGTCTTCCACCGCGGGCGGATTGCCCCAGCTTTCCGTCCGCCATTCGCCCCGGTAGCGGGCATTGTACGAACCGAACAAACGGAAGCCCGCGCCTGCTTCCTGGTTGAACCGGGCGCCCAGGGCCGCGCTGTTGTGGGGGTAGCCATTCAGCACCGTGTCCGTCCGCTCATCCCGGGTGTCGTTATAGTTGTAGTTGGTGTACAGGGTAAGCCCCCGCAGCACCTCCAGGGCGGCCTCGACGTCCACGCCCCTGATCTCCACCTCGTCCACGTTGTCCGGGAACATGATCTGCCCGCCGGGATTGTTGGCGTCGGGCTCGCGGACGCTCGTTATGAAATCGTCCGCCTTGGAATAATAAGGGGACACGCGGAAAAACAGCCTGTTGTCCAGCAGCCGTTGTTCAAGCGACACTTCATAGGACCAGAGGGTTTCCGCGTCCAGGTCCGGATTGCCCTGGTAGACGATGAACGGGGCGATGGACCAGGGCACGGAGTAGAGCTGGTTCAGGTTGGGCGCCTTGAAGCCCTGGCCCGCGGACAGCTTGAGGTTTCCGCCCTCCGCGTAGTGCCAGCGGAAGGTGGCCTTGGGCGAGAACTCGCTGCCGTAGGTCTCGTAGTCGTCGAACCGGCCGCCAAGGACCAGCTCGAAATCCTCCAGGAACGTCACGTCGTACTGGGCATAGAGGGAGAACGTGGTCTCGTCCTCGTCCGTGACCGTGCCGGTACGCCCCTGCACGTCCAGCAGCTCCCCCGTGGCCTCGCCTACAATCCGCTTCTCCGCCGTGGTGTGAACCAGTTCCACGCCGGCCGTCGCGATGTGCCCGGGCAAAAACGTGTAGCTGGCATTCAGGTCCGTGTGGTAACGGTCCGCCACCGTGTCGTTCATGCTCTGTTCATAGGTGAATTGCGGCACCATCACGGGCGGCGCCGGAGGCGGGGGGCCCACATTGACGAAGTTGACCTGCGTGAGGGTTTCCCCGTGGTACTTGTGATCGCTGCGGAACCAGTCGGCCTGCCAGCGCAGCTCCCATTCGTCGGAGAGAAAGCTCTCCACCTGGAGGTTCACGTACGGGTGGCTCACGTCCTGGTAATTCTCCGTGTCGAACTGATCGCCGATGCCCGAGCCGGTGTCACCGTCCGCCACGCCTCCGGACAGGCTCACGTTGGTGGAGTCCCCCAGGGTCCCGGTGAGCTTGCCATGAAAGCGGCAATGCTCATAGTCCCGGTTCCGGTCGTCCACGCCCTTGTCGTCGTACAACAGGTAATTGTCCACATCCATGTAGTCAAAAAACATGCCCAGGGAGAACCTGCCAAGGTCGATTCCCGCGTCCAGGCCATACCCCCGGCGGCCGAAGTCCCCGGCTTTCGCCCAGGGCTCCACCCAGGTCTTGCCGCCGCCGTCCCTGGTGATGATGTTGATGATGCCTCCGCCGGCGGAAGAGCCGTACAGGGCGGAAAACGGGCCGCGGATGACTTCCACCCGCGCCACCGCCCGGACGGGTATCGTGGTGAGATAGGCGTAATCGGTGAAGGGGGTGTTGATCTTCTGTCCGTCCAGGAGGATCAGGGTATGCCCCGGGAAGCCGATGCCGCGCATGTTCACGGACTGCGGCGTGACAAGCCCGGAGCCCTGGGGTTCATACGGATACACGCCGGGCAGGTCCGCGAGCAGGTCGCCCACGGTGCGCGCGGGCGTGGCCTCGATCTCCTCCGGGCCGATGATGGTCACCACCGCCGGCACGTTCTCGAGGCTTTTTGGGGTCTTGGTGGCGGTCACCACCACGGGGTCCAGCCGCTCCGACTCCTCCTCCTCCGCCAGGACATTCGGCACCGCGGCCATGGACGCGGCCAGCAACAGGGCCAACAGGATGTACAATTTCCGCTGCATGGGGTTAACCTTTCACTCGCAAGTCGGGGCGGGGTGTGCTTCGCCATCCCTCGGGCCTTCCTGGCATCCTGACCCCAAGTTGATTTTTGTTTCGTTTCAGCTCCTTCCGGCGCTTCCTGCGTCGTGTTGTCATGATTTGGTACATTTCTTGAGATGTGGGCGCACCTCGCCGCCCGACCGCGAAGGCCGCGTGTGTGGATTTCGTGTCCGCCCGCATCACTTGAATGGGCATCCACGAAGGCGCGCCCCTACGTGAGGCCCGCGTCAGCCGCCGGGCTTCTCCAGCACCACGGACCGGTGCGCCAGGGCCTTCGCCACCCGGGCGTCGTGGGTGGTCGCCAGGATCGCCCCGCCTTCGGCCACGTATTCGGAAAGCCGCGCCAGCACCAGGGCCAGGCTCTGGTCATCCTGGCCCACGGACGGCTCGTCCAGCAGCAGGATGTCCGGCTTGCGGGCCAGGGCTGCGGCAATGGTGAGCCTTCGCTTCTGGCCCATGGACAGGGACCGGGGGTGCCGTTGCGCCAGGTCCGCCAGTCCCATGCGGGCCAGTTCCTTCGCCGCCGTGTCCGGACAGCCGTTTCGCCGCCCGGCTTCGTCCGCCACCGTGGTCAGGTACAACTGGTGGTCGGGTTGCTGGAACAACAGCGCGGCCCGCCGGGCGATCACGGCGGGCTTCTCCCTCGTCGGTGACAGTCCACAGGTGGAGATGCTTCCGCCGGTGGGCCGAAGCAGGCCCATGGCCATGCGCAGCAGGGTGGTCTTGCCGCTCCCGTTGTCCCCCAGGAGCGCCACGCTTTCGCCCGCGCGAACGGCAAAAGACAGGCCGCTGACCAGGCTGTTTTCCTGCCCGGGCCAGGCAAGGGACACGCCGTCAAAGGCCAGCACGGTTTCGCCCGGATTCGCGTCCTGCATGACCGGAAAGGCGGCCAGGGCATCGGGCGCGGCATCGGCCACGCAACCGCCGCGCAGGTAGATTTCACGGGAAGCCGCCGGGCGGACCACGTCCCGGCGGTGTTCGAAAACCACCACGCACCTTCCGGCTTTGGCGAGTTCGCCAAGCAGGGACAAAAGCGCGCCCTGGGCCTGGCGGTCCAGGAACGCCAAGGGTTCGTCCAGCACCAGCACGCGCTGGTCTAGGGCGAGCAGCGCGGCCAGAAGCACCCGTTGCCGTTCCCCGGCTGACAGGGTGGCAAGCATACGGCCCCTCATGTGCGACGCGCCAACCAGGGAAAGGGCCCGGTCGATCAGTTCGTCCATATCCTTCGGCGGCACCCCGAAGTTCTCCAGCCCGAAAGCCACCTCCTGCTCCACCCGGTCCGTGAAGATCATGGTTTCCACGTTCTGCAGAAGGAAACCCAGGTCTCGGGAGGTGTCCCGCATGGGCCGCGAGCCCGGATCACGGCTGTTGACCATGAGCCCTCCTGAACGGCGGCCCGGGATCACGTGGGGGATCGCGCCGCAACAGGCCAGCCCCAGGGTGGACTTGCCACAACCCGTGGGCCCGGATACAAGGCACACCTCCCCCGGCCGGGTTGCCAGGGAGAGACCGACAAGCGCCTCGCAGTCCTGGCCCGGGTAGCGAAAACTCAGATTGTCCGCATGGATCATCCCAAGCCTCCCCATTGCAGGACACCGGCCAGGACGCACACCAGCACCGCGGCGGCCCCGTACATGAGATCACCCTTGCCGAAGCGCGGCATGGCGTGGCAGGTGCGCCGCGCGTCCGGACAGAACCCCCGCACCTCCAGGGCCAGTGAAATCCGGTCCGCGTATTCAACCACCGAAAAGGCGAGCGGCACGAGAAATCCCCTGTACATGCGCGCCACCCCGACTCCTCCGGCTTCCCCCCGGAGCACGGCGGCCTGCCGCATCTCCCGGGCTTCCGCCGCAAGCACCGGGAAGAACCTCCATACCAGGAGCAGGCTTACCACCACGCCCCCGGGCAGCCTCAACCGGGTCAGCGCCCGGGCCATGTCCTGGGGCGCCGTCGTCGCCGCCGTGGTGGGGATCGCCGCCATGAACACGCCCAGCCGCAGGCAGTACGCCACCGCGTGGGACGGATCGTCGCTGGCCCAGAAATTGACGGCGCCGAACACGGTGAAGAACACCAGAAGCCCAAAAACGCGGCGGCCGGAAATGCGAACGCGCGCCAGCACGGCGGCCACGAGCAGGAAGGCCAGGAGCAACCCAAGGGCCACCGGGTTCATGAGCAACAGACTGAACACGGTGAACCCCGCGCCCACGAGCATCTTGGAAAAGGGGTGCAGCCGGTGCACCGGCGTGTCCCCGTCCGATGAAAAGCCTCCGATCACGAGTCGGCCTCCAGCCGCAGCTTGCCCGCGCGGGCAAGCTCCCGGGCCACCTTGATCCCCAAAAGCGCCCCGGCCAGGGACGTGGTGAAGATGGCGGCCTCGGCCACCAAAAAGACCCACCAGGCGATCTCGGTATACCGCTCCGGCAAAAAGAAAACGGACAGAAGCATGGCCGCCGGGAACATGCCCATTTCATAGAGGAGCGCCCCCACCACCGGCGCCACCGTGCCCCTGTAACCGCGAAACACGAGAGTGCAGACGATTTCCCCGAAAACACCCCCGAACAGGATGAACCCGAAGATGAGCGGAGAGATCATCAGGCAGATCAGCGCGTAGATTCCCGTAATGAGCAAAAGCGCCCCGGGTTTTCGGAGCCGCGCCAGGCCGATTACCACGAAGAAGGAGCCGAACAGGCCGTTCACCGCGTTGGCCAGTCCCGGAATCCTGAGCGGCAGGGTGAACGGGATGACCACGCTGGCCACCACGAGCAGCGCCGCCGAAATCATGGCCGCGAACACGTACTCCCTTGTCTGCCAGTATCCCCGGGCCGGCGCGGCCGTCCCCGAGGCTTCCGTTTCCAAGGGTGGAGTTTCCATTTCATCCGCCATGCCCCGCGCGTCGTCCGTCATTCCAGTCCCTCCTCGATCTGGCCTTCGAGTTCCATGTACCGGTCCCGAAGCAGTTGCTTTTCCTCGTCCGTGGCCCGCCAGTAGCCCCGGTGCTCGGCCTCCAACAGGCGCTTGATGATCTCCTCGGTGGCGAAGCGGTTGTTTTCCCCCATCCGGCGGAACATCTCCTCGTCCGCCACGTAGCGTTCGGTGACGGCGGACCAGACCCAGTTCTCCACGGCATGGGTGGTGGCCGCGAAACCGACGAGGTATTCCACCCGGTCCCCGATCTTCTGGGCCCCGTGGTAGTCGTGCTCCAGCAGGGCGTCGATCCACTTCGGGTTGAGCAGGCGGGTCCGGATGCCCCGGTTGAGGGATTCGCCCACCGTCTCCGTGCGGATCACCTCCTTGGTGGTGTCCGTGATGAGCATGGCCGGTGCCTTGCCGCGCACGGATTCCACGGTGCGGGAGAGGCCGCCGAAGAACTCGTAGTAGTGGTCCAGGTCCATGATCTCGTACTCGTGGGTGTCCCGGACCTGGCTCACCAGTTCCACCCCGGAAAGGCGCTTCCTGTAGGCCCCCAGGTGCCGCTCGCCATGCACGTTGTCCGCGTAGAGGTGGCTCATGGTGGAGGTGAACAACTCGGCGATCTCCTCCTCGCTCTTCCATGCACCGGTTTCGATGAGATGTATGGTACGGGTGCCGTACTCCCCGGCGCGGGGGCCGAAGATGCGTCCCCTGGCGATCTTCTCCAGAAGGTCCGGCTCCACCGTGCCGTCCAGGTCCCGCCGCAAGGCCCCGGTGTTCTTTCGGACGAAATTCATCTCCTCCGGTTCGTCCAGGTCGGATACCAGAGCGAACGCGCGGTTCATCATGTCCAGAACGTTGGGGAACATGTCGCGGAAGAACCCGCAGATCTGCACCAGACAGTCCACCCGGGGGCGGCCCAACTCCCCGAGGGGAATGGCCTCGATCTTCTTGTGATACGGGTTCGATCCCTGGACCACGCGGACACCCAGGTAGGCCAGCACCTGGCCCACGGTCTCGCCCCGGGTCTTGGTGGTTTCGAAACCCCAGAGGATCACGGCCGTGCTGTTGGGGTACTCCCCGTGGAGCGCCTTGTAGTGGGCCAGGGTGTTCTCCGCGATCTCCGCGCCGCGCCGGCAGGCTTCCTCCGAGGGCACCAGACGCGGGTCGAACTGGTACGAGTTCCGCCCCGTGGGCAGGACCTCCGGATTGCGCAGGGGATCGCCGCCGAGGCCGGGAGGGACGTAGCGCCCGTCAAGGCCCTCAAAAAAATTCGTGATTTCCAGCTCCCCGTCCAGGTTCCTCGCGGCGGCCACGGCGTTGGCCACCGCCGTGCGCTCCGGCTCGCCCTGGGGAAGCGCGCCGTCCGTCCACGCCCGTTCCACCACGGCCCGCACGTCGGCCTCCACGGTTTCGAGAAGCCCCGCGTCCACGGGGGCCCTGGCCTTCCCCGGGCACAGCAGGTCCTCGTAGGACGCGCCTTGCCGCTCCACCAGCAGGCGGTGCAGGGACGGTACCTCGCCCCGGTCGTAGCGCAGGAAGAACGTGGCGAAGTCCAGGCGGTCCGCTTCGGCGATCCCGTCCCCCAGGACGTGGAGGCCCTTGGGGATGATGGACCGCTTCATCATGGAAATTTCCTCCTGGACCTCTTCCACGGTGTCCAGGGCGAGGTGCAGCTCGGCGGCCTTCTCCAGGATGCGCGTGGCGAGCCGTTCGGCCCGGCCGGGTTCGAGGGTCCTTGCCTCCACGTACTCGGAAATGAGCTGGTCCAGGGACTCGTACTCGTCGTACAGCCCGCCGGCGGTAAACGAGGGAGAGTTGTAGTTCACCAGCACGCCCAGGCTACGACGCTTGGCGATGGTGGCCTCCGAAGCGTTGACAACGTGGTAGTAATACAGGTGGGGCACCGAGCCGAGGAGGGCGGAGGGAAAACACCGATCGCTCATGCCCGCTTCCTTGCCCTTCAAAAACTCCAGGGTGCCGTGGGTGCCCACGTGGACCACGCAGTCGGGCCGCCAGTGCTCCTCCAGCCAGCGGTAGAAGGCCACGTACTGGTGGTGGGGCGGGAGCGTCTTGTCATGGCTGATCCTGTCCGGGTCCGCATGGTAGCCCCGGGCGGGCTGAAGGCCCAACAGCACGTTGCCGAACTCCACGGCGGGCAAAAGGAAGCGGCCGCCATGGCACATGATGTCCCCGGGCGGCTCGCCCCACTCGGGCGCCACCTCCTCCCCGGCAGGCAGGCGGGCCAGCAGTTCGCGATACTCCGTCGGGGCGAGGTTCTTTCCCTCCCGCAGGGCCGTTTCCTCGCCCCCCCACCGGGCCATGTTCACCAGCCGCCGCGATAGCAGAAGCTCGTGCAGGCCCTGGTCTTCGGGAACGCTCTCCACGGTGTAGCCCCGCTCCGACATGATGGCGAAGAGCTTTTTCAGGCTGGCGAACGTGTCGATGTACGCCGCGCTGCCCAGGTTGTCCTCGCCCGGAGGGTTGTCATACACCAGAAAGGCCACCCGCTTGTCCGCGTTGGGCTTCTTCTCCAGTTCCACCCACCGCGCGATTCGCCCGGCCACGTATTCCACCCGGTCCGGAATCTCCACCACCTTTTTCACCGAGCCCCCGACCGCCGGACTCGCATATTCCTCCAGGCCGCAGGTGGGCACGGGTTCGATCATGCCGTCCAGTTCCGGCAGAATGACCGTGGTGAGGATTTCAACCGGGGACAGGCCCTGGTCGCACTCCCGCCACTTGCCGACTTCCCGGCCGAACATGGGGGTGCCGGCGAACACGGGCACGCCGAGTTCAGAGAGAAGCCGTATGGATTCGTCACCGGCGGCCTCGGCAAAAGTGTTCAGCGAAAACCACTGGAGATACACCACGGCGTCGACCAGCGGCGCGCCGTTTTGAAAAAGGAACTCCCGGATGGCCCGCATGTTGTTTCCGGTCGTGGAGAAGACCGGGACGATGTTCATGCCGTGCCGTTCGGTCAACTCCCGGGCCAGTGCGCGCGCCGGGACAACGCTCTGGGCAAAGTGCATGCCGCCGTAGAACAGCAGGCCCACGGCGGGACGGCCCTTTTTCCATCCGGAAGCCGCCATGTAGCCATCGAGCGTTTCATGAGTTTTTCCGGTAAGAGGATCGTACAGCCCGAACTCCGGGTATTCCCTCGGCGGGGGCGGTTTCGGCACGGCCAGACCGGCGTACTCCCTACCCGCCAGGGCCAGCATGTTCCGCACGTTCTCCCCGCCGCCGTGGCTCCAGTAACGCATGAGCCGCGCCCAGTTCCGGGCGTGTTTGAGCTTTCCCACGGGCAGCATGCCGCCGCCCGTTTCGATCATCCGCATCATCCGCTGAACGGAGCGGATGTTCGGCCCGCCTCCGGCGGGTTTGCCATCCTGGCGCTTGACGGCTTTCTCCATCACCGCTTTCATGGTGAAGGAACCCAGCCGGACCAGGGACATGACCTCGGGCGAGCCGCCCACGAGCAGTGCCACCGGAATGCTGCTGTCCGCCAGGACACTCGAGGCGATTCCCACGGATTTGCCGCCGCCACGGATGTCCAAAAAGACCATGTCGGCCCCGGCCAGCGCCTCCCGCACCGTGCGGGAGGAGACCGCCTCCTCCTCGATGTCGTGCGTGGAGAACACCCGGGCGGAAAACAGCGGGCCGTGCTCCTGGAAGAACAGCTCGACCCCTTCCAGCAGGGACTCGGTGAGCGAGGCATTGATGATGAAAATGAATACGGGTTTTTCCATGCCGGTTCCCCAAACAAAAAAGCCACGAAAACGGTTGCTCCCCTTCAACGGGAGAGGGACCGCCTTCATGGCTCGTCGATTCCACAAAAAAACCACGAAAGGGGCGGCCGTGCCGCATCGCCTTCGTGGCTGGTTTTCACGTTGCTTGACTTGTACTGAAACGCACCCGGGCCTTCCTGACCCGGTTGGAGCCTCATATAACAGGCAGCGGAAAGGGAAGTCAAGGATTTTTGCTTCCCTTTGCGGACCGTGAGAGAAATGCATTTGACAAGCCCCGAGGCCCTGTGCTACCCGTGTCGCCCAAGAAAGGCGGCAGAAGCCGTTTGCGGTATTCCGAGTAACCGACAAGACAAAGAAGACACGAAGCCACGAAGGCCCGACACCCGGCAGGGTGATGTTGCCTTTCGTGGCTTTTTTGTTTGCGCGGTGGGTTGTCCTTTGCGCCCGTCGCGGACGGAGTGAATGCGTGTACCCATTTTCCGCCATCGTCGGGCAGGACCGCCTGAAGACCGCCCTGTTGCTGTGCGTTGTCGATCCCGGTATAGGCGGTGTGCTGGTGCGCGGCGAGAAGGGCACGGCCAAGTCAACCACGGTCCGTGCCCTGGCCAACCTGCTGCCCGATATCGAGGTGGCGGCCGGCTGTCCGTTTTCCTGCGATCCGGCGGACGGAAACGGCGCCTGCCCCTGGTGTTCGGACAACGGAAACGGCCGGGGTGTGGAGCGGCGCCGGGTGCGGGTCCTGACCCTGCCGCTCAACGCAACCGAGGACCGGGTGGCCGGGGGGCTGGATTTCGAACAGGCCGTGCGCACGGGCCAGCGCCATTTCTCCCCCGGCCTGCTGGCCCAGGCACACCGGGGCATCCTGTACGTGGACGAGGTCAACCTGTTGGACGACCACCTGGTGGACCTGGTGCTGGACGCGGCGGCTTCCGGCACGAACCGGGTGGAGCGGGAGGGGATATCCTTCTCCCACCCGTCACGCTTCGTCCTGGTGGGCACCATGAACCCCGAGGAAGGCGAGTTGCGCCCCCAGTTCCTGGACCGCTTCGGCCTGTGCGTGGACGTCTCCGGTGAGCAGGATCCCGAAACCCGGGCGATGGTCATGGAGACGCGGGAGGCACACGACACGGACCCCTCGGACTTCTTTGCCCGGTACCAGGAGGCGGACGACGCGTTCGCCGCTCAAATCCTCACTGCCAGGGCGAGCCTCGGCAGTGTGACTCTCACCACCCAGCAACGGAACAGAATCGTGTCCCTGTGCCGGGAGGCCGGAGTCGCCGGGCATCGCGCGGACATCGTCATGGAGCGCACGGCGCGAGCCCACGCCGCCCTGACCGGCCGCAATAGCGTGGAGGACGAGGACATCGCCGAAGCGGCGCGCCTGGTGCTGCCCCACCGATTCCGGGAAGCGGAGCCGCCGCCTCCACCTCCCCCGGAGCCACCGCCGCAAGAGCCGGAAGACAGCCCGGACGATCCACCCCCGGAGCGGGACAGCCAGGCGCCTCCCCCGTCGCCGGAGCATGATCCAGCTGAACAACCGCCGGCGCAGGCCCCTCCGCCGCCTTCAAATCGCCCGGTGGAGGAACGCATCTTCGAGATTGGCAAGACCTTTGGCGTGCGCCGCATCGAAACACGCAAGGACCGCCTCGCCCGCCGTGGCACGGGTCGCCGGTCCCGCACCCGTACGGCGGAGAAGAAGGGTCGGTACGTGAAGAGCCGGTTGGCGGACATGGGCGCGGATTTGGCACTGGACGCCACCCTCCGTGCCGCCGCGCCGCACCAGGCCGAGCGCCGGGGTGCGGGCCCGATGGCGGTGAACATTCGGCCCCAGGACATCCGCGCCAAGGTCCGGGAGAAGCGGATCGGCAACGTGATCGTCTTCTGCGTGGACGCCAGCGGTTCCATGGGCGCGGGCAAACGCATGGCCGCGGCCAAGGGCGCCGTCATGAGCCTGCTTCTGTCCGCATACCGCATGCGAGACCACGTGGCCCTGGTGGCCTTCCGAAAATCCGGCGCCGAACTCCTGCTACCGCCGACCAACTCCGTGAGCCTGGCCGCGCGCTACCTAGAGACCCTGCCCACGGGTGGCAGGACCCCGCTCTCCGCCGGATTGTCCAAGGCGTACGAGGTGGCGCGGAACCGTCTCTTCAAGGACCCGCTGGCCCGGCCCATCGTCATCGTGATCACGGACGGCAGGAGCAACGTGGCCCTGAACGGCGACAGGAAGCCGTTGGACGAGGCCGCCGCCGTGGCCGCCCGGATTTCCCGCGACCCCCGCATGCAGTACGTGGTGGTGGACAGCGAACCGCCGGGCTACCTGGCCTTCGGCATGGCGGCCCGCATTTCCGCCGAGCTGGGCGCCCGGCATTACAAAATCGAGGACCTGGCGGCCGGGGACCTGGCCGCCGTTGTGAAGGACGCGCGACATGCATGACCATCGAACCTATCCGTTCGCGGCCCTGGTGGGCCAGGAATCCATGAAACTGGCGCTTGTGTTGAACGTCGTGAACCCCACCATCTCGGGCGTGCTCATCCGGGGCGAGAAGGGCACCGCCAAATCCACGGCCGTGCGCGCCCTGGCGGACATCCTCCCGGAGGTGGAGACGGTGCGCGATTGCCCGTTCAACCTCCCCGCCGAAGGAGAGCACGAATGCTGCGCCCACTGCGCCAACACGGAATGCCGGGACACGCCGGCCGGAGATCGCCCCCTGAACCGCCGCAAGGTCCGGGTGGTGGAACTGCCCGTGGGCGCCACCGAGGACCGGGTCGCCGGCACCCTGGACATCGAGCACGCGCTCAAGGCAGGAGAAAAGCGGATCGAGCCCGGCATCCTCGCGGCGGCGCACCAGGGCATCCTCTACGTGGACGAGGTGAACCTGCTGGACGACCACATCGTGGACATCCTCCTGGACAGCGCGGCCATGGGCAAGAACACGGTGGAGCGCGAAGGGGTGTCCTTCTCCCACCCGGCCCGGTTCGTCCTCGTGGGCACCATGAACCCCGAGGAGGGGGAGTTGCGGCCCCAGCTGCTGGACCGATTCGGCCTGTGCACCCAGGTCCGGGGCATTGCCGACCCCGAGATGCGTGTCACCGTCATGGAGCGCCGCGCCGCGTTCGACGAGGACCCCGACGGGTTCTGGCGCGCATGGGAAGCCGAGTCCATGGCCCTGGGGGAGCGGATCGGCACCGCGATGGAGCGGTATGCCAAGGTGTCCGTCTCCCGGGACATCCTGCTCGAGATCGCCAACCTGTGCATCGCCACCGGCGTGGACGGGCATCGCGCGGACATAGTGTGCCTCAAGGCGGCCAAAACCCTGTGCGCATGGGAGGGTCGTGGCGAGGTCACGGTGGAGGACGTGAACCGGGCGGCGGAAATGGCGCTACCTCACCGCTTGCGGCGGCAGCCCTTCGAGGACGTGGGAGAAAGCTCCATGGCCCTTGCCGGAGGGGCAAGGCAATGAGCATGATCGCGGTGGAGAACCTGGTCAAGGATTACCCGGGGACCCGTGCGTTGGACGCGGTGTCCTTCGAGGTCGGGGAAGGCGGGTTGTACGCCTACCTGGGGCCGAACGGCAGCGGAAAGACCACCACCATCCGCATCCTGACCGGGCTCACCCGTCCCACGTCCGGCGCCGCACGCATCGCCGGGCACGACGTGTTCGCCGACGGGCGCCGCGCCAAGCAGCAATGCGGCCTCGTGCCCCAGGCCGTGAACCTGGACCGGGATCTCAGCGTCTGGCAGAACCTGGACCAGCATGGGCGTTATTTCGGCGTTCCGGCAAAGGCTCGCAAGGCGCGCATCGGGGAGCTTCTCGCGGCCGTGGGCCTGGAGGACAGGGCGCGGAGCCTGGTGAAGACCCTGTCCGGGGGCATGCAGCGCCGGGTGATGATCGCCCGGGCCCTGGTGCACGAACCCCGGGTGCTGTTTCTGGACGAACCCACCGCGGGGCTGGACCCCGCCATCCGGAGGCAGATCTGGGCGCTGGTCAAGGACATACAGAAGAACGGGGCCACTGTGTTTCTCACTACCCACTACATCGAGGAAGCGGAGTTCCTGGCCGACCGGGTCGCCTTCCTGTGCGAGGGTCGGATCGCCGCCGTGGACACGCCGGAGCGGTTCATCACGCACCTCGGTGAGTGGGCCGTGGACCACTACGGGGACGGCCGCATGGAGTCGCAATACTTCCACGACCGCGACGAGGCCCTGGCCCTGGCGCGATCCCGGGAGGTGGAGTTCCGCCTGCGGCGGGTGAACCTGGAGGATGCATTCTTGCGCATGACGGGAAAGCGGGTGGGATGATGCACGGTACCTGGGCCATTTACCTGCGGGAGCTTCGCATCCTCAAGAGCCGCGTGCCCATGCTGGTGGGCGGCATGTCCGTGGCGCCCCTTTTGTACCTCGTGGCTTTCGGCTTCGCCCTTGGCCGGGACATGACCGTTTCGGGGCACGCGTACATGAGCTACCTGCTTCCCGGCCTGGTGGCCCTGTCCTCCATGACCCAGGCGTTTTCCATTGCCGGGGAGATCAACGTGGCCCGGTTCTACTGGAAGGTCTTCGAGGAAATCCAGTCCTCGCCCGTCCACGACGCGGCGTACGTGGGCGGCGAGGTCCTGGCCGGGCTGACCCGGGGCCTCATGGCCGCCGCTGTCATCGTGGTGTTCGGCCGCCTGTTCGGCGTCTCCATCGCCCTGGGGGCGGGCTTCTGGCTGGCGGTTGTCCTGAACGGCGCCGTGTTCGCCGCCCTTGCCGTGGCGCTGGCCATGGTGGTGCGGGAGCATTCCACGCAGATGATGCTGAACACGTTTCTCATTACCCCCATGGCCTTTCTGGGGGGCACGTTTTTCCCGGTGGACCGCCTGCCCGAATGGGCGCAATGGCTGCTTGCGTTGCTTCCCATCACCCATGCGTCGGAAGCCATCCGCGCCAGCGCCCTGGGGGAAGGCTTCCGCCTGGTTCCCTGCCTCGTCCTCGCCGCCATGTCAGCCGCCTTGTTCACCCTGGCCACGCGCCTGGTGCGGCAGGCGAGGGATTGACTCCTGTCCGATCAAGTTCGGAAAGTGAAGGAAAATGGCTCCTGACAAATCCTCTGCGGATTGTTCGCTTGCTCCTCCACCATTACACCGGCATGTCAACAGGGTAGGCGGTCACCCAATCCTCCACCACCAACCCCGGCACCTGCCCGGACTCACGGTTGTTGTTGGTCACCAGGACCGTGGACAGGGACAGGGCGTGAGCCGCGATGAGTATGTCCATGGCGCCGATGGGTTTGACGATCTTTTCCAGCCCGGAACGCAGTGCGCCGTAACATGCGGCGGCCTCGTTACCGAACACCTCAGTTTCCATTGGGGCCAGAAATCCGGTGAGGGCGTCGCGATTTTGTTCCGGCCGGCTGCTCTTGGCAACTCCGTATTCCAGTTCGGCAAGGGTAATGCTTGATATGCTCACCTGGGAAATCGGCAGGGCACGGAGCCGCTCCACGACCGAAGTCGGCTTCTTCTTGATGAGGTAGATGCAGATGTTGGTGTCGAGCATGTACCGCATCACAGCGATTCCCGCTCGTCCAGGCCCGGTTGATTCCGGTGCTCCATGAAGTCCTCCGTGAACAGGTCCAGACTCTGCACAAGCGAACTCCACGGATCCTCCTTCGGGGAGAGCAGGGTGTTGGGCCTGCCGTTGTCCCGGCAATAGAAGTGCTCGAACGGATCCTCGTCGATGAGCGGGAGGATATCCCGGCGAAATGGCCCTGCCCAGGTCCTTTCCAGGTGAGCGCGGCGGTTGATGCCATATCGAAGTACGCCCTCCCGGCCGCCGCGTATCACTCCTTGAACCCGGGGCGGCGCGACCACATTTGGGGAACCGTTTCCGGAATTCCGGGGACGGTTTTTTCCGTTTTTGGGAGCCGTTGATAAAGGGGCAACGCTCGTGGATTTTTTGGGAGAGTGTGGGAGAGATGGGCAAAAATGAAAAAGGGCCTTCCAGGCAAAACCCGGAAAGCCCTGTCATAACTGGCGCGCCCGGCAGGATTCGAACCTGCGACCTACGGATTCGTAGTCCGGCACTCTATCCAGCTGAGCTACGGGCGCCGAAGAGAGAATCATTATGCTTTTTTTGCCCTGTTGTCAAGGCTCGATTCCGGGGTTTGTGTTACCCAAGCGAAAGTGCCTATTTGGGGCCTGTCCAGAAACGTCCGTTTTCGATACCTGTTGGCAACAAACGGATTTGGCCGGTTTTGCAGCAAATGAATTGTCCGCTCTTTTGTTCCTTCGCAAGGCCCCGGTCCGGGAGCTTTGCGTGGGTTGCCATTTTCGCTTCATCCGGGAAAAGCGTACCCGGGATTGGAGTACTTGAACCGGGGCAGGCAGTTGGCTCAACCGCCCCGTATGTTGTGGTTTGGATTCAGCCACAAATTTCGCTCAAAGGCCAAGAGGGTCAGTGCTCAAGCCGTTTATGGCGAAAATATCGACCCAGGCTGCATCAGCACATCTTGTGGCCATTTGAGTCAAGTGCATACCAGCGCGTTGAAAAACTCGAAATCTTCAGCCTGTTCAACAACAATGAGATGCAAGGCGCGCGAATTTCGAGGAATAAGGCGTACCTGAGGTACGCCGCACTGATGAGAAGTGAAGCGCAACGCCGCAGATCGCGTTTTTCAACAGGCTGATATCCCGGATACTTGAAATCCCGAATGGTCACCATTCACCCATACTTCAACCCCGGCAGTCTCGAAAACCGGGGACGTGGTGCAGTTGGACGACGTGTCCGGGCTATTCACCGATACTCCAGCCCCGGCAGTCTCGAAAACGGGTTTTTGGTCCCGTACTCCTCCACGATGATGCCGGAGCGTTCCACGTGGGCGTATTCGGGCATCTTGCCCGGCGAGCCGGAGAAGCCGGCGGCCACAAGGCCGCCTATCTGTATCTGCGTGGGTCGGAAATCAAGCGCCACGATCACGGCCTTTTCGTCACCGGGCTGTCCCGCCAGGGCCGTGCCCCGCAGGCTGCCCATCACGATCACGTCGCCGCCGGCCATCACCTCTCCCCCGGGATTCACGTCCCCCAGAACCACGAGATGCCGCCGCGCCACCACGCGCTGGCCGCCGCGCACCCGTCCCGCAACCACCACGGAGGACGGGTCGGCGTCCGTGGGCGCGCCTTCGGCGCCGGATTCCGGCACCGGTTTCCCCATGGGTACCGGGTCGGGGTGGGCCGGCTTTTCGGGCCCGTGTTCAACTCTCGCCGTCTCTCGGGAATCCGGGAGGGGAGGACGCTCGGGTTTTGCCGGCTCCCTTGGTGTCGTGGAGGAGTAGGCGGAGATGTTGTGGCCGGCAGCCAGAAAGTCCCCAAGGTCCCGCACCAGGGATTCGTCCGGCTCGCCGCTGGTGGGTTCAAAGACCACCTTCGCGCCCTCGGCCAGTCGGCCCAGGCGCGTGAACGCGGTGCCCAGTTCCTCACGCAGCCTGTCCGGTTCCGCCTCCGGGGAATACCGTACCTTGAGGCCCTCACCCGTACCCGTGACCTTTACGACGAATGCGCCGGTGTCCGTACCGCCCATGTGATGCCGTTCCTTTCCCGAGAAATTGCAGATATCGGGTTTTTAGTGGATGCGCGGGCAAAATTCAACCCTGATCCAGGGAATGGAGGAGGGTTCGGATGGAATTTCCGGGTGGATCGCCCGAATCCGCCCGGTTGCGTGGGGGTCTACCATTTTCGCCCCATGGTGCGCGGTTGTGCCCCATTCGGGGTTTCGATTTCCTGGCGTCTGGTGTATGATGCCTTTGAGTGAGCTGGCCCTGGCCGGGCCCCGCGCCCGGGCTGGGATCGATCAAGGACTTTTCGGCCGCCTCGGGTCAACCGCCCGGGGCGAAGGCGGTGCCGCGGAAGCAGCCGCCGGGATCGGACGCAATGACGGAAAAATCACGGGAAGTGGAATTGCGCAAGCACATCGACCGCCTGACGCAGATGGTGGCGGACCTTGAGCAGTCCCTGGAGGACTCCAACCGCAAGAAGCAGTTTTTCGAGGTTCTCATCAACAGCCTGCCGGGCATCTTTTACGTGTTCAACGAGGAATTGCGCCCCGTGCGCTGGAACCGTAACGTGGAGGTGGTCACCGGGTATGAACACGAGGAGATCAAGCGGCGAAACCTTCTGGAACTGTTCACTGGTCCGGACCGCACCACCATTCGCAACAGCATCAAAGAGGCCTTCAACCGGGGCGAGGGCGCGGCCGAGGCCGACATTGTGGCAAAGGACGGTCGGCACATCCCGTATTTCCTGACGGGCACTCGCACCGAGATCGGCGACAACGTGTACCTGTTGGGCGTGGGTCTGGACATGAGCGAACGCAAGGCCATGGAGGATACCCTCAGGGAGACCGAGGCCCTGTACCACATTTTTGCCGAGCGTATGACCGAGGCCGTGATGCTGTTTCGCAACTCCGAAATACTTTTCGTGAACAAGGCGTTCGTTTCCATGTTCGACGAGGACAAGGAGGGGGACATCGTGGGCAGGCCGCCGGTGGAGCTGGTTGCGGACACGTACCAGGTGTACTTCCGGGAGTTGTACGAGGCCCTGGAGGCCGGTATGTGCAACGAGCGCTACTTCCAGGCCCGCTGGGTCACCAGGGGCAACAGGGAGTTCTGGGTGGAGGGCCGGGGCAACCGCATCATGTGGAAGGGCAAGCCCAGCATCCTCATGACCGCACGGGACGTGACCGAGACCAAGCTCAAGGAGATCTCCATGCAGGAGGAGGCGGACTATCTCCGTCGGGAGAACGTGAATCTGCGTTCCTCCATCAAGGATCGCTACCGCTTCGGCGACATCATCGGCAAGAGCCCTGCCATGCAGAAGGTGTACGAGCTCATCCTGAATGCGGCGGCCTCCACGGCGAACGTGATCATCTACGGCGAGTCGGGCACCGGCAAGGAGTTGGTGGCCCGGGCCATCCACGACATGTCCAGCCGGGCCAGCAATCCGTTCGTGCCCGTGAACTGCGGGGCGATCCCGGAGAACCTCCTGGAGGCCGAATTCTTTGGCCACAAGAAGGGTGCGTTCACCGGCGCGCTGGCCGACAAGCCGGGGTACCTGGACCTGGCCGACGGCGGCACCCTGTTCCTGGATGAGGTGGGCGAGCTGGACCCCACCATGCAGGTGAAGCTGCTGCGCGCCATCGAGGGCGGCGGCTACACGCCCGTGGGTTCGAACATCACCAGGCACTCGGACTTCCGGGTAATAGCCGCCACGCACAGAAATCTCCTGGAGCGCTCCCGCAAGGGGCTCATGCGCGAGGACTTCTTTTTCCGCATCCACATAATCCCCATAACCCTGCCTTCCCTGCGGCAACGAAAGGACGACATCCCGCTGCTGGTGGAGCACTTTCTTCGCGTGTATTCCCCGGACGGAACCATTCCGGCCATGCCCGGAAGGGTCATGGAGCAGCTGATCGGATACGACTGGCCCGGCAACGTGCGGGAATTGCAGAACGTCGTCCAGCGCTATCTCACGGTGAATCGGCTGGACTTCCTCACCCCGGAGGCCATGTCTCCCGGCAACGGCGGAGCAAAGCCGGCCACGGGTTCCGAAACCCGCGGCGACCCCAGGGGGGGCACGGCCCCGGGGCGGGTGGCCAGGGTCGTGGAGGAGGCCGGGGAGTCGACGGGCGGCGGCGTGGACCTGAAGGACGCCACGGAGAGCCTGGAACGCAAGGTCATCAAGGAGGCCCTGGACGCGCACCGATGGAACAAGAGCCGTACAGCCGAGTCATTGGGAGTGAGCCGGAAGACGCTGTTTCGGAAGATGAAGCGTCTAGGGTTGTTGTGACCCATGGTGCGCGCATATGACCCAGCAATGGGCGCGCACTGTATTTTTGCTTGAAAAACAACAGTTTGCAAAAAAAGTGGGACATCTTTGGACCGGGTTTGAGCCATTTTTCGGCCATGGATGTCCCACTACTTTTACTTCCCCTTCGGCGAGTAATGCCAATTTCCTACCAAGTTTCCCTTTCAAAACAAGCACTTACCCAAAAAGGACTTCTATTTGGCACCATCCTTGCTCCTGTCAGGTAGCCAAAGAGCGCGTGTTGCACCGGCTTTCCCCCCGGCCCGATTCCGCGGCGAAACGGAAAAGGGCCGAATCAACGAATTTGGAAACAAGCCAGTTTCATGGAAGCCGGAAAAAAGAGGAAAATTTCGGAGGTTGCCGCATGGGACAGGAGCCAAAAGTTCGCGTACTGATAGCAAAACCCGGTCTCGACGGACACGAGCGGGGCGCCAGGATCATCGCCTACGGGTTGCGGGACGCCGGTTTCGAGGTGGTGTACACCGGCCTGCGTCAGACGCCCGAGGAGATAGCCAACGCCGTGGTTCAGGAGGACGTGGACGTACTGGGTCTGTCCATCCTGTCGGGGGCCCATCTCACGCTGACCAAAAAGGTGGTGGACAAGTTGCGGGAGAAGGGTGCCGACGACGTGGTGGTCCTGGTGGGCGGCATCATTCCGGAGGATGACCACGCGGCGCTGCGTGACATGGGAGTTGCCGGCATATTCACCGCCGGCACTCCGGTGTCCGAGGTCGCGGAGTTCATCAACAAGCAGATGGCGGTTGCCTGAACGGGGACTCGGGCAACATCGCCATCCGGCAAAGGCAGGACCGGATACAGGCGACGGGGTGCAGGGAGTAAGAAGGCAGGCCACGCCTGTATGCGGTCTGAAGGGGAAAGCCGGCAACCGCGCCTGACGAAAGCACGAAGACAAGGCCAGGGAGATGGGCATGAAGGACGACATCAAGCAAAGCGCCTGCTGTGACATACGGCAAAAGTACCTGGAAGAGATAGAGCGGGCCCGCGACCATTGGCGGGAGAACGTGGTGGACAAGCGTGTGGCGCGGTTCAACCTGGAAGAGAGTCCAACCGGGTTTTACACTCCCGCCTCGCTGCCCGGGCACGATTTCCTGGAAAAGGTGGGCTTCCCGGGCCAGTACCCCTACACGGCGGGCAACTCTCCCTTTGAATACTGGCGGGCCATGGCCGGACTCGCCGCGAAGACGAACTATCGCCCGGATTGGGGCGGGGCCGGCAAGGTGGGCAAATACGGCGGATTCGGCACTGCCGAGGACTACCGGGATTACCTCAGGCGCATGCACTCCATGGGGCGCATGGGCGGCCCCAACATCGCCTTTGACCTGGCCACCCAGTGCGGTTACGACTCGGACGACAGCCGCGCCGAGGGAGAGGTGGGGCGCGTGGGCGTGGCGGTGGACAGTTTCGCGGACTTCGAGACCATCTACGAGCCCTACGTGGGCGACCTGGAGATGGACAAGGTCTCCAGCAACTTCACCATCAACGCTCCCTGCTCCGTGATCCTGGCCATGTACTACGCCCTGGCGAAAAAACGCGGCGTGGATCCGGCCAACCTCACGGGAACCCCCCAGAACGACATACTGAAGGAGTTCATCGCCCGCGGCACGCACATCTTCCCGCCGTCCCACTCATTGAGGCTGTTCAGGGACAGCGTGGCGTTCATGCGCGAGAAGATGCCCAAGGTCAATATCTGCTCCCTCGGGGGCTACCACATCCGGGAGGCGGGGGCCACCCGCGAACAGGATCTGGCCTTCTCCATGGCCAACGCCGCCGCCTATGTGCAGGTGTGCCTGGACGCGGGCCTGGCAGTGGACGACTTCGCTCCCATGATCACCTTCAACGCGTTCGGCGGCAGCATGGAACTGTACCACGAAGTGGCGTTTCAGCGCGCGGCGCGGCGTTTCTATGCCAGGATGATGAAGGAGCGTTTCGGCGCCACCAGCCGCCGCAGCATGATCATCCGCCAGCCCATCACCGCCCATATCGGCTGCTCCAGCACCACGCTGCAGCGTCCGCTCAACAACTGGGTGCGGGCCACGGTGGGCGGCGTCGCCGCGGGCATGTCCGGCGGCGTTCCCGGCGTGTTTCCGCCCTGGGACGAGCCCCTGGGCCTGGGCCACAGCCAGGAGGCGGTGCAGATGCAGATGGACGCCTCCCGCATCCTGATCTACGAGTCCGGGATCACCGAGGTGTGCGACCCCTGGGCCGGCTCCTATTTCATGGAATCGCTCACGGACCGAATCGAGGAGGACGCCTGGGCCGAGTTCGACAAGATCGAGCAGATGGGCGGCTCGGTGGCGGCCATCGAGAACGGTTACATGCCCAAGGCCGTGGCCAAGAGCGCCTACGAGAAGCAAAAGCAGATCGAGGCCCAGGAGAAGTTCCAGGTGGGCGTGAACTGCTTTACCGGCGACATGGAGCTGGACGTGCGGATCAATCGCGCGGTGGAGGCCACCTACGATCCCGCCCAGATGGCAACGGCCGAAAACCGGCAGGTGGAAAAGCTCAGGAAGCTCAGGGCGGAGCGGCACGGCGACAGGGTGACGGCGGCGCTGGACAAACTGCGCGCGAACGCGACGGACGAGTCCAGAAACCTCATGCCGGACATGGTGGAATGCGTGGAGGCGTACTGCACGCTCCAGGAGATATGCGACGTCCTGCGGGACGTCTTTGGCGAAGCGGCACCGATTAAGATTTAACAGCGCGTTGAAAAACTCGAGATTTGCAGCCTGTTCAAAACGATGAGATGCAAGGCGCGCGAATTTCGAGGAGCAAGGCGTACTCAGGTAGTCGCATCGACGAGAAATGAAGCGCAACGCAGCAGATCGCGTTTTTCAACAGGCTGCAAGGTTTGGGCGAGGCGTGCGGGGGTTGGCGCGCCGGGGGAACAGCGTAAAAAAGACAATAACAAGGTCTCCACCCCCGCACCCCGCCCAATATTTGAAATAGGTAGTTAATGGAGCCGGATCTTCCGGTTCCTGTCGGGACTCCCTAACGATCGTTTGTCAGGGGAGCGCCACGGGGTGACATGTTGGGTCCGGCCGGGCAGGCCCGGCCTTGACTCAACCTACAATGAAGAAGCGGCGGCAACAACGGCGAGCCCCGAAAACCGCCGGTAAGAAAAGAGAGAGACGGCATCTTGACACGAAGACGCGCACAAACCTGGGACGAACTGGTGGACGGAGTGCTCTCCGGCGACACCAGGTCCATGTCCCGCCTCATCACCCGGGTGGAAAACCGGGATGACGGGTGGAAGGACGCGATGAAGCGCATCTATCCCGAGGCGGGCAAGGCCCGGGTCGTGGGCGTCACCGGTTCCCCCGGAGCGGGCAAGAGCACGCTCACCAACGCCATCACCCGCACACTGTCCGAAAAGGGCATGTCCGTGGGCGTGATCGCCGTGGACCCGTCCAGCCCGTTTTCCGGCGGCGCGCTGTTGGGCGACAGGCTGCGCATGCGCGACGTGGCCACCATCCCTGGAGTCTTCATCCGCTCCATGGCGACCCGGGGCGCACTCGGGGGCCTGTGCCAGGGAGCGCGGGACGTTGCCCGCATCCTGGACGCATACGGCAAGGACATCGTCCTCATCGAGACCGTGGGCGTGGGCCAGGACGAGATAGAGGTGGTCAAGACGGCGGACACGGTCCTTGTGGTGATCGTGCCGGGCCAGGGTGACGGCATCCAGGCGCTCAAGGCCGGGATCATGGAAATCGCCGACGTGTACGTGGTGAACAAGTCCGACCGCCCGGGCGCTGATGAAGTGGTGGGGGACATCCAGGCCATGCTGGACATCGCCGACCACGGCAAGGAGTACGTCCCGCCCATACAAAGGACCTCCTCGGTTTCCGGCGAGGGGATCAAGGAACTGGTGGACACCATCCTGGCGCATTCCCGGGAAGGCAAAAGCCGGGACCGTTGGGTGGGGGAGAAGGTTCGCGAGGAAGTCCTGGCTCTCATGGAAGGCGAGATACTGGACTGCCTGGTGGGCAAGTGGGGCGAAAACGGCGGCCTGGAAAAGGCTGTCGGAGAAATACTGGACAGAAGGACCGATCCCTACACGGTGGTGGACGCGCTGCTGCCCGCCATCCGGGAGATCGTGGAGAAAACGGGCCGGGACACCGAATAGCCCGGGAAAACCACTACAAGCCTTTACGATAACGGGTGCGACAATGGCTCAAGAGGCACAAGCGGTTACAGAAGAAAAGGCGCGGGTCGAAGGCATGACAAGGCGGCTGGCCCGCTTCGCGGTGTCCGCGGACGGCGCGGCAATCCCGGCGGAGATGATCGGGCACGCCAAGGTCGCCTTCATGGACTGGGTGGGCGTGACCTATGGCGGCAAGGACGATCCGCTGGTGGACAGGCTCATTGCCTATTCCCGCATCATGGGCGGCAACGAGGACGCCACGGTGCTGGGCCGGGACATGAAGACAAGCATGGAGCACGCGGCCCTCATCAATGGCGCGGCGTCCCATGCGCTGGACTATGACGATACTCTGGTGAGCTTTCTGGGCCACCCGTCGGTGACCCTGTTTCCCGCGCTGCTGGCACTGGCGGAGAAGGAAGGCAAAAGCGGCAGGGCCATGCTGGAGGCCTACCTCGTGGGCCTGCAGGTGGGCGGCACCACCGGCGCTTCCGCCGGCCTGGACCACTACCTCGCCGGCTGGCACGCCACCTCCACGTTGGGCCACCTCGCCGCCTCCGCCGCGTGCGCAAAGCTGCTGGGCCTGAACGAGCAGGGCATGATCAACGCCATCGGCATCGGCGCGACCCAGGCCGGCGGGCTCAAGCGGGTCTTCGGCACCATGTGCAAGCCGTTCCACGCGGGCCGCGCCGCCATGTCCGGCCTCATGGCCGCGCTGCTGGCGCGGGAGGGCTTCACCAGCGCGGAGGACATCATCGAAGGCCCCCAGGGGTTTTTCGAGGTGCTCAAGGGCAAGGTGAACGAGGACATCCTGGGTTTTCTGGGCCTTGGATGGGACGTGGTGAACCTTTCCCAGAAGTACCACGCGTCCTGCCACGCCACCCATTCGCCGCTGGAAGCGGCCCGTGCGGCCGTGGCGCAGGCCGGCATCACCGTGGACGACATAAGGGAGATTCGGGTCCGTTCCTCGGAAATGGCGCTTGGAGCCGCGTACCGCGAGGACGCGAAAAACGGCCTGGAGGGCAAGTTCTGCATACCCTACTGCGTGGCCAACGCGCTTCTCAACGAGATCACGGGCAACCAGGCGTTCACTGACGAAAGGGTCAACGATCCGGCCGTTCAGGCGCTGATGAAAAAGGTGGTCCGGATAAAGGACGAAAGCCTGACCGGCCTTGAGGCCAGGGTCGAGGTGGAGGCCGCTGACGGCGCGGTAACCGAGGCCTTTTCGGACATACTCCAGCAGATCCCGGACCTCGAAGCCAAGAAGGAACGGGTCGGCGCCAAGTTCATCGATCTGTGCGAGCCGGTGCTGGGTTCGGAAACCACGCGGAGGAAAAAGGCCGAGATCGAGGCCTTGGATACCATAGCCGACATGGCTGATTTCACTCGTGGAATGTAAACACAGGCCAGCGGCGGAGAGAACAATCCGGTGACAGGCCCGTAAAGCCCGGCCCGGATAAAACGACGAGGCGCTGCGCAACACGGCGGATCACGTGTTTGTGCGGGCTCGATGGGGGAACAATGGAACTCACGTGCGGAAAATGCGGACACACCGCCAAAAGGGTCGATTTCAGGCACCTGAACTACGTGGATTCCACCGCCACCACCTCGTGGAGGCAATGTCCCCAGTGCAGGGCCGCCGTCTTCAGCGAGGATGTGGAAGACGCCGACGACTTTGCCACGGGCAGGGTCTGGGGGACCAGCCGGCTGCGCGGCCAGGTGTTCCGCAGGGAACGCGGCCACAGGCGCCACGCCGGGGAAGGACGCGACGAGCAATGAGCCGTACCACGCTGATTACCGAAATACAGCGTTTTGCCGTGAACGACGGCCCGGGTTTCCGCACCAACGTGTTCTTGAAGGGCTGTCCCATGCGGTGCGCCTGGTGCCATAACCCGGAGACCATCGGGTTCATGCCGGACCTGTACTGGAAGAAACGCGCATGCACGCAGTGCGGGGCGTGCCTGGACGCCTGCGACCAGGACGCCATCGAGCCTCCAGTCGATCCGGCCGTGGCCAATGCCGAGGGCTCCGGCTACCACAAGATCATCCGGGAACGCTGCAACCTGTGCATGAAGTGCGTGGAAGCCTGCCACTACGGGGCCCTGGAAATCGCGGGCAAGCCCATGTCCGTGGACGAAATCCTGGACGAGGTGGAAAGCGACAAGCCGTTCTACGACAACTCGGGGGGCGGCATGACCCTGTCCGGCGGAGAGCCCACGGCCAACGCGGACTTCGCGGAACAACTGCTGGCCGCGTCCCGCGCCCGGGGCATCCACAACTGTTTGGACACCAACGGCTACTGCGAATGGGAAACCCTGGAACGCCTGCTCGAATATACGGACCTGGTGCTGTACGACCTGAAGCACCTGGACCCGGAAAAGCACAGGCAGTGGGTGGGCGTGGACAATGCCCGGTGCCTCAAAAACCTGGAGCGTCTGGTGCAAACCGGGATGGATGTCTGGGTCCGCATCCCCGTGGTTCCCGGCTTCAACGACGACGTCGAATTCCACGAGCAGGCGGCGTCCTTTTTGGCCGGCCTGCCCGGCGGGGTGGAGCGGGTGGATCTGCTCCCCTTCCACAACTGGTGCCAGGACAAGTATGGCTGGTTGGGCATCGAATGGAGCCTTCTGGAGACCGAGTCCATGGAGCCCGCGCTTTTGGAGGTTCCCAGGATGTTTTACGAGGCGCTGGGCCTGTTCGCAACGGTCGGCGGCTCGGGTTTCGAGGAAAGCAGCGAGGCGACAGGGTGATGAGCGACCACAGACGTACAATGGGAATTGTGAACGACATTCAGCGCATGTGTACGTGCGACGGCCCCGGATTCCGCACCACGGTGTTTCTCAAGGGCTGTCCGCTGGCGTGCAAGTGGTGCCACAACCCCGAGGGCAAGCGGCGCTATCCGGAAGTCATCCCGTTCGTGAGCAACTGCGATTCCTGCGGCGACTGCGTGGAGGCCTGCGCCCACGGAGCGCTCTCCCTGAACGACAACGACAAGCCGGTCGTGGATTATGGTCTCTGCACCACCTGTCTGCAATGCGTGGAGGCCTGCGGCAAGGAAGGTCTGGCCGTCTGGGGCAGCATGGTCACCGTGGACGACATCCACGCCGAGGTCTTCTCGGACGCCCCATTTTTCAAGAATTCGGGCGGCGGCGTCACCGTTTCCGGGGGCGAGCCCATGCTCCAGCCGGATTTCGTCCGGGCCCTTTTCCAGTGCGCCAGGGAAGAGCAGGTGGGCACGGCGCTGGACACCTGCGGGCACGTGGACTGGGCCCTGTACGAAAAGGTGCTGGACCTCACCGACCTCGTGCTCCTGGACATCAAGCACATGAACTCCGCCGCTCACAGGGCGTACACGGGCGCGGGCAACGAGCGCATCCTGGACAACGCCAAAAGGATCGCCGAACGGGGCGTGAGCCTCCGAATCCGCATTCCCGTGATCCCGGGGACGAACGACACCCGGGAAAACTGGCGCGAGACGGCCCGGTTCGCGGAAAGCCTGGGCGACGCGGTACAGGGCGTCGACCTTCTGCCTTACCATCCATACGCGGGCGGCAAGTACGTGTCCTTCGGCATGGCCTACGATTTTCCCGCGGGCGAGGGGTACGACGACGAGGCCCTGGAGCCGGTGATCGACCTGTTCCTCGACCACGTGTGCGAGGTGACGATCGGCGGATGAAAAAGGGATTTCCAGGTAATGAAAAAGTACAACAACCAACCGGAATTATAGCATAACCTAAACAACGGGAGGACAAGGCATGGGACGCAGGGACCAATGGAAACAGGTACAGGACGGCATGTTCGGGGACGTGTCAAAGGCTCGGACCAACGAGGAGCGCGAGAACGTTCCCGACGTGGCCTGCGGCCTGTGCATGAATTTCTCGGAAAATGCCTACGCGTCCGACGGCCGGGGCTTCTGCAGGAAGCTCAAGGTGGGCTCGGACATAAAGGTCAACCCGCCCGTCTACGTCCTGGAGGGCGACGTCGGTTACTCCACCATGTTCAACCGCGACGCGGCCAACTGCCAGAGCTATGAGCGCAACGAGCAGATTGACACGGATGGGTACGAAGTGGCCGATCCGCAGTATCGCCGCGTTCAGAGGCAGATGGAAAAGCACGCAAAGAAGTAACGAATCAGGGGTATCACGGAAACACAAACATACAGGCGACAAGGAGGGCACAACATGCCGAAATGCAAGGAAACAAAGAACTTTTTTCCGTATGAGGACAACCCGGAACGCGGCGACTACATCGAGAAGGTGACCGATCCGCGCCAGACCTACTACGCCGCCAAACCTATGAACGCGGACGACGAAGTGCCCTGGTGGTCGTCCCTGAAGAAACAGGGCAAGTAGCCGGCAGCGACGGTGCGTGCGGTTACCTGAAAAGCAGGCAGCAAAAGACAGCTCAAATTTCGGGATTGTTCGGCGACCGGTGTGAAAGTGCCGGAACGCAGGGGGGAGCATATCCCGACAAAGCCGCCCCGGTAAAACAGGGGGCGAGATACGGAGAGCCAACAATGACGGCAGAAGCTGCAAAAGACCTGAGCATGGAAGAATTGGAAAAAAACCGTAAATGGTGGTGGATCGCCGAAAAAAAGCGCAGCAGGAGGCTTGACTACCTGAGGAAGGCGGTTTGGAAGAAGGGCGCCCTCGGCGGCAACTACGCTCCGGGCATCAAGGTGGACCTCGAGATTCCCCAGTTGTTCACGCAGATGTGGAACTTCTGGAAGTACGATCCGCCCATGATGCGGCGGGCCAAGGCCATGGCCCACGTGCTGGACAACATGACCATCCATATCACGGACCAGGCCCAGCTCGTGGGTTACATGGGCACGCTGCCCAACACCATCGCCTGGCGCGTGGACGGCGCGGCCATGGTGAACGAGGAACTGTACAACGAGCCCGGCGTCATGCCCGAGCCCGAGGAGGAGTCCCTCAAGGTGGTCGAGGAGCTCAACAACTACTGGGCCGGCCAGACCGCGGTGGACAAGGTCGCCCGGATCCTGGACCCGGAAGACGCGGTGAAGTTTCTGTCCGGCGCCGTCGGCTGGGGCGCCCCCACGTCCGCCTATGGATATTCGGGCAAGGACTACGAGTACCTGTTCGCCCAACGCAAGGGCTTTCTGGACATCATCGACGAAATCGACCAGCGCATCGAGCAGGCCGAGGATGCCACGGTCGGCACTCCCGGCCCGGACATCCTGCCCCAGTACGGCAAGCTGCAGAACTGGGACGCCATGAAGATGATGCTCGAGGCCGCGATCCGCTACGCAAACCGGTACGCGAAACTGGCCCGGACCGCCGCGGAAAACCTCGAGACCGACGAGAAGCGCAAGGAAGAACTGCTGCGTCTGGCCAAGACCTGCGAGAACGTCCCGGCGCGCGCGCCGCAAACCTTCCAGGAATCCCTCCAGTACGATCACTTCGTCCAGATGCTGGCGCGCCTGGAGGCCCACGAGGGTGCATGGCCGGCTCGTCCCGACTATTACCACTGGCCCATGTACAAGAAGGACGTGATCGACGAGAAGAACATCACCGAGGAAGAGGCCCTGGACCTGGTGGGCGAGTTCATGATCCGGGCCTACGAGGTGGGTGGTTTCGGCCCCCGCTGGGCGCGCGAGGGCCTGCAGGGCATCACCGGCACCTGGGTCTGGACGCTGGGCGGCGTGAACAAGGACGGCTCCGACGCGTGCAACGACCTGACCGTGGCCTTTTTGCGGGCTGCCCGGCTGGTCCGCGTGGCCAACCCGACCTTCGGATTCCGCTGGCATCCCCAGGTCAAGGACGAGGTCATGCGCGAGGTGTTCGAATGCCTGCGCCAGGGACTGGGCTACCCTTCGATCCGGCACGACCCCATCCTCATCCAGAACTCGATGCACTGGCACGGACACCCCCTGGAGGAAGCCCGCACCTGGGTGCACCAGGCGTGCATGTCTCCGTGCCCCACCACCAAGCACGGCGTCCAGCCCATGCGCATGGCCTCGGCCACGGCCAACTGCGCCAAGATGGTGGAGTACGCCCTGCACAGCGGCTATGACCACGTTGTCCAGATGCAGATGGGCCCGAAGACCAAGGACCCCGCCCGGATGGAGTCCTTTGACGAACTCTTCGAGGCCTGGAAGGCGCAGATGCAGTGGATCATGAACCTGCTCGTCCGCACGGTGAACCTGGGCCGTTACAAGGACCCCGAATTCTACGGCAGGCCCTTCCTCTCCGCCACGTACGAACGCGCCGTGGAAAACGGCCAGGACGCCACGGCCGTCAACGGCGACCGGGGCAACTGCTGGGTCACCTTCTTCACCTGGGTGGAGAACGTGGACAGCCTGGCGGCGGTGAAGAAGCTGGTGTTCGATGACAGGAAGTACACCATGGCCCAGCTGGTGGACGCCCTCAAGACCAACTGGGAAGGCTACGAGGAGATGCGGTTGGACTTCGTCAACAACGCGCCCAAGTGGGGCAATGACGACGACTATGTCGACGACATCATGCTCAAGTGCCTGCGCGCGGTGGCCGAGCACAGCAAGACCATCAAGTGCCCCAGCGGCAACAACTGGCCGGCGCTGCCGGAAAACGTCTCCGGCAACATCCACTACAGCTCCATCGTCGGTGCGCTGCCCAACGGACGCAGGCTGGGCGATGCGCTGTACGACGGCGGCATCAGCCCCGGCCCCGGCCTGGACAAGAAGGGCCCCACGGCGGTGCTCAAGAGTTGCGGCAAGATCGACCACGTGGGCGACGGACGCGCGTTTCTGCTGAACCAGCGCCTGTCCCCGACCCAGTTGGCCGGCGAAAAGGGCTACCAGTTGTGGAAGGCGTACATCAAGACCTGGGCGGACCTCGGCATCGACCACGTGCAGTTCAACGTGGTGAGTGACGAGACACTCAAGGCGGCGCAGCGCGACCCCGAGAAGTACAGCGAGGTCATCGTTCGCGTGGCCGGTTACTCGGCGCACTTCGTGGACATCAGCCGCAAGACCCAGGACAACATCATCCAGAGGACCATCCAGGGCATTTAGTCCGGTGGACCCCTGACGCGAACCGGGCCGGCCCGAGCAGTCTCTTGCGGGACGGTTCAGGGCTGATTGAAAAAGGGGGAACGGCGGGGCCGGCAAGGCCCCGCCACCAACCAGCGGAAGATTTTGGGGCGTACAGGAGGCTGCACCAGGAGCGGAGCGGACAATCCCGGCACATGGTTCCGCCCGCCCCTTTCATCCAGGAAAAGTACCCGGCAACGACGCCCCAAAAACAACCCGCCCGGGCCGTCCCGGCACAAAGGCCCGGGCGGGAATCCGCCGGCTGATTAAAACGTTTTACCAGGAAAAGGGCCGCGCAAGGCGGCCGCTACCCATAGCAAGGAGGCAACCATGAAATGCCCGGAATGCGCATTTGAGGGCGAGAAGAGCAAGTACCGCTACCTGTACAACGCCCGCATCGACGCGCCCATCGCCCTTCGTCAATGCCCGCAGTGCCAGACCTGGCTCGCGGTGGACGAGGTCAACGGCGAGATCAAGCAGACGGTGGGACCCGGCGAGGCGCCCTGGGGCAAGTCCGCCGGTATCGAAGGCCTTGCCGACGATGTGTTGACCAAGGAAGCCAGGGAACGCGCCACACAGTAGCGTTTCGCAAGGCAAAATCTTCCCCGGTCCGTTACAGACCGCTCCGGACCGGGAGGTTCGTCCTGGTTTTCGTCGCCGAAGCCCGCGCGGCCTCATGGGCAAAAGGGCTGAAGGTCGCCTCCGCGGGGGTGGAGCCGAATCGTCCGCCAGACCGGCGGACGACGGGGGAGATGCGCCCGGCTGGCGCATGTTCAGCGGCAGCGGACATTGGGAGCTTGCACTTTCCGCCCGGGGGCCCAGCGAGCCCGGCGGCGGGAACGGGACAACCGCAATGGAATGCCCGCGGCGGGCGGCGGGGTCCGCCCTGTCGCCCCCGCGGCGTCCGGTATCTTTCAAAAACCTTGAGCCACGCCGGTTCGGACGGTCCGGCACTGGAGCGCATTCACATGAAATGCACCTGCCACGCGTGCGGCTTTTCGGACGAGCACACGGAATTCACCTACCTGTGCATGAGCGGTTGACCCGCCTGCGGAGAGGCGGATCTCCGCAAGTGTCCCCGGTGCGGGACCCACGTGCTCTTTTCAAGGGCTGAAGGACTCGAGCAGGAACAGCTCGAGATGGGACAGCTCTGCCAGCGCCTCGCCGACATGCAGCGCCCCGAAAACCCGGAGCAGAAAAAGGAAGCCATGCTCCTCGTCGGCAAGCTGCGCTCCATGAATGAGCGCTGGAACATCCCCCAGCTGGGCGACTTCCTCAAGGAGCGGACAAAGGACCTGTTCTTCTGAAACGTTCTGGCAGGATGGATTCGCCCGGGACGGAAGCCCGGGGCAAAAGGAAGGGACCGACGAGCCTCGCGACACTCCCGCGCCAAAGAGGAGCCGGTTTCCACCGCCTCATGCACGCCGAAAAATCATGGAATCACTGTACATGGATATCTCCTGTTTTCTCAACAGCCTGTTGAAAAACGCGATCTGCGGCGTTGCACTTCATTTCTCGTCAGTGC
>JBKHBM010000163.1:0-8314 GCA_046542385.1 Desulfatibacillaceae bacterium | reverse complement strand
CAGGTCTCTTCCTTGCAACCGCACCACCTGAGATCGCTCACGGATCCAGGTCACAGACAAGGAGTCCCCATGTCCAGCATTCCGGATTATCCCACCGTGGTGCTCAAACCCGGAAAGGCGGACAGCGCCTACTGGCGCCATCCATGGATCTTTTCGGGGGCCGTTGGCAGGGTGCCGGACACGGTTCAAGACGGCGACCTGGTGCGGGTTCAGGACCACAAGGGACAAATACTCGGCTGCGGCACATGGTCCGGCAGGTCCGGCATCTCCGTCCGGCTGTTCACCTTTGCCGACGAGACCGTGGGGCCCGTGTGGATCGCCGAGCGGATACGCCGGGCCCACGATCACAGGCTGGTCATGGGATACGGGCCGGGGTCCACCACCACCGGCTACAGGGTGGTCCACGCCGAGGCCGACGATCTCCCCGGGCTGGTGGTGGACCGCTATGCCGACGTTGTCGTTTGCCAGATATCCAACGTGGGCATGGAGGGAATGCGGACCTGGGTTCTCGACGCGCTGGAAGATCTGTTCGAGCCGACGGCGGTTGTGGAGCGCAGTGACGTTTCCGCGAGAAGGGAGGACGGCCTGCCTCCGGTAACCGGTTTGCTGTCAGGGCAGGGCACGGGGCTTGCCGGTTTCATGGAAAGCGGACTGCATTTCGTGGCGGACACCACGGGTGGACAAAAGACCGGTTTTTTCCTGGACCAGAAGGACCTGCGGAGTTGCCTGGCGCGATACGCACGGGGCCGCGGCATCCTCAATCTGTTTTCCTACACCGGCGCCGCCTCCGTGTACGCCCTGGCCGCCGGGGCGGAATCCGTTTTGAACGTGGACGGCAGCGAATCCGCTCTGGCCTTGTGCGCCGAACATGTGTCCATGAATGGACTGGACCCCGGAAGATCGGTCAATGAGAGGGCCGACGTGTTCGAATGGCTTGGCGCGGGTCCCACGGATCGCTGGGACATGGTGCTCATGGACCCGCCGGCCATCATCAAGTCCCGCAAGGACGCCGAATCGGGTCGGCGGGCCTATCACTTTTTGAACCGGGCGGCCATGCGCCTGGTGAAACCCGACGGCGTGTTCGTCACCTCGAGCTGCTCCCAGTTCTTCACCGCTGAAAACCTGGACCATGTCCTGCGCAGGGCCAGCATCCAGAACTCCCGTGTCATACGGCCCCTGAACCGGGTCGGCCAGAGCCCGGACCATCCTGTCTCCCCGTATTTTCCGGAGTCCGAATACCTCAAGAGCGTGGTGGCCGTGGTGGAGTGAGGATCAAATCCGCCACAGGAAAACCCGCCCAGCCCCTGTCGTCGCGATGACGGGCCTGGGCCGGCTTCCGATGCGGTCGGCAATCGCAAGGTCATCCCAGAAAGAACATGGCCAGCGATTCGGCCACGCAGGCCGGCTTGTCAGCGCCTTCCAGTTCGATGGTGTGGTTGGTGGTGAAAAGGACCCTGTCGCCTTCCTTCTCCTCGATGGCGGCAAGCACCATGTGGTCGCGGATTCTCGAGTCCACGGGCACCGGATTGATGAACCGCACCTTGTTCAACCCGTAGTTGATGGCCATGACGGTGCCTTCGGGCACCATGCCGTGGTCGGCGCCGAACATGGAAAGCAGGGAGAGCACGAGATAGCCGTGGGCGATGGTGCGGCCAAAGGGACCTTTCGCGGCGGCCTCTTCGTCCACGTGTATCCATTGATGGTCGCCGGTGCAGTCGGCGAACCTGTTGATCCTGTCCTGGTCGATCACCACCCAGTCGGAAACTCCCATCTCGCGGCCCACGTTTTCCCTGATCTTCTCCAATGGCAATACCTGGATCATGTCCCTCTCCTTGTGTGGGGTGAAACTGCGCTGTCAGGCCCCGACCTCAACCGACCTTTTCCAGTACCAGCGCCGTGCGGCTGGGCAGGTACAGGCTCAGGTGCGGGGTGCCGTTGTCGTCGGGTACGGTGAAATGGTTCCCCCGGTGCTCGATTCGTCCGTGTCCGGCGTACTTTTTCACGTCGCTGTCCAGTACCGCGGCGTATTCCCCTTCCGGCGCGAAAACCCTGTAATCCGTCCAGGAGCCCGACGGGTGGAAATTGTACGCGAAAACGCACCCGGCGCGCCAGTGCGCCAGCACCTTGTTGTCATTGTTTTCATGCAGCAGGCGCAGGTCCCGCGTGCCCGGTATGCCCAGGCGTTTGGCCAGCCGGACCATGTCCCGGTCGAAATTCGCGATGAGCTGGTACTTGAGGTTGGGATCGTCCACCAGGCTCCACTGGCGGCGCGCATAATGGTAGGACCAGTCATTGCCCTCCCGGGGGAAGTCGATCCATTCGGGATGGCCGAACTCGTTTCCCATGAAGTTCAGGTACCCGTCCCCGGCCGTGGACAGGGTGAGCAGCCGGATAATCTTGTGCAATGCAATGGCCCGGTCCACCCGGAGGTTGGAATCCGAAAGCCGCATGTGCCTGTACATTTCCGGGCCGGCGAGGCGAAACATGAGCGTCTGGTCCCCGACCATGGCCTGGTCATGGCTCTCCGCGTAGCTGATGGTGCGTTCCTCGTCACGGCGGTTGGTCATCTCGTGGTAGAGATGCCCCATGTGCCACTGTTCATCGGGCGTGTCCTTGACCAGTTTGATCCAGTAATCGGGCACGCCCATGGCATACCGGAAGTCAAAGCCGACGCCGCCGTCCTGTCGGTCCAGGGCGAGGCCCGGCATCCCGGACACGTCCTCCGCCACCGTGATGGCGTCATGCCTGAGCGTATGGACCAGTTCGTTGGCCAGGACCAGGTAGGCGACGGCGTCTTCGTCCACCTCGCTGGAGAAGTAGTCGTCCAGCGAGTTGAAACCGGTTCCCAGGCCGTGGTGGGTGTACAGCATGCTGGTCACACCGTCGAAGCGGAAACCGTCGAAACCGTACTCGTCCATCCAGAAACGGCAGTTGGACAGCAAAAAATGCAGCACCTGGGGTTTGGCGTAATCGAAAATGCGCGAACCCCAGGCCTCGTGAAAACCGCGGGAGCCTTCATGAAAATACTGGTAGGGGGTGCCGTCGAACATGCCCAGGCCCTCCACCTCGTTTTGCACCGCATGGGAGTGGACCAGGTCCATGAGTACGGCAAGACCGGCCTCATGGGCGGAATCCACCAGTTCCTTCAGTTCCTCGGGCGTGCCGAACCGCGATGAAGCCGCGAAGAAGTTGGAGACCTGGTACCCGAAGGAGGCGTAATAGGGATGCTCGGCCACCGCCATGAGCTGGATGGCGTTGTAACCGGCCTTGACAATCCTGGGGACCACGTTTTCCCGGAATTCCCGGTATGTGCCGATGCCCTGTTTCTCCTGGGCCATGCCCACATGGGTTTCGTAAACGAAGAGAGGGCCCGCCGGACAGCGGAAATTCCCGTGTCTCCAGTGATAGGGAACCTCCGGCCGCCAGACCTGGGCGTTGAAGATGTGCGTGTTCGGATCCTGGACCACCCGGCGGGCGTATGAGGGAATACGGTCCCCGACGCCATGCTTCCAGTGCATGGAGATTCGGTACAGGTCACCGTGCCCCAGGGCCTCGGCGGGAAACCCGATCTCCCACACGCCGTCCTTTCCGGTTCGCGAGAGGGCGAAATCCTCCCGCTCCTTCCAGTCGGACATGCCGCCGATCAGGTACACGGCCGTTGCGTTGGGCGCCCACTCACGAAAAACCCAGCGTCCGTCCTTGAAATGGAGCCCGAAATACTCGTGCCCCGAGGCAAAATCCGCCAGGGTGAGGCCGTCGCCGCAAAGTCTTTGGCGGGTCTTTTCCACGTTTGCAAGCCTGTGGCCGATGGCCTGTTCGTAAGGGGCCAGGGACGGATCGGCTTCCACCATTTTCCTGGCAAGTCGTCTGGGTTCCGGTTTACCGGTCATATGCCAAGTCGCTCGCTGTTCCGGGGGCTTGGGGAATTCAAATGTATTGGTCGGCGGTCCCGGTTGGCGCGGATGCCATGGGGACGCCCGCGGTCTCGAATGCGGCGCCGGGATCGGACCGCGCCGCCGCCGCACGGATACAGGCTTCAGGTAATGGATTTGATCAACGGCCTCTGGAGCATTGTTTCGTACAGTTCGATGTACTGGCGGGCCGTCACTCCATGGTTGAATCTTGCCGCGCTTTCCTCCATGATCCGGCGGATCTGCGCTTCCTTTGCGCCGGGGTCGGATTTGTGGAAGCGCATGGCCTCCTCGACGGCCCACCACAGACCCGCGGAATCGTAATACCGGAACGAGAAGCCGTTGCCCGAATCGTTGGCGGCGTCGAGATGCTCCACGGTGTCGTGCAGGCCCCCGGTATCGTGCACCACGGGAAGCGCGCCATAGAGGCACCCTATCATCTGGGGCAGCCCGCAGGGTTCGAACCTGGAAGGAACGAGGACGAAGTCCGCCGCGCCATAGGCGACACGGGCCAGCTGCTCGTCGAAATTGCTGACGGCGACCCGGTCGAAGATTTTGTGGTAGTCCATGATGTCGTAGAAGTGCTTCTGGTACGGACCGTTGGCGACGAACACGAACTGGAGGCCGTCGTCCCAGTACCTGTCCACCAGTCCGTACATGATTTCCGTTAGCAACTGGCATCCCTTCTGCACAGGATCCAGGCGGGACGGCCAGAAGAATATGGGCGCGGTGTCGTTTCGGAGCAGCCCCAGGCTCTTTTGCAGGTAGCGCTTGTTGTGCAGCTTGCCCACCGCGTGGTCCGCGGATCCGTATTGTCGGGGCAGGGCGCTGTCCTTCCTGGGCTCGTAGGAGGGATCGGGCGCGTTCAGGATACCAACCGCACAGTCGGTCCGGTACTTGTTGTCCAACTCCTGGCGCAACGGCTCGGAAACGAAATGGTGTCGGCCTTCGCAGATTTCCCGCAAAAACGTGGGACTCACCGTGTTGACGAAGTGGGAGCCGAACACCCCGCTGATCAGGAAGTCCACGCCGTTGCCCTCGCGGGCCTGCTCGTAACCGCCGGGCGGGTATTCAAAAAAGAGGCCCTGCCAGAAAGAGGCGGCGTCGATACCGCGGTCTTCTATCTCGGCCATGGTCACCTTGACGGTATGGATGTTGTGCACGGTGAACAGGCAGGGGATGTCGATCCACCGGGCCATACCGGGCACCAGCCCCGTCATCCAGTCGTTGCAGTGGATAAGGTCGGGCTGTACCTGGGGCACGATGTTGTTGATGACCTCCCTTTGAAAGGCCAGGGAAATCTTCACGTTCTCCTGCCACGCGTCGGAATAGGGCCTGCTCTGGTAGAAGAAGACACGGTCCTCCGCGAGGTGAATCCGGTCGTCGGGCATGGTTCGCCGTATGATGGACAACTCCTTGCGGACGAAGGGGCCCAGGTTGGAGTTGAACATCGACCGGTAATCAGGCAATGCCACGTGCACGTCCGCACCGTGCTCGTATAGCGCGCCCACCAGGGCCGCGGACACGTCGGCAAGCCCCCCTGCCTTGGCCACCATGCTGTTGGCCATGTTGCCCATGCCCTCGGGCAGGTAGGTAACTTCCGGAGTGACTATCAGCACCCTGGGATCTGACTTGTCAGCCATTTGTTCGCACCTGCTTTCGGGAGCCCCCTGCCAGCCTGTTGAAAAACGCGATCCGCGGTGTTGCGCCACGTCCCTGTTTTTCAACGGACTGACATTACCACGTCATGCAGGCGGCGGGCCCCCAGGTTTCAGGCCCACGTTATCAAGCCGGGCCGATTGCGCAGAAAATAGTCTCCGGCGGGCTTCGCTCTGGCGGTGAAGCCGAATCGTCCGGCCTGCTCGCACTCGATTCTGCATGAGTAGATGTAATGGCCCGGACCGAGTTTCTCCTGGACTTCCATGATTTTGGCCTCGCCCACGGACAGGGCGTCGATGGAGTGAAGCTGGCCGTAATAGAGTTCCACAACCACTTCGTCCGGCGAGAAGTCGCCCAGCCTGACCTCGGAGGTCACGGTGAACTCCTCGCCCACGCGAAACGCACCGGAACGGTCCCGTTCCGGTTGCCCGATCTCGATTTCCTTCCAGTGCCGCTTGAGACGTGCATGCTGGCCGACCAGGGCCTTCACTCTTTTCCCGTCGTCGTCCAGCATGTCATTGCTCTGCCGCACGGCCGGGAGGTAGAACCGCTTTTCGTATTCCTCCACCATGCGCTGGCTGGAAAAATCAAGCAGCGCCGTTTTCATGGACGCCTTCATCATTCCCACCCACCTGGAAGGCACGTCGCCGTTCTTGCGGTCGTAGAAGGTCGGGATGACGTCGTTTTCCAGTAGATTGTACAGGGCCTGGCCTTCTATGGCGTCCTGGTAGGTGTGGTCATGGTATTCCCCCCTGCCGCCGATGGCCCAGCCGTTTTTGCCGTTGTATCCCTCGTCCCACCAGCCGTCCAGGATGCTCACGTTGAGCACGCCGTTCAGGGCCGCCTTCATGCCCGAGGTTCCACAGGCTTCCATGGGCCGGCGCGGTGTGTTGAGCCATATGTCGCATCCCTGCACGAGGTAGCGGGCCAGGCGCATGTCGTAGTTTTCCAGGAATACCACCCGGTGTCGCAAGCCCTGCCGGCGGGCGGTTTCCACGATGTACTTGATGAGGTCCTTGCCCTCGTTGTCCTTGGGATGGGCCTTGCCGGCGAAGATGATCTGCAGGGGCTGCGTCCTGTTGTTGATCAGGGCTTCCAGCCTTTCCACGTCCTGAAACAGCAGATGGGCCCGTTTGTAGGTGGCGAATCGCCTTGCGAACCCTATGGTGAGGACGTCCTGGTCCAACACCGTGGCCGCGTCCTGCATGGCTGAACTGGGCGCGTTCCTCCTGCCGTACTGGCGGACCATCATGTCCCGGCAGTTGCGAATCAGGCGGGACCGGTTCACCTCATGGGCCCTCCACAACTCCTCGTCGTAAACCGTGTCTATGCGGTCGACCACGGCTGCGTCCGAGCATCGGTTGTACCATTCCGGGCCGAGGTACCGGTCATAAATCAGGGTGTTTTCCGGTGACAGCCAGGTGGTGGGATGGACGCCGTTGGTGATGTGGCCTATGGGGATTTCGTGTTCAGGAACGTGGGGCCACACATGGGACCACATGCGACGTGCCACCCTTCCATGCAGCCGGCTCACGCCGTTGCAGTACTGGGCCATCCGAAGGGCCAGAACGAACATGGACAGGGGGCCATGGGGTTCGGTCCCCACTGGCTGGCCCCAGGACAGGATCTCGTCCTCGCTCGCGCCGATGGCCTCGGTGAGCGGCGCGATGTATGGGCGGACCATCTCCGCCGGGAACTCGTCATGCCCGGCCGGCACCGGCGTGTGGGTGGTGAACACCGAGCAGCGGGGCACGATTTCGAGGGCGGCTTTGAGGTCCACGCCATGGGTCTTCATGCACTGGATCAGACGTTCCAGTCCAACGAACGCGGAATGCCCCTCGTTCATGTGCAGCACCTTGGGGTGGACCCCGGCGGCCTCGATGGCCCGAAGGCCACCGATTCCCAGGACGATCTCCTGGGCCAGCCTCCGGCGGGAATCCCCGGCGTAAAGCCGGTTGGTGATGTCCCGCACGCTGGCCGGGTTCTCCGATATGTTGGTGTCCAGGAGGAACAGCGGCACCCGTCCCACCTGGATTTTCCAGACAGCGGCCTTGATCTCGCCGTCGGGACCGGTCACGGACACCATCACTTCATGGCCGGAGGCGTCGCGTACCCGTTCTATGGGCATGTGGTAAAGGTCGGTCTCCGGGTACTCCTCCTGCTGCCATCCGTCCTGGGTCAGAAACTGGCGGAAGTATCCCTGCCGGTACATCAGCCCGACGCCCACGAGCGGGGTCCCCAGGTCCGACGCGGCCTTCAGGTGGTCTCCGGCCAGCACGCCCAGGCCGCCCGCAACCAGGGGCAGGCTTTCGTGGATACCGAATTCCATGGAGAAGTAGGCTACCGTGCCGTCTCCCCAGGGTGAACCGGTCCGGTCGATGGGGGCCTGCACCAGGCGTTCGAAATTCTCCCGGACCCGTTTCTGGTGGGCTAGAAAGCTTTCGTCGCGGGCCAGTTCCTCCAGGCGTCCCCGGGACACCATGGTTGAAAAGGCGATGGGGTTTTCGCCGGATTTTTCCCAAAGCCCGGGGTTCACGCGCCTGAAAAGCTCCTTGGCGTCGTGCTGCCAGGACCACCACAGGTTGCGGGAGAGTTCCTCCACGAATGAAAGGGATTCCGGAATTGCCGGAAATACCTGGAATGTCTGAAAAGTGCCCATGTTATTGTCCTCGATTCCTGTTGGCTCGCCCAGCAGCCTGTTGAAAAACGCGATCTGCGGTGTTGCGCTTCATTTCTCGTCGATG
>JBKHBM010000040.1:0-35637 GCA_046542385.1 Desulfatibacillaceae bacterium | reverse complement strand
CGTCGCCCTGCCCCTTGTCGAAACGGGACGGCTTGCCGCCGGGGCGGTACGGACGGTCGCCGGATTCCCCGTCGCGGGGTCTGTCCGTGTCCCGGCTCCGCTCGCCGTCCTTCTTGTAGCCGCCGGACTTGCCGCCGCGATCGAAACGGCCGGGCCTGCCGTCGCCCTGCCCCTTGTCGAAACGGGACGGCTTGCCGCCGGGGCGGTACGGACGATCGCCGCCCTCCCGGGATTCCCGTTCTCGCGGCCCTTTGTTTCCGTCCCGTGAAGGGGCCCCGCCGGAATCGCGTCGGCCCTTTTTCCGTATGGTCTTTTTCGGTGGTGCTGCCATCAGTTACCCCAAAATATCACCAGGCGCAACATTCACGCCGCGTAAGAAGTCTCCTGCTGAAAGCCTCTTGCCGGAGGCGCCCTGCACCTCCAGAAGGCTGAGAATACCCTCGCCACAGGCAACGTGAAACGCGTCGCCCGAGGCGCACAAAACGGTTCCAGGCGCCGCGTCCGCCTGTCCCTCCACGGCCCTGGCGCGCCATATCTTGAGACGCTTGTCGCCGTGGTACGCGAACGCCCCGGGCCACGGAGTCATCCCCCGCGCGTGGCAGTCCAGTTCCCACGCCGGACGGGTCCAGTCCAGCCTGCCGTCCTCCTTGACCAGGGGACGGGCATAGGTCGCCAGGGAATGGTCCTGGGGAACGGGCGTTATCCTCCCGGCGGCAAGACCGTCCATGGTTCGCACCAGCACCCCCGCGCCGAGGTCGGCCAGCTTGTCGTGCATGGTGCCCGCCGTGTCCCTTGAGCCCACCGGTATCCGTTCACACAACAGAAGATCACCCGTGTCCATGCCCTTGTCCATGCGCATGGTGCACACGCCCGTGTACGGTTCGCAGTCCGCGACAGCCCAATGGATGGGCGCGGGGCCGCGGTATTTGGGCAACAGCGAGGCATGGACGTTCACCGCTCCGAACTCCGGCATTTCCAGGATCCTTTTCGGAAGGATATGGCCGTAGGCCACCACCACAAAGGCGTCCGCGCGATACTGTGACAACATCGCGGCAAAATCGTCTCCTCGCGGCCTTTCGGGCTGCAGTACCGGAAAGTCGAGATCCAGGGCCTTTTCCTTGACCGGAGACAGGGCCACCTTACGGCCCCGGCCCCTGGGCCGGTCCGGCTGGCACACCACCGCAGCCACCTCGTGCCCGGCGTCCACCAGGGCGGTGAGGCACGGCACGGCAAAGTCCGGCGTTCCCATGAAAACGATGCGCATGATGTCCCGGAAAAACCAAGAGCCCGGCCAGGCCGGGCTTCGCGGTGGTTACAATTGATATGAGATGCCCGCCGCGCCGGCCTGGCTGCCGGACCGAAAGGCCCTGCCAGCCTGTTGAAAAACGCAATCCGCAGCGTTGCGGCGCGTTTCCCGTCCATGCGACGTACTACAAGTACGCCAACCTCCTCGAAATTCGCGCGCCTTGCATCTCCTCGTTTTTGAACAGGCTGCAAGTTTCGAGTTTTTCAACGGGCTGCTACGGGCTTTTGGCCTGCTTTTTCAGCTTGCGCTTGATCATCTCCCGCTTGAGCGAACTCAGGTGTTCGATGAACAGCACGCCCTCCAGGTGGTCGATCTCGTGCTGCATGACCACGGCGGCCAGCCCCTCGCAGTCAAGTCGCACCGGCTTGCCGTCAAGATCCGCTCCCTCCACGGTCACGGCAGCGGCACGGGGAACGTCGGCCCGATATTCGGGCACGCTCAGGCACCCCTCGTTCTCGGACACGATCTTTCCCTCGGAATGTACGATCCTCGGGTTGACCAGGACCTTGAAGTCGGGATTGTCCTTGTCCCCTCCCACGTCGTACACGAAAAACCTCTGGTTCACCCCCACCTGGGGCGCGGCCAGGCCCAGTCCCGGCGCCGCGTACATGGTCTCCCTCATGTCCTTGACAAGGTTGACCAGGGAATCATCGATGTTGGTGACCTCGACAGCGGGAGCCAGCAGTACCGGCTCGGGGTATGTGACTATTTCGATTATGGACACTACACACCTCTATCAGCCTGTTGAAAAACGCAATCTGCGGCGTTGCACTTCATTTCTCGTCAGTGCAGCGTACCATAAGTACGCCTTATTCCTCGAAATTCGCGCGCCTTGCATCTCATCGTTTTTGAACAGGCTGCAAATCTCGAGTTTTTCAACGGGCTGCTATATATATCGTGGCCCGGAGACCACACCGACCACAACGGATGCTTACTGCACGACCACCCCAATAATGCTCATGCGAGAACGATTTGTAAAGCCCGGCAACGCCTCATGCCGGGGCTTCCCCGCCCTCGGCATCCTCCTCCACGGCCACCACCTGCCAGATGCTCACCCCCTTGATCACCGCGGAAACCAGTCCCGCCACGATCACGGGGAAAATCTGCACCACGTGGCAGACCAAAGTGAAACCCAGCGCCTCCCTGGCCGGCACGCCGAACAGTCCCATGGCGAACATGCCGCCCGCCTCCCACAGGCCCCAGAATCCGGGCACCGACGGCAGGGCGATGAAAAAGCAGACCAGCACCATCACGGCCATGAACTGCGGAAAGTCCAGGCCCACGTCCGGGGTGCCCAGGCCCACGACCCAGTAGATGGCCCCGGAAAACACCCAGATCAGGATGGTGAGGCCGGCGCACGCCGCGATCAGGGGCGCGCTGTGCAACAGGGCGAAGCCCTTGGCGATACCGTGGATGACGTCCACTACGCGCCGGGAAACGGCCTGGCGCAGCTTCTCCTTTAAGGCACCCGGCAAAAAGAACAGCGCGCTCGGCGACCACATGACCATGCGCTGGATCAACTGGCGCGTGGTGGTGACGGAAACCAGAATCATGCCCACCAGCAGCACCGCGGCAAGCCGGACCATGCCGGCGGCCACGTTTTCCAGCGTACCCTTGTCCAATTCGTAACCGGCGAACTGGACGACCCGGCCCGGGTCCACCTCGATGAACGCCATGGTTCCCACCAGAAGCGCCAGCAGCACGGCGAGGTCAAACACGCGCTCCGTGGCCACGGTGGCGAACACGCCGAAAAACGGCACCTTCTTCTCCCGCTTCATCAACGCGGGCCGCACCAGCTCCCCAACCCTGCCGGGCAGGATGCAGTTGGCGCCGAATCCCATGATGAGGGGATGGTAGGCGTCCGAAAAGTCCAGCCTGTGTATGGAGCGCATGATCAGCTGCCAGCGCACCGTGCGCAGCACAAAGGTGATCGCCACCACCCCGGTGGCCGGGATCAGCCACCAGTAATTGACTTCCCTCAGGTACTGGCCCAGCGTGTCGATGGGAACCTGCAAAAACGCGTAGTACAGGCCCACCGCGGAAATGGCGGCCCCCACGACAAAGGAGATGGCAAGGCTCTTCTTGTTCATACCTGTTGTGAAACCTCGCTGTCAGCCTGCTGGAAAACACGATCTGCACGGTCCGCGCCTCGTATCTCACCGTTTTTTTAGCAGGCTGTTGATTCCGAATTGTTCAACGGACTGCCAGGCGGGCCTCGCGGCCGCGGGCGGAGACCCGTCCGCCGTAAAAACACGAGGCGCGCCCGGGGCACGCCGTAAAATCATCGACCCGTTCTTTTGGCCGCAGACGAAAAACGCCGCCTTAACAGCCTGTTGAAAAACTAGGGATTTACAGCCTGTTCAAAAACGATGAGATGCAAGGCGCGCGAATTTCGAGGAATAAGGCGTACTTATGGTACGCCGCACTGACGAGAAATGAAACGCAACGCCGCAGATCGCGTTTTTCAACAGGCTGTTAAATTTTCAGCAACTCCCTTGCCTGCCGGACGTCCGCGTTGATCTGCTCCTTGAGGGCGTCCAGGCCGTCGAACTTCACCTCTCCGCGCAGCCTGCGCACGAAGTTGACCTTGATCTTCTCCCCGTACAGGTCGCGGCCGAAGTCGATCAGATGGACCTCGACTGTGAACTGGTGGTCGTCAAAGGTGGGGCTGTAGCCGATGTTGGCCACGCCCGGGTACATGCCGCCCCGCCATTCGATGATCACGGCGTACACCCCGCCCATGGGGCACAACTCGTCCTGGAGGCGGATGTTGGCCGTTGGAAAGCCCAGCAGCTTGCCGCCACGGTCCCTGCCATGCTCCACCACGCCGCGGATCTGGTAGTTGCGCCCCAGAAGCCGCTTGGCATACTCCACGTCGCCGCGCCCCACCACATCCCTGACCCGGGTGCTGCTGATGCGCTCGCCGTCAGGGCCCACCGCCGCGATCCAGGGGACCACCACCACCTCGAAGTCCAGTTCAGCGGCCAGCTCCCGGAGATACTCCACCGTGCCCTCCCTGGCCTTGCCAAAGCTGTAGTCCGGTCCCACCACCACCGTCTTGACACCCAGCCTTTCGAGCAGCAGTTTTTCCACGAAGTCCCGTGCGCCCATGGACGCGAACTCACGGTCGAACGGAACCACGACCAGGACGTCGATGCCGGTTTTGGATATGAGTTCGACCTTCTGCTCGTGCAGGGTGATGAGCGGGGGCCGGTTTTCCTTTTTGAGAAACCGCAGCGGGTGCGGGTGGAAGGTCATGGCCATGGACGTGCCGCCGCGGTTTTCCGCGCGCTCGATGACCTCGTGGAACAGAGCCTGGTGGCCGATGTGCACCCCGTCGAAGTTGCCGATGGTGATGACGGCGTGGTGAAAAGGTTGCGCGATGTCTTCGGGGTTTTCGATGAGTCGCATGACTGCCTTTCGCGTAAAAATTGTCTTGACACGCAAATTAAAAGGATATAGGTAAAGCATCTCGCTTGCGATTGCAAGCGGTTTTCAAGCCGAAGTGGCGGAACTGGTAGACGCGCTAGGTTCAGGGTCTAGTCCGTGTATGCGGGTGGGAGTTCGAGTCTCCCCTTCGGCACCACGAACAAAAACAGGGGCTTACGGAATTTTCCGTAAGCCCCTTTTTTCGGGGGTATCTCGTCTTCATTGACACAGAGGGCCAGGAATGCCCTTGCCAGGCGCGCCGCTTCCCGAATGTGGGAGCACGGTCAACGAGCCTCCACGATCCGCAGGGACTCGGCGGCATGGGCCGCGAACAGGCTTTGTATGGCCGAACATTTGCCCATGCCCTCCTTTTCGAGGCGGACTTCGATTCCCCGGGCTTCGAAGTCCGCGCGCCAGGAGTCCTCCTCCCCGGCAAGGTCCTCGACGAAATGAATGCCCGCCACCAGCATGAAGGGGACGAGGCGCACCGCGTGGAAGCCGTTTGCTTCGATTTGGCGCAAAATGTCGTCCCGGCCCGGCCAGCCGCCTTCCACCACGCCCACGTGGGCGCGGGTCCCGTGCCGCTGCCGCAGCATGAGGCAAAGCGCCGTGTAGGTGCTCCATGCCGGGTGATCCGTGCCGTGGCCCACCAGGACCACCGCTTCGTCCGGCGCCTTGTCGAACAGCGGTGCCACCGCATCGGCAACCACGGCGTAATCCTCCGGGGAGCACAAAAGGGGCAGGCCCATGGCCGTGCGGATTCGGCTTTGCCTGGCGTCTTCCACCAGGCGGTTGAACTCGTGCCCGAACATCATGTGGAGAGACTGCACCACCGCCCACTCGTGCCCGGCGTCGGCCAGGCGTTCCAGCACGTCCCATGGGTGCGACATGTCCCGGTCCGTCTTGCGCCTTGCCTTGACGGTCCGCGAGGTGTACGCCCAGTGGATCTCGTTTTCCGGAAAGCGGGCGCGAAACGTCTTGCCCATATGCTCATACGTTTCCATGGCGCGTGTGGTGGTGCCGAATGCGGCCATGACGATGGGTGTGTTCATCGGGCCGTTTACTCCCTATACGTGTTTTCAGAAATCAAGACTCATGCCCGCCGACACGCGAAACCCGTCGTCCGGGTATCCAAAATGCACGTGGTGGCAGGTGTCGAACAGGTTTTCCACATGGACATAGGCCTCGGCGGGCAGGCTCGCCAGAGGAAAGGGCTGCGTGACCTTGGCGTCAAAGACCACATGGCCATCCAGTTCCTTTGCCGTGGTGTTGTCCAGGTCCGTATACTGGCTGCTCCGGGCGCGCCCCGTGCCTTCCAGGCGCGTGTTCCAGGGGCCGACGGTGGAGCGGGCCGTCAGTTTCACCGTGTGCGTGGGGGCGTAGGGCATTTGTTCGTCGTTGTCCTCGTTCCTGGTGGCCTGAAGCACATAGGAGCCTTCCAGGTCCACGGTGGCCACACGCCAGTCGGCCGTCAGTTCCAGGCCCGTCCGGTGGGTGCGCCCCGAGTTCACCGGCCGCTTGATGGCATCGGGATAGTCTTCATATTGGATGTTGTCCCAGGTGTCCTCCCGGAACAGGGTGCATGCCAGGCGTTTGTGTTCGCTCAGATCCCACTCCCATCCGGAAGAGAGGTTGAGTGTCTTTTCCTCTTTCAGGTTCGGATTGCCGCGGACCTGATCAATGCTGCCATGGCTGGGCTGGTACAGCTGCCCGAAGGTCGGCACTTCCGTGGTGTATCCCGCGCGCAGTTTGAACTGCTGGCTGTCGCCGATTGGCACGCCCAGGCCCGCCGTGGCGCCGGGCTGCAGACCGAAGTCGGACACGGCGTCGGCGCGTACGCCCAGAATCCAGGTAAAGGCTTCCTCATCCCCATCAAACTGGCCGTGCATGCCGCCCCGGATTCTTTCGTGGTCTCCGGAAAGGGTGTGCTCCGCGCCCTCGTATTTGGCATTGGCCCCAAAGCGGGCGGCCCATTTCCCCTCTTCATCGGCCAGGGTGGTTTCCTCCATAAGCCCCAGCATTCGCGAGTCCAGAATCGAGGTGATGCCCGTTTGGGACATGTCCTTGAGCCGCACGGTTTCACCGAACACCTTGACCTCGTATTCCCCCTGGTCGCTGAAAAAGCCCCGGGCCCGCAGGTCCGCGCTCCCACGGTCATAACGCTGCCGCGCATTGGGTGTCGGATTGTCGGTTCTGCCCGGCGATCCGTGGTCGGAGTGGTAGTAGCGCGCGCCCGCGTCCCAGGTGATTGTCGCGCGTTCGGAATTGTTCCAGTCGATCACAGCGCTTGCCGTGTCCCGGTCGCTGTTGGGCCTTCGTCCGTCACGGTGTGTGGCCTCGGCACCAAGCCCCAGGGACTGTTCCCCCATCTGGTACCTGTCCGAGGCCGAGATTCCCGCCTTGCCGAAGGAGCCACCCCAAGCCTCCACCCGGCCCTCGCGGGTCTCCGCGTCTCCCGGTTCCCGCTGCAAAACGATGTTGATAGCGCCCCCCGAGCCGCCTCCGCCGAGCCACACGGGAATGGGCGGTTTGTATACCTCGATTCGTTCCACCATGTTCATGGGAAAGCTGTCCAGGTTCACGCTTCCGTACTGCGTCGTACCCGCCGGGCGGCCATTCACGAGCACAAGCACACGCCCCTGTCCCGCGCCGCGTATGGCGACGCGCGCCCCTCCGGCGCCGCTGTCGCTCACGTCCACGCCGGGCATGGAGGACAGGGCGTCGGAAACCTTGTGGTAGTGGCCGTCCCGTATGGCGTCGCGGTCCAGGACATTGACCTGCAAGGGGTGGTTGGCGACGTATTCGGCGAGTCGGGATTCGGTGACCTTCAGGTCTTCCAACACGTATGTGCCGCCCGCCTGCACATGCCCGCGTCCCTCCCCGTGGCCATCCTGGTGTTGGGCCTGGATGGGGATGGCGAAAAACAGGACATGCAGCGCAATGGCAATGGGGGCAAGACGCACAACCGTATGCAACGCCGCCATAATTTTCCGATTGGCAGTCCATTGACCCGAGGTGTCATTGCCCGTTATTTTCCGGCTTGGCAACGGGTAATCCACAGGGTGGGCGTGAGCGGGTGTGGCGTTTATGCCAAGGCCTAATTTGTGAGTCATGGGCCATTCCAGGAACCCGGCTCCGCGCAGTCCGGGGAGGATGCGCGAAAATCGTGGCTGTAGGTTTTGTCGTACAAGCGAGAGGCCAGGTTCGCGCCACCCGGGCCAACCAGGGTTTTTCCCGCGATGATGAGGGCCTGCCGGTCAATGCCATGCCGTTCCATGGTTTCGGCCAGTTCGGCGGGGGTGGTCCAGATCAGGCGCTGGCCCGGCTGGCTGACCCGGTAGGCAACGACAACCGGTGCATCCTTGCCGTAGTGCCTTTCCAGGACCGGCGCCACGCGGTCGGCCATCCCCGAGGAAAGATACACGGCGAGGCTCGCCTGGTGGGCGGCAAGGGAATCCAGGTCCTCGGCGCCGGGTACCCGGGTCCGGCCGCTGATCCGGGTGAAAATCAGGGTCTGGCAGGTTTCCGGCAGCGTGTATTCCACGCCCAGGGCCGCGGCTGCTGCAAAGGCGGCGGTGACCCCGGGGATAATCCGGCAGCCAATCCCTTCCGCCTCGAGCCGTGCGATTTGTTCGGTAATGGCCCCGTAAAGGCTGGGGTCGCCGGAGTGAAGGCGGACCACGCGCAGGCCGGTGCTCCATGCCTCCTTCATCATGTCCACGATTTCATCGAGGTGCATGCCGGCGCTGCTCACCCTCCGGGCGCCCTCGCGCGCCCACTCCGTGACCGCCTCGGGCACCAGGGAGCCCGCATAGAGCACAAGATCGGCTTCCTTCAGGGCGAGCATGCCTTTCACGGTAATCAGTTCCGGGTCTCCCGGGCCGGCTCCGAGAAACAGAACAGGTTGTTTTTCCATTGCATCCCTTTCGTTTCCATTGCTTCATCCCGAAGGCGGGGCCATCCCTCCCCGCCCGGGACAGCCCCCGCGCGGGACAATGCATGGGCGCGCGGCGTCCCATGCACGCCCTCCGCCCCCGCCACCCTCATTACCGCAAACGTTGTCCGGGATCAGTGCTCGTGGCCATGGGGTTCCTTGTCGTGCCCCGGGTGCTCGTGCTCGTGCGATTGCGCTTCGTCCCCGGAGCCTTCGTGGCCATGAGGGTGGCTGTGCATGTGTTCGTGCTCGTGCGCGTGCGCCACTCCATCATGCACATGTTCGTGCGCGTGGCGGTGGACGTGTTCATGCGCGTGGCCTTCCGCGGTTTCCTCGAAGACGATCCGGTGATTGACCAGGGCCATTTCCCGGATGCGGCCCCGTACCGTGTACCGGTCGCCAAAAATGTTCTCGAGGCGCCAGACGTCCTCGCCCTCGGGCCTGACGGTGTCCACCGATTCCATGAGCAGCCGCTCTTCCCCGTGGACGACCAGATACGCATTGGCTTCACACATTGTACGCCTCCCGGCCCGGCCGCGGTCCCACGCGGACCGTTCCGGGCCATGCCGTGTTACATGTCGAACCTGATTTCCCCATACACCGTGGTGCCGGCCGGGATGGACCCGCCCCAGTATTCCGGCTCGTCGAACATGTTGTTCCACGCCACCGAGGCCTCTACGTGTTCCGTGGCTTTAAAGGTCAATTTCGTGTCCCAACTCCAGTGCGGAGCGAACCCGGAATAGACGTCCTCGTCGCTCCATGCGTTTTCCGCGTTCCAGTGGGTCTTGCCGTAATACGTGCCGAAAATGCCGTAGCGGAACTTCCAGAGCCGGAAATCCGCGCCCAGCTTGACGGTATCCCTCGGGAAATTCTCCAGGCTTTTTCCCTCCAGGTCCGGGTCGGTCCTGTCTTCCTGTATTTCGCTTTCATAGCGGGCGTAATTGACGTAGGACTGCATCCAGTCGAACGGATAGACACGCAGGCCGGTTTCAAAACCCAGGACATCCAAGTCGCTCACGTTTTTTTTGACGTATGCCCCGGAGGGTTCCTTGAACGAGCCGATGGCGTCCTTGAGCTGGGAATAAAACACGGTCGCCCCGAACTTCACCCGGCGGGCCCAAAAATACTGGTCCACCCCCAGTTCATAGTTCCACAGTGTTTCCGGGTCGAGGTCGGGGTTCGACTTGTACAGGGTGCCCCAGCCGCTGGTCCATGTGCGGTACAGGTCATAGATTGTCGGCGGCTTGAAGGCCTGGGCCACGGAAGCGCGAATGTACGTGGCGTCCTTGACCGGCTCCCATACCGCGGACAATTTCGGGCTCCAGGCGCTCTTGCTCCTGTCCTCCAGGACGGCCAGATCGTTGGGGTCCCCGGATTTCCCGTTCTCGGCCCACCACCAGTCTACGCGCAGGCCGGTGTACAGCGTTACCCGGTCGTGCAGGCTCCACTCCACCTGGGCGAAGGGCGCGAAAAAACTCGTGTCGCCCCGGGTGATGTCGTAGACCGGACCGGTCTTGGAGTCCTCGTCCCGAAAAAAGGTCAACGCCGTGGTTTCCTGGTCGAAGGCGCCCAGCTTGTAGAACAGGCCGCCGGTGAACATGTGGCGCCGGCCCAGGGTGAACGGGACATCCGCCTGGACCTCGGCCATGTACTCGTCGTCCGTGCTCTCGACGACATAGCCCGGGCAGTTGAAATAATTTCCGGAGCCTGGGCCGGTATCACTGGTATACATGGACTCCCGAAGCTGCCAGGCCAGTTTGGCGGTAAGGCCCACGTCGCCGAACATCTGTTGCCAGGTCAGGGCGGGGGCGTAGTACTCCCGTTTGCCCTGCCCCAAAAGAAAATCCTTGGGATTCACGGTACCCGAGACCTTGCCGTTGCCCACGGTGACCTTGCCCTGGTTGACGGGCCCGTTCCCGTCCGTGATGTAGCTGTTGGGCTCCTCGTAGTCATAGGCGTGGTGCCCCCCCATGAACAAAAAGGTCAACTTGCTGGTGTCCGATGGCTTCAGGGTGAACCGGGCCGTGCCTCCAAAGCGCTCTGAATTTTTGTTCCCCATGTCGCCCACGACCCATCTCTTCTCGATCTCCCCCGTGTCCGGATCCACGTCATAGGGGATTTCATACCCGCCCGTGATGCCCGTGGCGGCCCCGTTGCTAATGGTTTCGGTGGCCAGGCTGGTGGGATACCCGTCCTGGGCCTCCCAGTCGAAGGTGAGCCGGAAGGTGAACCGGTCGCCCAGTTTGTCTCCCACCCAGCCGCCGGCCTTCCTGTTGTTGTAGGTGCCGATGCCCAGGCGGCCGCCCACCTCCAGTTCCGTGGGGTCCGCGGTGATCATGTTGATGGTGCCGCCCACCGCGTTTCCGCCATACAGGGCGCTGTTCGGGCCCAGCACCACCTCCACCTGGCTGATGGCGTTGGGATCGATCATGTTGTAGGGAACCAGGGACGAATAGGGATCGTTCACCGGAATGCCGTCCACCATGACCAGGGACCGCTCGTCCCCGGGCATGCCGCGCATGGTGGTGGCGGGCAGGGCGTCGCCCAGGCCGGCCGGCCGGTCCAGGTACAGGCCCGTCTGGTACTTCAAGGCGTCATCGATGGTGTTCACCTGCATCATTTCCATGTCCTCGCGGGTGATGACCTCCACCTTGGCGGGCGCCAGGTCCGCCTGTTTTTGCGTTCGGGTGGATGTCACCTGCATCTTGTGCATGGTGCCGGAAGCCTCTTCCGTGTCTTCCGCCAGCGCCCCGGTAACCCCGAATACCAGCAACGCAATGCATGTCAGGATAATTCTCATGGTGTGCTTCCCGAAATTCATCTGAATAGCTCCTTTCCTTCGTTTTCCTTCCGTGGCGTGATTGCTCCGGCCGGCATGCATACCGGCCGATGAAAAAAGCCACGGGACCTTGCCGGACGCACCTGTCCGGAAAGGCCTTCGTGGCCCGTGGTTTTCCGAAACAGCTTGTCTGTCCGGCCGGCTCCTGGAGCCATCGGACGAAATTCTTCCCGTGCCCGCGGGTGTTCCGCGAGCCGGGTACCGCCAAACAGACGCCGCGTCCGGGGGCCCGCTTCGGGCGGGTAATTTCCTGGTTTCCCCCTGGCGGCTTTGCGTATGGGCTAGAACTCGTAGGCCACGCCGAAAAGCATGGTTCTTCTCTCGCCGGGCCATCCGCGATACACGGTGTACCGGCGGTCGAAGATGTTGTCGAACTCCGCGTACAGGGTCCAATCGCCCAGGGTGTAGTCCACCTTGGCGTCCAGGGTCCATTGGTGGGGCAATTCCCACTGGTTTTTTGAATCATCGTACCGTGAGCCCCGGTACTCGGCTTCCACCAGCGAAACCAGGGGACCCATTTCGTGGCGAAACCGGAGTTTCGCCTTGTGCCGTGGCTTCTGAAACAGATAGTTGTCCGTGTCGTCGTCCTTGGCTTCCATGTACTGGTACTCGACATCCAGGCTCAGCCCGGAAAGGGGCTTGACCGTTCCCGTGACGTTCGCGCCCCAGGTGGTCGTGGATGACAGGTTCCGATACATGGCCTTGCCATAGTCCGGGTGTCCCTTCGGCAGGCCGGCGAAGCGGTAGTATTCGATCTTGTCCCGCTCCCGGATGAAGAACGGGGTGACGCCCCAAGAGATGTATTCACACACCTTGTGATTGACCGGCAGCTTGGCGCTGTAAACGGTTTCCAGCGACAGGCCCGGGTTGGCCAGGCGGCTGGTGCTTTGGTAATAACGCTGGTCGAAGGTGGGCATGGTGCTGGCCCGCTCGAGGAGGAGCGAGACGGAAAGCGCTCCGGGCGTCCACGCCACGGTGAGCTGCGGGTTCGCCTGGGCGTCATGCTCCGTGTACAGGTTGGTCTTGAGCCCGGTGGTCACGGACCAGTTCCTGGCCGGACGGAACTCCTTGACCACCGACACCGCGCCCACGGTTTCATCCTTGTCGCCGTAGTCGTTGGATTCGATTTCCCGGTATTCCACGTTGCCGGAAAAGGTGAGCCGGGACACGCCGAGCAGGGAGCCGCTCCATCGCGCCTCTTCGCCCAGCACCCGGCTGTCCAGTTCCTTGAACAAATCGGAAGCGGGGTTGGCGGTTTCGTCGTGGAAGCTGTTGGCGTACAACCGGTTGCGGAAGGACTCGCCCCGGAGCACGAAGGAACTTCCCCACTCGAAAGTCGAGGACTCGGACTCCGGCGTGAGGCGGTATTCCTTGCCCGGGTCGCCGGAATCCTCGTCGGACACCTGGCCCGAAACCGTGGCCTGCATGCCGGCCAAGGGGAAGTCCACGTTTGCTTTCAGGGCCAGTTTGTCGGCGTGGTCGTTCACACGGTCCCCGTCGTCGAGGTCAGCCAGGAGGTTCACGAAGAGCCCGGCCTCTCCCAACTGGGCTCCCAGGTTGCCTTCGGCCCGTTTCCGCTCGTAGTAATAAGGCTGTCCCGCGCCGTATTCGGGCTGGGAGGTGGCAAACCCGTAAGCCACGTCCACCTTGTTCACGTATTCCCGCTTGCCCTTTTTGGAGGTGATGACGATCACGCCGCCGCTCGTATTGCCCACGTACGCGGCGGCCTCGGGCCCCTGGATGAGCCGCACCTCCTTGATGCTTTGGACCGGGATGCCGCTCAGGTACACCTTGCCCGAGGCCGGGTTGAACAGGGGGCGCCCGTCCAGGATCACGGCCACGGTCTTGGAACTGCTACCCTGCACCGTGACGCCGGTCTTGGATGCCGAAACGCCGGGCAAGAGGTTCAACAGTTCCACGATGTCGCGCACGTTGTAACGGCGCACGGTGTCCTCGGTGAGGACGGTGGCGACGGCAAGGTCCCCGGGCACCCCCGAATCTTCCGCTTCCGAGCACAAAGCCGCCGGCGCCGCGATGAAAACCGCCAGGGCCAGCGCGGCCAGGCACTTCACGATGCTTGTCATTTCCAGGAATCCTTCAGCTTGGCCATCTCGGCCTTCCATGCCTCCACGTCGTCCGGCGCGAACATGTCCACGGCTCCGCCCTGGAAATCCCCTTCCACGTCTCCCATGTTCTCCTCGATCCAGCCTTCCATGTCGAGGTAATGCTCCTTGAGCTGTTCGAGCACCTCGGGGTCCGCTTCCCAAAGTCCGCGGCTTTCCGCTTCCAGAAGGCGACGGCCGATTTCCTCGAGCGCCCAGGGATTGTGCTTGCGGAAGAATTCCCGGTTTTCCTCGTCCAGGACGAAGGTCTTCGCGATGTCGTCGAAAATCCAGTCGTCCACTTCCCGCGTGGTGGACTCCCACCCGTACACCCGGCCCACGCGCTTGGAGATGTCGCCCGCACCCTTGTAGCCGTGGCGCTTCATCCCCTCGATCCACTTGGGATTGAGCAGCTTGGTGCGGACCACGCGGCGCACCTCGTCAGCCAAGTCGCGCACTTCGACCCGCTCCGGTTCACGCGTGTCGCCATAGTAGGTCTTGACGGGCTTATTGGAGAGGTGCCGGGCGGTGGTGGTCATGCCCCCGTGGGTGCCGAAGTAGCAGCAGCAGTTGAAGAGGTCGTTCTCGTCGGCCACCACCTTGTTGAAGGTGAGGTTCACGTTCTTGAGGCTGCCGGCCAGTTCCTTGTGGGATGGCTCGCCGAACACTCCCTTGCCGTAGGCGTAGCCGTTCCAGAAAAGGAAGATGTCGGATAGGTCCGCGTCGTCCTTCCACGCCGAGGCGTACACAGCCAGGTTGACCCCGGCACGGTAGGTGCCCGGCTGGGCCGAGAACACGCGATAGGTGGCCCGGCGAAAAGCGAGCGAGTCCTGTTCGTCCTCCCCCTCCTCACGGAGCCGTTCCAAGGTGTGCTTGCGCACGAAGTTCTGCTCTTCCGGCTCGTCCAGCGCTGCCACGGCCTGGATCACCTCGTCCACGAACTCCACGCAGTTGGGGAAGTTGTCCCGGGCAATGCCCGAAACCCGGATGGTCACGTCCACCCTCGGCCGACCCAGTTCTTCCGGGGAAAGGATCTCGAACCCCTTCACCCTGCCGTCCGCCTGCCACGTGGGCCGCGCGCCCAGAAGCGCCAGGATCTGGCCCATGCCCTCGCCGTCGCTCCACATGATGTCCCCGGCCATCCAGAAAATCCCCACGTTTTCGGGATACCGGCCTTCCTCGGCCAGGTATTTCCCGAGTACGGCTTCCGCCAGCTTTTCGCCCACGCGGAAGGCGGCGCGGGTCGGCACCTTGTTCGGGTCCAGCGAGTAGAAGTTGCGCCCGGTGGGCAGGATGTCGTCCCGGCCGCGCATGATGAGTCCGGAGGGGCCGGCCGGGATGTATTTCGCGTCGAACCCGGAAAGAAGCGCCTCGATCTCCCGGGAGTCGTCCACGCGGGCATTCAGGTCCCGCAGGCGTTCATGCACGGGTGCGAGGCCCGCCAAGCGCCCCCGGTCCATGAGCCGGTCCCCGAGAATTTCCGCGGCTTTTTCCAAAAAAGGCTCGACATCCAGTTCCAGAGCCGCGCGGATGACCTCCCGGCCCAGGTTGTCCAAATCCTCCAGGAGTAGTCCGTGGCTCTTGCCGGTCTTAGGGCAAACGGCGCTCTCGTCGTTCAAAAGCGCCTGGAGTTCGCGTCCCATGGCACGGCACAGGACCTTGCGCAGGCTGCCTTCGTCCCCGGCATCGTAGCGCAGGATGGCGTAGAGGAAGTCCACGCGGCGGTCGCCCTCGGGAAGCTGGCCGAGCACGTGCATGCCGTCGGGGATGTAGGTATTGCGAATCTTGGACAACGCATCATGGGCCCGGCGCGCCACCTCGTCCATGGGCATGTCGTCCGTCAGGCGGACCTGCTTGTCCAGGTTGGCCGCCCGCACCGCGTCGAGAATCAGGTGCTCGAGTGTGTGGGCTCGGTTTTTCTGCTCGGCCGCGGCTTTGGTCTTCTCGTATTCCTCGAGGTAGCGGTCCAGTTCCTCGAGTTCGGCGTAGAGTCCGCCTTGCCCCATGACCGTCTGCATGTGGTCCACCAAGGTGGCGTAACTCCGGCGCTTGGCGATTGTGCCCTCGGACGGGTTGTCCGAGTTGTATATGTAGAGGTGCGGGGTTTCGTGAATGCACACGTCGGGCAGGCAATGTTGGGAGAGCCCCACGGCCTTGCCCGGTAGGAACTCGACGTTGCCGTGCGTGCCTACGTGGACGAAGGCGTCGGCGCCGTAAACGGTTTCGAGCCAGCGGTAGGTGGCCAGGTACTGGTGGGGCGGCGGCACGTCCGGGTCGTGCAGAATTTTGCACACCACGCCGTCGCACCGGGTGCCCGCGCAGCCGCGCTTGGGTTGTACGCAGACCACCGCGTTTCCGTAGGACACGCCTGTGATGAGGATTCTGCCCTCATAAAGCATGGCGGGCGGAATCCCGTTCTTGTGCTCCCCGGGGGGGCGGCCCCATGCCTCCTCGACCCGCTCGCGCACGCTCGCCGGAAAGGTTTCCCACATCTTCAAGTATTCCGGCAGGGTGAGCTGCGCCAGGTCGCCGCCCTTGCGCACGATTTCGTCGGTGGTCGTCCAGCGGAATTCGGAGACCGCCTTCCGGTCCATGATCGTGGTGATCAGTTCCTCGCCGTGTTCGGGCGGCGTCACCGAGTAGCCCCGTGCGGCCATGGCCTGGAGCACTCTGGCGACGGATTCCAGGGAGTCCAGCTTTGCCGCCCCACCCACCGTGGCCTCCACCGAGGCGCATGGGTTGTTGTGCAGGATGAAGGCTACTTTGCGCTCATTCACCGGCTTCTGCCCAAGCGCCACCCAGCGGGCGATGCGGCGCACCAGGCGATGGATGCGTTCGGGCACCGGGGTCCGCTTTTCGACCACCGCGCCCGTGGCCTGGTCCTGGTCCCGCTCCGCGCACCCGGCCATGATGGGTTCGATCACGCCCTCGAACTCGGGCAGGGCCACGGTGAAGCTCACGTTGGCAAGGCCCTGGGGATCGGCCTCCCACTGCTCGGGTGTCATGTCCAGGCTTACGACCGGCTGGAACACGGGAACGCCGAGGCGGCGGAAAAAGGCCACGCCGTCCCGGTTGGCCCGCTCGTCCGAAAACTTGTCCGCGCCCTGAATGCCCAACAAAAACATCTGGAGCTTGACAAGGGCATGGATGGACGGACCCGCGTCCGGGCCAAGGAAGCTTTCCTCCAGCATGGCCAGGCTGCCCTTGGCGCCGGTCTCCTGGTCCGCCGAACTGTAGGAAAAGACCGGCACCGCAGCCATCCCTTCGCTTTCGATTTGCCGGATCAACAGGTCCTCCAGCGCCAAGTTGCCGTTCACCCACGTGTGCCGCGGGATCAGGACGCCCACCCTGGCGGCGTGGGCCAGGCCCTTTTCCGCGAGGTACGGCTCGTACCACTCGTTGTAGGCGGCCACGCCGTCGAAGTGCCCCGGGGCTTCGGGGTGGTACAGGCCCTGCCAGGGCATTTCCGCCGGGGCCGCCGCAGGCCCTGTGTCCGGCGCCACCAAGCCGGCCACGAAGCGGAGAAGGTTCCTGAAATTGTCCAGGCCGCCATAGCTGATGTAGTTGTAGGCCTGCTGCACAACCTCGGCCGGGAATGTGGACAGGCCCCACAGGGAAGGGTCGTACCCCGTGCAGACCACCGGGACCTTCTTGCCGATTTCCACGAGCCTGTCCTCCATAGAGTCCCAGAACCCGCTTGCCGAACGGTACAGCAGCACCACGTCCGCCCGTTCCAGGTCCGCCAACGCCTCATCCAACCGTTCCGGTTCATTTTCCAGTGTTTTCGACGAGTGCATGACCAGCTCCACGCCCCCGGTGTCCCGGGCCGCGGCGGCCAGCATGGGCACGTGGCTATTCCACATGAAAGATGCAATCTTCACCATCGCGAACCTCCCTTTCCTCAAGTGATGCGCACGGGCACCACCACTTGGCTTCCATTCAGGCGCGCTGTCTGTGCGACCACCCCATAAACCCTTTCGATGTTTTCCACGCAAAGCACCTCGGATGGAGGGCCGCAGCTCTGGACGACACCTTTTTCCAGCATGACGATACGGTCCGAATACCTCGAGGCGGTATTGAGGTTGTGAATGGCCACGAGCACCCCCTTGCCGTCCTCTTTCACGGTCTCCCGCAACAGGTTCATCACCTCCATCTGGTGCCGCAGGTCCAGGTTGCTCGTGGGTTCATCCAACAACAGAAAGTCCGCTTCCTGCACCAGGGCGCGGGCAAGCATCACTTTTTGCTTCTGTCCGCCCGACAGCGTGTCGAAATCCCTCTCCGCCAAATGGGCGAGCCCCATCCGGTCAATGGCGCTGGACACCTTTTCCACGTCCCGCGCCGAAGGCCTCCAGGCAAGGTGCGGCCGCCTGCCCATGAGCACGGTGTCGAACACGCACATGGGAAACCGGCTGGGCAGGGCTTGGGGCACATAGGCCATTTTCAGGGAACGATCCCTTCCCCGCATTCGACCGACGTCCACGCCGTCCACGGTGACGGCGCCGTCGCGCGGGGCCATGATGTGCAAGAGGCATTTTAGCAGCGTGCTTTTCCCCGCCCCGTTGGGACCGATGACCGAGACCAGTTCCTCTCGGGCGACACACAGGCTCACCCCTTGGAGTACCACCCCGTTTCCGTAACCGAACCGGACATCTCGCGCCTCCAACATCACCAGTACCTCCTGCTTGTCCTGACAAGGAGATAAAAGAAAAACGGGACGCCCATGAGGGACGTCATGATTCCAATGGGAATGACCTGGGGCGGCCAGGCGACCCGCGAGGCAATATCGGCGCAAACAACCAGTGTCGCTCCCATGAGCGCGCTTGCCGGGACTAGGTAACGGTGGTCGCTGCCCACGAGCATGCGGCTGATGTGGGGCGCCACCAAGCCGATGAATCCGATGACCCCCACGAAGCAAATGGCACCCGCGGTCATGAGGGAGGACACAAGGATTCCCTCCATGCGCAGCCGCGTGACACGGATTCCAAGGGCCTTGGCAGCCTCGTCCCCGGAAAGGAGTGCGTTGTAGTCCCAGGCGCGGCGGAGCGCGAGAGGAATGCATGGCAAGACCATGGCCGCGGCCACGCCGATGTGGGGCCACCCGGCCTTGGACAGGCTGCCGAAAAACCAGAACACCACGTCATGCACCTCCTCCATGGTGCCGGTGTACTGAACAAAAGACGTAAGGGAGGAAAAGAGAAACATCACGGCCACGCCGCCCAGAATGAGAGTCTCCGTGGCCGCCCCCTTGATTCGGCTCACACCCATGATGAGGAGGGTGGATGCCAGGGCGAAGACGAACGCGGACACGGCCACGGCGTTGTGGTGCAGGGAGCGGAAGAATACGATGCCCAGGACGGCGCCGAATCCGGCTCCGGAAGAAATGCCCAGGGTGAAAGGGGAAGCCAATGGATTCTTGAGGATGGCCTGACATACGCACCCGGCCGTGGCCAAGCCGGAGCCCACAAGTACCGCCATGATGACGCGCGGCGCCCGCAGGTTTAGGAGAATGACGCTTTTGGGCCCCGTGTCACCCCCTAGAGCCGCCCAGAGGTCGGCCACGGACGTATCATAGGTCCCCATGAGCACCCCCGCCACGCAGGCGCACAATAGCGCGCCGCTGGGAACGAGGATTCCCAGGGCCTTTCTACTGGTAATCCGCTTGTAGGAGGTGGTCCCGTGTTCCTTTGATGGGGCCTCGTGGGCAACGGATTGCATGTTTTGCGTTGTGCTACGGATATACATGATGACCTTGCAGTGGCAGGCCTTGGAAGCGCTCAAGGTACTCCCTGTGGACGGCCTCGGGATTCAGGTCCGCGCAGGCCTTCGGGTGAAACCACGTGGCCATGTATGTGAGTCCAACCGCGGCACGCGGCCCCGGACCGATGGCAGCCGCCAGCACATGCACCCGGCCGTTTTTCGCGGCGGGCATTGTCTCCCAGCCGGGGCGGGCCAGCATCCGGGCATGGATGCCGCCGATCTCTTCCGGCGAGGTGGCCCCGTAGGCCCTTTTCAAGCTTCCGGCCTTGACCACCACTTCCGGGGCGCACGAAAGCACCCATTCCGTGGTCACTTCCGCGTTCTGAAGGCCCGTGGCCCGGGCAATGTTCACCCCGCCGGCCAGTTCGCACAGTTCATCCATGGCCGTGCCCGGACCCGACGCCTTGTAATCGGAGTAGGCTTCCATATAGGCGACAGCTTGCTCTCCGGACCGTTCCACGCACTGCCGCACGGCCTCCTTCCGTTCCCGGGCCCAGTCCATGTAGTCGCGCGCCGCGCTTTCCCGGCCAAAGACCCGTGCCAGCGCCCACACCTCGTCCAGGATGGTGGAGGGGCGGTAACAGTCCATGCGCAGTATCTGTATGCCCAGGCCGCCCACCTTGGTTTCGAGTGTCCTGCCCGGGCTATGGCCGTAGCACAGGACAAGGTCCGGCCGCAGGGCTACAATGGCTTCGGCGTCCGGGTCATTCCACTTGCCCACGTTGGGAAGCCCCTGAATCTCGGGGAAGAATTCCGGCTCCTTTTGCGCAAGGGAACTTGTGCCCACCACGAGATGCACGCAACCCAAAATGCGTAACACCTCAATGCCGTCCGTGTTGAGTGCCACGACGCGCTTTATGGGCGTGCGAAGCTCCACCTCCCTGCCCGTCGCGTCTTGCACCACAACGCGGCGCTCCGCCCCGTGGGCCAGCGATGCGACCGCAAGCAGTGCCAGTACTGCCACGAAAAACTTCAGGTCCAGCATCTTGATTCCACCTCATGCCCGGGAAATCCGGTTCCCGGCTCCAAAAAACAAAAAAGCCAAGAGACTCCAGGGAATGTGTTTCCCTGAACGAGCCTTCGTGGCTTTCAAATACTTCGGAGCGTCAACGCCCCTGCCGAATTGTCTTCCTACTGTCTGGATAATGCCAGCTTCAGGCCGGCTTGATGTCCGCTCTTCTACAACCCTCCGCGGAGGATGTCAAGACTTTTCGCCATGGCCCGCCATGGCCCCACGGTGTTCATCGCCACCTTTCCGGCCGTTCCATGCGCGCCCCGCGGACGCGACGGTTTCAGGAATCTTTTGCCGGAGCAACTTCGCCATGGGGCGCCGCGATCCCCCCTGAAAAAAAAACTTGACGGGATCGCGCCGCATCGGTTATTGGTTCCGTCCACGAAGGGCAGAGAAGCCCCAAAAGATTGCAAGACAATTTACTAGGTGGAAGAATCCGCCGCGAAAGAATCATCCGAACACGCGGAATGCCTTTTTGAAGGCCGCTTTCCGCACGTGACAATCCGGCGAAGGCAATCAAGAGGCTGCAAGGGCCGAACTCCCAGAAGGGAGGAGACCCTTGCGGCCTTTTTTTGTTGTGTGGCCCCCCTAAGGGCCCATGGAAAAGCAAGGTGGCAATGCGGGCACTCATAGTGGCGGGCCTTATGTTGTTTGCAGTCCAGGTGTGCGTGGCTGAAACCCTTTCCGAGCAGATGGAAAAGCCCGTGGCCGATTCCGTTTCGGAGCGAAGGCAAGCTCAACAGGCGCTTGAGGGCTGGAATGCGGAAAAGCGGCGGATGGCCGAGGAGGTCCGCTCGTTGGAGGCCTCATCCGAGGATCTGTCCGGCAGGGTGTCCGCGCTGGAGACGGAGGTGGCCGTCCTTGAGGCCGAGGTGACCAAAAAGGAGCGGCGCCTGGCCGAGGCCTGCCGGATGGCCGGGGAGATGGAACCTTTTTTCGGAAAGGGCATGGAGGCGATGGAAATGCTGGTCGAGGAGAGCGACCCGTTTCTGATGGTCGAGCGCAGAGAGCGGCTCGGCCGCCTGCGGAGCACATTGAACAGTCCGTCCGCGGCGGCCGGAGAAAAGTACCGGAAAACCATGGAGGCGCTTTTCGTCGAAGCCGAATATGGAAACACGGTGGAAGTGTACCGGGCGGAGTTGGACATGGAGGGCAGCCGTCTGCGGATGAACTTGCTCCGGTTCGGTCGGCTGGCCCTATTTTGCCAAAGCCTGGATGAAACCCGCTACGGAACGTGGGATCCGGCCGGGCAAATATGGATATGGCTTCCGCCCTCCTCGGCGCCGGGGCTTTCCCGCGCCTTTGCCATGGCCTCCCGGCGCATGCCCCTGGACATCGTTGAACTGCCTCTGGGAAAGGTGGTGCAGCCATGAACCCGGGCATTGATCGAAGAATCCCTTGTGCCTCTTGTTTCCCGTGGGGATGTCTTGCCCTGTGCCTGTTTTGTGCAATCCTGACAGCCGTCCCCGGAGCGGTATGCGCTGGGGACATTCGCGAACAACGCGTGCAGGCAACCGAGATTCGACAACAACTCCTGGAGGCGGCGCGTAAGGAGAGAGAGGAGGCGGCCGCTGAAAAGCGCGCTGTCATGGAACGCATTCTCACGGATCGCGCCGAGTACGAGCGGGCCCTCGAAAAGCGGCGGGAGGCGAACCAGGAACTGGAAGCGCGGCTGGATGGACTTGAGGAGCAAAAGGCCGGGTTTGCAGCGCGCCTGAAGGAGTTGAACGAAAAGTTGCCCGAAGCGGAAGCCGAGGTGCGCGAACTGGTGGGGTTCATCCGCCAGAACGCCCGCAACCTGGACACGCTGCTCCACCAGAGTCCTCAGGGCGCATTCGACCGGAGCCGTGAAACCGCGTTTCTCGCGGAAATCGCTGAAAACCGGCGCTTTCCTTCCATGGATGATCTTTATACGATGTTGAACCTGCTCGTGGAGGAGACCCAACGGAGCGGGCAGGTCCAGCGTGCCGCCGTTCCGGTGGTGGACCGGTCGGGGGCGGAAGTGTCCGCAAACGTTTTTCTTGTCGGAAATTTTCAGGCATTTGGCGAGGTCAATGGAGAAACCGATTTTTTCACGTACTCTCCGCCCACGGGCCGGTTTTTCCAGTTGTCCCGTCCGTCTCCGGAGAGCCTGCGCGGCGCGCTTGCGGACTACATGAAGGGGGCTTCCGGCAAGGCGCCCGTGGACACCTCCCGGGGCGCGGCCCTGCGCCAGCTGGTGCATCGCCTGGACTGGAAGGAACAGGTGCGGGCCGGCGGCCCCATCGTCTGGCCCATTCTCGCCATTGCTGCGCTTGCGGCCATCCTTGTGGCGGAACGCCTCGTGTTTCTATTACGGGTGCGCACCAACACGGAGCGGCTCATGTCCGAGGTGGTGGATCTGGCCGGAAAGAACGACTGGGACGCCTGTGCCCAGGCTTGCGAGCGCCGAGGAGACCGGCCCGTGCCCCGGGTGCTCATGGCGGGCATCGGGTGTCGGCACATGTGCAGGGAAGACATGGAGAACGTGTTGTCCGAGGCCATCTTACGGGAAATTCCACGAATTGAGCGGTTTCTGCCCACGCTTGGGATGCTCGCGGCCATAGCTCCCCTGCTGGGCCTGTTGGGCACGGTCACGGGCATGATCAACACCTTCCACGTCATAACCTTCGCGGGCACCGGCGACCCCCGCCTCATGTCGGGTGGTATTTCCGAGGCCCTGGTCACGACGATGCTCGGCCTAGGCGTTGCCATTCCCGTGACGGTGGCCCACACCCTACTATCCAGGATGGGCGACCGCATCGTGGGGCAGATGGAGGAAAAGGGCATGGCCCTGGTGAACGAGGTCACGGGAGCGCGAAGTGCAACATGAGCGCGGAATGGCACATGTTATGGTGGAGGGTTTGCGATCACTTTGCAAGGGGTGGGCCGCTCATGGCGCCCCTTGCGCTGGTCTGCCTCGCCCTGGCGGGCCTCTGCGCCTACAAGGCCCTGTGGCTGTGGCGTGTGTCCCGCAAGGACGCGGGCCGCGTCCAGGCCGCGCGGTGGGCGGCCGGGGAGGCCGTGAATGCGGCAAACCCCCACGGCGCCGCAACCTGGCTCGTCAGGGTCTTTCTTGCCCGCCGCACAGGCGAGCCGAAGACGGACCGGGGCATCTTGCATGAAATCCGGCGCGCCATGGATGCGCGGGTGGATGACTGGCTCGCCCCCATCGGAGTGTTGGCGGCCATTGCGCCCCTTTTGGGCCTTCTGGGCACGGTGCTGGGCATGACCGCGGCCTTCGACGTGCTCTCTGTGTTCGGCACCGGCAATGCCCGGGCCATGGCCGCGAGCATCTCCGAGGCTCTGGTCACCACGGAAACCGGCCTGCTCATCGCCATACCGGGTGTGTATATGAAAGGATTCCTGGACCGGCGGGCCGAACAGGTGAAAACCCGCCTCTCCCGGATCGTGATTCATCTGGAGGTGCATGCGCTACAGGCGAAAGGACCAATGCCATGATGGGCATCACCGCGGCCAGAAGGGCGCGCCAGCGGACAGTGGAACTGAACATCGCGCCTCTAATCGACATGGTGTTCATCCTGTTGATCTTTTTCCTGGTCACCACGAGTTTCGTGCGGGAAACCGGCATCGATGTACACCGGCCCACGGCGAACACGGCGGTGTCCAAGGAAAAGGCCACGATTCTCATCGGCGTGGACGCGCGGGACCGCGTGTTCATGGACAAGCGGGAAATCGACATCCGCGCGGTGGGAGTGAACGTGGAGCGGACCATGGCGGAGAACCCGGAAGGAGAGGTCGTGGTAGTGGCGGACCGGGAAAGCAGCACGGGCGTTGCCATTGCCGTGATGGACGCGGCGAGGATGGCCGGGGCTAAAAACGTGTCCCTGGCCGCGAGCCTGGGCGAAGGAGGCTTATAGCGTGGAGGCGCGGCGCATACCGCCCGGGACTCCGTATTTACCGGATGCTCCGGGCATGTGGGCGGTGGCCCTGGCCCTGGGGCTGCTTTTCTGTTGCGCGCTGTTCGGCCTCATGCCGCTTCTTTTTTCCGGCGACATGGAGGCGCCCCCGAAGCTGGAGGCCTATGACGCCGTGTCGGTGATCCGCCACAAGAAGCCCGAGGCCCCGCCTCGCGAACGGAAGCCCGAAGAGCCCAAGCCGGAAAGGCCTCCGGAGCGGCGGATGCGCGCGGCGCGCGCGCCCTCACCCGAAAAGCCTCGGGTCAACAAACCGCGCCTCGCTTTCAAAGTCAACGCGAGCCTGCCCTCGGCCCCGGGCGATTTGGCCTTGCCGGACCTGGCCCATTTTTCCTTGGGGCCGCCCCCGCCTGAGCCCGCGGCTACACCCAGGCGGACCGAATACGCGGCGGCCGAACTGGATGCCCCTATCACGCCCGTGCATGCGGCGCCTCCCGTCTATCCCTTCCGCGCCCGCAAAATGGGGATCGAGGGGCACGTGACGGTGCGGTTCGTGGTGGATGAGACCGGAGGGGTGCATGGCATCGAGGTGGTCGAGGCCGAGCCCACCGGGATATTTGAAAAAGCCGTGCTGACCTGCATGGCCAACTGGCGGTTTTCGCCGCCCACCCGGGACGGCAGGCCGGTGCGCACGGTCTGGCAACGGACCATCGAGTTCACCCTGCGGTGACCAGGCGGGGATGTGAGGAAATGAAACAAACACTTGTCATGGCATGGCTGGCGCTTGCCCTTTGGGCCATCGTGGCGCCCCTGCCGGTCCGGGCCGGGGAAGGGGAGGCGGAGAACCTGCCCCTTTGCGCGCGCCGGGCTCTGCACGAGGCCTTTGCTCTGATGGACGCGGGCAAGGCAGCGGAGGGTGTGGCCTTGCTCGAAAAGCTCCGGACTTCCGACGGGTGCGAAGGCATCGGGGGCGGGTTGTACCTGGTGCATTTCGCGGAGGGAAACGCACGGCACGCGGCCGGGGACGAAAAGGGCGCCCGAATCTGTTTCCTCCGGGCAGCGGACGCCAATCCGGCATACCAGTCCGCCTGGAGGAATCTTGCGGTACTGAGCCACCAGGCGGAGGCCCCGGAGGAGGCGGCCGGGTATTTTTTGCGGGCTTACGAAACCGGGGAGGAGCCGGAAGGCGGCCTGTTGTTGAACGCCGCGGTCTCGTGGCTCTCAGCGGGCAACAACGCCCGGGCCGCAGACGCCTTCGAACGTTTTTTCAAGGCGCATCCGGACAAGGTGGACACACATGTCCTGGAATATGCGGTACACTCCTTTCTGGGGACGGAGCGCATGGACCGGGCGCTTGCCCTCATGGAGAACCTGGTCCGCACGTGCCGGGGGGAGAAGCGGCGGCAGTGGCGCGAGCATCTGCTGCATCAGTATCTCGCCATGGAGCGTCACGGAAAGGCTCTGGCGATGGCCCGCCAGCTTACGGAAGAGGAACCCGGGGAGCGCCGGTGGTGGCTGCTTCTGGCAAATCTTCAATTGTCACGCGACCGCATGGAGGAAGCCCTCGCCGCCCTTATTGGGGCGAACGCCGTCGAGCCATGGACCTTGCAGGAAAGGTTTCTTGTCGCGGACATCTATCTCGGCCTGGATGTGCCTTCCGGAGCGATCCGGGTTCTCGAGGGCGTACCGGATGGCGAGCTTACGACGGAAGCAGCAATAAAAATCGTGTACGCTTGGCGCCGGCAGCTTTGCCCGCAAAAGGCGCTTGCGGTTCTGGATGCCCACACCGGAAAGTTCGGGCGGACGGAGGCTGCCATGCTTCGGGCGGACCTCCTCTATGAGCAAGGCCGTTACAGGGAGGCCCTCGAAGCCTATGAACAGGCCGCGAACGGCGAAAACGGGACAGGCCGCGCATGGCTGATGGCTGGATACGCGGCCCTGGCGGCTGGTGAACGTGAAGTTGCAAGGCGCGCTTTTGGCCGCGCCGCTGAGGACAAGTCACTCGCGGCCGAGGCACGAGATATGATGAGGAGGATTTGACCATTGGCCATATGGGCGCGCGGAACAGACGATGGACAAGGAACCGTTGCCCGGAACGCGGAAGATTTGCTCCGATTCCACTTGCGCGGTCACCGGCGGAAATGGGCGCTATTGGCAACCGGTTGCCTGGCTGTCTTTGTCGCCGCCATCGCGGCATCCGCGCTGGGGTCCGTGCATATTCCCGTGGCCGAGGTCCTGCGCGAAATCCGGGCCGGGCTGCCCGGCATGCGGGAATCCGGTGTGCGGGACATTTCCTACAACATCATATGGGAAATCCGCCTGCCTCGCGCGGTGATGGCCGTGGTGGCGGGCATGGGCCTGGCCGTTTCGGGGGTCGCCATGCAGAGTGTCCTTCGCAATCCCCTGGCAAGCCCCTTCACCGTGGGCGTTGCGTCGGCAGCGGGCTTTGGCGCTGCCTTGGCCGTGGTGCTGGAGTTCAGTGTGCTGGGATGGGGCCGCGCGGTCATTGCCGCAAATGCGTTCGTGTTTTCGCTTATGGCCGTGTTGCTCATGTTCCTGCTGTCGGCCTCGAGGCGTGGAGGGCCGGTCATGATGGTTTTGGCCGGCATTGCCGTCATGTATTTGTTTTCCGCCATGACCACGCTGCTGCAGTTCATCGGCACGGAAAGTGAGTTGGCTCAGGTTGTTTACTGGCTCTTCGGAAGTCTCGCCACTTCCTCATGGGGAGGTGTGGCTTTCGTTTTCGGGGCCCTTTTGCTCTGCCTCCCGGTCCTCCTGTGGTCCGCCTGGGATCTCAATGTCATGTGCGCGGGCGACGATGTGGCCAGTTCGCTTGGCATCCGCACCGCCAGGATTCGCCTTGTGGGCGTGCTTGTGTCGGCATTTCTCACGGCGGCGGTCATCTGCGTGACCGGCGTTATCGGATTCGTATGCCTTGTGGCCCCGCACATGGCGCGCATGACCTTGGGGCCGGACCACAGGTTCCTGTTTCCCGGAGCCGCGGCCCTGGGCGCCCTGATTCTTCTGGCCGCCGACACCGTGGGCCGCACGGTGTGTTCGCCCATGGAGATTCCGGTGGGGATCGTCACCTCTTTTGTGGGAGTGCCCCTATTTCTGTATTTGCTCATGACGACCAGACGTGGAGCGGAATGGAGGTGATGGGTATGTTCAATAACCCAGGCCAGAGAAAGCGGTTCCGGATTGAACTGATCATGGCGGCGGTCCTTGCCGGCATGTTCGTGCTTGAAGGCGCGGCGCCTGCTCTCCACGCCTCCCCGGGTGTCCTGGCCACGGATTCCCTTGGCAGAACCATCGAGCTTCCCGAGGCCGCCCGGCGGGTCGTTGTGCTGGGCAACTACCGCTGCGAGGCCATGAAGGTGCTTGGCTGTATTGACAGGGTCGTGGGCGTGGACGGCAATTCAGCCCAGGCTGTGGACTATTATTTTCCGGAGTTGCGAAACCAGCCCCGGGTGGGGACATGGCAAACGCCCAATGTGGAGGTGATCGCCAGCCTCGCCCCGGACCTCGTGGTTACCAGCGCCAATGGCGCCCGCGTGGAAAAACTGGCCGGACGCCTGGACAAGTTCGGCATACCCGTGGCTGGTTTCGATTTCTACCGGGACGACGTCCTGGCGCGGGAAATGCGCGCCCTGGCCGCGCTGTTGGACGCCGGGGAGCAGGCGGTGCGTTACTTGGCATGGCGCACTTCGCTTGAAAAGCAACTCGCGGCGTTCACTGGCGCCATCGCTCCGGAAGACAGGCTTCGCGTATTCCTGGAGTGGAGCCCCGTCCCAGGCAGAACCTATGCGCGTGGTTCATCCGGGCAGGCCAAATGCGACGCATGCGGTTTGACCAACATAGCGGCGGGACATCCAGTGGAAACCCCCACTCTCAGCCTGGAATGGATCGCACGGCAGGATCCGGACGTGGTTTTCAAGCACGTTTCCCCCTGGACGACATGGGGTTTCACCTCCCCGGCGCAGGCGGAGGAAATCATCGCATCCGTTGGCCAAAGGCCCGCCTGGGGCGTCATGACTGCTATAAGGGAGCGCCGGATCGGAGTTCTGTGCCCCGAGGTGGTCTGGGGGCCGGACAGCATCGTCGGACTCATTGCATTCACCAAGTGGGCCTACCCGGACTTCCACCTGTGCCCCCGTGCCGTGTACACGGAGTATTGCCGCCTGTTCATGAATCTGGAACTCCCGGATGACCTGATGGTCATGTATCCGAGGATTGCCTGCAAGGGCGGTGAGGCACGGTAATCGCCCCCTGGGCACCGGAGTTTCACGACAGGCCGGGAACCGGCCGAACTTGTATCCGCCGCTTGGACGGCGAGGGAAGGCGAAAAGCCAAATGCTCCATCGTTTGTATCCGTTTTCGGCGATCATGGGCCAGGACAGGCTAAAGCTCGCCCTTACCTTGTGCGCGGTGAATCCCGGCGTGGGCGGGGTGTTGATTCGCGGCGAAAAAGGCACGGCCAAGTCCACGGCGGTGCGCGGCCTTGCGGCCCTGCTGCCCAGAATTCCCGTCATCGAAGGATGTGCCTTCCGCTGCCATCCGGACCTGCCCGACGAATGCTGCCCCGACTGCGCGGCGGTGGGCTCCGGGCACGTGGTCCGATTTCTTCGCCGGCCCGTGGTGACACTCCCTTTGAACGCCACAGAGGACCGTGTGGCTGGCGGCCTGGACTTCGACCTTGCCGTGCAGAAGGGCGTCCGCCGCATTCAGCCCGGCGTTTTGGCCAGGGCCCACAGGGGCATTCTGTACGTGGACGAGGTGAACCTTCTAGACGACCACATCGTGGACTTGGTGCTCTCCGTGTCGGGGTCCGGCACCAACCTTGTGGAACGGGAAGGTCTTTCTGTCCGGCATGCCTGCCGGTTCATGCTTGTAGGCACCATGAACCCCGAGGAAGGGGACCTGAGGCCCCAGTTCCTGGACCGCTTCGGCCTGTGCGTGGAAATCGGCTCGGAACGCGACGTACCCGTCCGCACCCGCATCATGCGCCTGCGCGAGGAGTATGACCGCGATCCCGAGAACTTCATTCAGCGTTTCGCGGCGCGGGACCAGGAGACGGCGGCGGCCATCCAGGCCGCGGCGACGCTTGTGCCCGGCGTCGGGATCGACACGGCCACGCGGGAACGCATTGGCGAAATGTGCGCGGAAAACCACGTGGCCGGGCACCGGGCCGAACTGGTGATCGAACAAGCGGCGCGCGCCCATGCGGCCCTAGGAGGCCGAACGGAGGTTACAAACGCGGACATCGAGGCGGTGGCGCCCATGGCGCTCTTGCACCGCAAGCGGGAAGCCGCGCCGCCGCCGCCTCCACCCGAGCCGGAACATGACCATGACCACGAGCCGCCGAAAGAGCCTCCCGAAGACGCCCCGGAAGAGGACGAACCCCCGCCGGAAGGGGAACCCGAGGAAAGCGCGGCCCAGGCTCCGCCACCGCCGGAAGAGCTCGGGGAGCCGGAGGACGCGGAGCCGCCGGACAGCCCCGAAGACTCCCGCGCCGCAGTCATGGAGAAAATCTTTGAAATTGGCGAAACATTCAAGGTCCGACGCTTCCATGCTGCCAAGGACCGTGTCTTCCGCCGGGGCTCGGGCCGCCGGTCCCGAACTCGCGTGGCCCAGAAACAGGGCCGTTACGTGAAAAGCCGCCCACAGGCGCACTCCAACGACATCGCCCTGGACGCAACGCTCCGTGCGGCCGCACCCCGCCAGGTCTCGCGCCGAGAAAACGCCGGAGTGGATTGTACGCTTGCTGTGATCCTGCGCGGGGAAGATCTCCACGAACGTGTGCGGGAACGGAAAATCGGGAACCTGCTTCTCTTCGTGGTGGACGCCAGCGGATCCATGGGGGCGCGGGGACGCATGGTGGCCTCCAAGGGCGCCGTGATGTCCCTTTTGCTTGATGCCTACCAGAAGAGGGACAAGGTGGCGCTTCTTTCCTTTCGAAAGGAGGAGGCCGCGGTCAACCTGCAACCCACCTCGAGCGTGGAAATGGCGGCGCGGCATCTGGCGGAAATGCCCGTGGGCGGGAAAACCCCCCTGGCCGCCGGGCTGTCCGAGTGCGCCAGGGTCATCCAAAATGCTCTTGTGCGCGACCCGTCCGTGCGGCCCATCGTCTTTGTCATCACCGACGGCAAGGCCAACGTGGGGCTGAATGGAGGCAAACCCGTGGCCGAGGCCATGGACATGGCGAGCCGGCTGTCTCGTGACGAGAGAGTTCAGTACGTGGTCGTGGACACGGAAAGCAGGGGGCTTGTCCAGTTCGGCTTGGCCAGACGGCTGGCCATGGAACTCGGGGCCAGGTATTTCCAGACAGAGGAACTGCGGGCCGAACAATTGGTGGAAATAGCAAGAAGTGAGGATTTCTGAATGAAAAAAAAGGCTGTGTATCCGTTTACGGCGATCGTGGGCCAGGACATGATGAAGCTGGCCCTAGTTCTCAACGTCATCAACCCTTCCCTTTCCGGTGTTCTGATCCGAGGGGAGAAAGGCACGGGCAAGTCCACGGCGGTGCGCGCGCTGGCGGACATCCTGCCCGAAATCGACGTCATCGCCGAGTGTCCCTTTGAACTGTCTCCGACAATCGAGCGGGAAACCTATGTGGAGTGCATGACCGCGCTTCGGGGAGCGCCACTGGAAACGGAGGAATTCGATGTGTATCGGCGCAAGGTGCGCGTGGTGGAGCTGCCCGTGGGGGCAACCGAGGACCGCGTGGTGGGTTCGCTGGACCTCGAGCACGCTCTGCGGCACGGCGCCAAGCGCGTCGAGCCCGGACTCCTTGCCGCGTCGCACCGGGGCATCCTGTACGTCGACGAGGTAAACCTGTTGGACGACCACATTGTGGACGTGCTCCTGGATTCGGCTGCCATGGGCGTTGTCACCATCGAACGGGAGGGCGTCAGCTTCACCCATCCCTCCCGCTTCACCCTGGTGGGCACCATGAACCCCGAGGAGGGTGAACTGCGCCCCCAACTTCTGGACCGCTTTGGCCTGTGTGTGCATGTGGAGGGCGTCAGGGAAATCGCAGACCGCGTAGAGATCATGCGGCGGCGTTCAGCCTACGACGAGAATCCGGATGGCTTCGCGGCCTCTCACGCCGGAGATTCCGACCAGCTTTCCGAGCGGATTGTGATGGCCAGGGAACTGTTGCCCGAGGTCGTCGTGCCCGAGGCCCTGCTCACGGAAATCGCGGAGACGTGCGTGTCCGTGGGTGTGGACGGGCACCGCGCCGACATCATCATGCTCAAGGCAGCCAAGACGCTTGCCGCCTACGAAGGCCGTGCCCAGGCGGAGCCTTCGGACATAAGCACGGCGGCGCAACTGGCCTTGCCCCACCGTGTGCGCCGTGCGCCCATGCAGGATGTGGCCAGGGAATTGCCCCTGAGCGGAGTTGCCCGATGAGCCGGGAAGACATGATCCGCATAGAAGGCCTGCACAAGCGTTTCGGCAAGGTCCATGCGCTCCGTGGAGTCGATCTGACCGTGCGGGAAGGGGAGCTGTTCGCCTATCTTGGGCCCAATGGGTCCGGCAAGACCACCACCATCCGCATTCTCACGAGCCTCACCAATCCCACAAGCGGTGAAGCTCATTTGTGTGGGTATTCGGTACTGCGCGAACGCCTGGCATCCAAAATGCAATGCGGAGTGGTGACCCAGCATGTGAATCTGGACAATGAGCTGACCGTGGAAGAAAACCTCAACATCCATGGAATGCTCTTCAAGATGAGCAGGGACCAGCGCCGTCGCGCCATTGATACATACCTGGAGTATGTGGATCTGTCGGACCGCAAGAAAACACTCATCAAGCATCTGTCCGGAGGCCTCAAGCGCCGTGTGATGATCGCCCGCGCCCTCATGCACCAGCCGCGGATCGTCTTTCTGGACGAACCCACCGTGGGACTGGACCCTACCATCCGCCGCCGCATCTGGTCGTTCATCAAGAAGGCCCAGAACGATGGGGCCACAATACTGCTCACCACCCACTACATCGAGGAGGCGGAATTTTTGGCGGACCGGGTCGCCTTCCTGGACGAAGGCTCCATCGTGACCGTTGATTCTCCCCAGGCGCTCATGGGGCGAATGGGAGCATGGGCCCTGGATACCATGGACAACGGAACCATCCGCACGTCCTATTTCCCGACCCGGGAATTGGCCGAGGCGCACATTACCACCCATAAGGGGGGCTTCACCGTGCGCCGCGTGAACCTGGAGGACGCATTCATCGCCATGACCGGCAGGAAGCTTGCCCATCAAGGTCCGGACTCATCCGCCGTGAAAACAGCCCACGGAGGTCACGGCCACGGGAAGAAAGAGAAAAGCGAATGACAGGATTGGCTGCGGTATATTTGCGGGAAATGCTCATTCTGCGCAGGAAGCTGGCCAAGCAGATGGCATCCATGGCGGTTTCGCCCCTGTTGTTCCTCACGGCGTTCGGTTTCGCCATGGGACGGGACTTCAGCGTGGAGGGCATAACCTATATGCAGTTCCTCATCCCTGGGCTCATGGCCATGGCCAGCATGACCCAGTCCTTCGGGATCGCCAGCGAGATCAATATCAGCCGGTTCTACTGGCACATTTTCGAGGAGTTCCAGTCCGCGCCCCTGCCCAACATGCAGTACGTCGCGGGCGAAGTCGCCGCCGCGGTCACACGTGCACTGCTCGCGGTGGGGATCATGATTCTTTTGGCCCTGTGCTTCGGCGTGGTGCTGTCCTACAATGTTTTCTTCTTCGCCGCCGTGATCCTCAACGCGGCCCTGTTCGGGTCCATTGCCGTAATCTGCGCCATGCTGGTCAAGTCCCACGCGGACCAGACCCTGGTGACGAATTTTGTCATCACGCCCATGGCCTTTCTCGGAGGCACGTTTTTCCCCCTGGACCGGATGCCCGACACGGTACAGGCCGTGCTGCGGCTTCTGCCGCTAACCCACGCAGCCAAGGCTGTGCGAGCGTCCGCGCTAGGGCAGGCACCTCCGGTGTTTTCCTATGTACTGCTTTTGGTGCTCTTCGCGGCCTTTTTTTCCGTGGCCGTGGCGTGCGTGAACAGGGCACGGAATTGACGGGGGGAACGCCGGGGTTCGCCGGGGCGGTTTATCGTAAAGGAGCACAGGGGCGTCCGCGATGATAGCCGAAGCACTGCAACAGACGGCGGCCCTGGTGGGACGGGTGCTGCCCATCATGTTCATAAGCCTTTTTGGGGTCGAACTGCTCGTGCAGTTGGGCGTGATGCGCCGGGTGGAGCCCCTGGGGCGCCCCCTGGCGCGCGTGGCCCATCTGCCGCCCCAGGCCGTGGTGACCTTCATGGTGTCCGTGGGTTCGCTCATCGCCGCGAACACCATGCTGGCCCAGTATCACGAGGACGGGCGGATCAGCGGCCGGGAACTGGTCCTCGGGGCTGTGTTCAACACGGTGCCCATCCATTTCAAGGAGACTCTTACCTACCAGGTTCCCGTGGTCCTGCCCCTGTTGGGATGGCGCTTGTGCCTGGTATACGTGGCGGTTTTCTGGCTTTCCGGGCTCCTGAAACTCGCCTGGGTCGTGGCAGCGGGGCGCAGGACCCTGGAACCCCGGGAGCTTTCGGCAACTCCGCTCCACGGGGACGCCCCGGTGGAAAGGCCGCGAGGCGCCGCGGCCCTGTTTCGGGCGGCCTGGGGCGCCCGCGCGAAACTCTTTGTCCGCATGGCCGGGATCATCGTCGGCGTGACCTTCCTGGTGCAACTCGTGGTGCTTTCCGGCGTGCTCAGGGGCCTCGAACGGGCCGTGGGCGTCCTGGCCGGGGGCGCGGGATTCCCGGAGGCCGTGGTTGCGCCTACATGCGTGTACATCGTCAGTCCCATCGTGGGAATCACCTCCATGTCCACGCTTCTGCAACAGGGGCTGGTTGCCGAATACCACGCCATCGTTGCGCTCCTGGTGGGTGGGTTCCTCATGGTTCCCGTAACTCGCCTTCGCGGCACCATGCCCCGGTACGTCTCGATCCTTGGGCTCCGGCACGGCATGCACGTTCTTGGGGTCACCACCACATTCTCACTGGTCTCTCGGGCCATTGTGCTGGTCGGCGTCCTCGCTGTGTGGCCACAATAATTGAGAGGAAACCCGCGCCGGTGGTTACGGCATCAATAACCCGAGACGCACGCCCCCGCAACAGGGCCAGGAAGGCCGGGGGGCAGCCCGCGCCGCCAAGGCGCTGAATGCGTTACCAAGGCCCTTTGACTTGCTCCATGCGCAACGGACCGTTTTCGGCCAAGGGATGCAAACCGCTTGAGGTGTATTACAAACAATCCGCCATAAGAAGCATCCAAACTCCACGGCACGAAGCCTGGCCAATGCTTCCGCATGGATGTCCCGGAAGAAAGGCTCCCGCCCATGAAAAAGACAATTTGTGTTATTGATGGACAAGGCGGCAACATCGGCGCCACCATCATCAAGTACATGGTGATGGCGCTTGGTGACTCGTTCCAGATTGTTGCACTGGGCACCAACCCCATTGCAACGGCCACCATGATCAAGGCGGGCGCGCATGTAGGCGGGTCGGGCGAGAATGCCATTCAAAAGACCGTGTGCAAGGCGGATTGCATCGTTTCGCCGATAGCGGTTACTTGGGCGAATACCATGCTCGGAGAGGTAACCCCGGAAGTGGCGCAGGCAGTCATGGATGCCCCGGCGATTAAAATCCTCATCCCCATGACTCAGGAAAGCGTGGTCATTGCGGGTGTTCGCCGGGAGCCCTTACCACACTTGGTACAGATCGCGGTTTCGGAGATTATGCGATGGTTCAAGGGAGTCCGGACAACACCGCAGTCTGCACCAATCAAATTTGAAGAGTAGTGATATTCAACATCACGAGAATCAGCACATTAACCCATAATATTATGCGACAAGCGGGCTAAAAACTGATTGACTCCAAGCCAATTGATATACAAGTGAATATCGATTGGCATGGAGGTTCAGGCTATGCTCGGGGATGGTGAAGCTGAATAAGAGGCGATTCGCCCGGAGCTCATAAAGTCCATTTTCGTTGATTGTACACCTGTCAATGGACGCCAGATTTACGATCTTAGGGGGCGTTTTTTTACGATCCTGCCTGTTGGTGGACGTTTGCCTCCGTGGTTGCGGAGGCCCCTTGCCAAGGAGTTCTTCGGGACGGGTGTCTGCCCTCGGGGTACGGCATCTTCGGGCTGTGCGCGTTGCACGGTGCGCGTCCTGGGAGACGGGATTCTCCATGTCGGGCATACCTTGCTGGCTGCGACCTCCACGGGGGGCACGGCAATGCCATTGACTTAGTGCTTATCTATAAATAAAATAAGGACCCATGTCCGGACCATCGGTTTGTCCCGCAGGTTCAGAATGGGGGG
>JBKHBM010000039.1:0-35657 GCA_046542385.1 Desulfatibacillaceae bacterium | reverse complement strand
ATCTCATCGTTTTTGAACAGGCTGCCAATTTCGAGTTTTTCAACGGGCTGTTAAGAAGTCTGAAGCATTGGAAATATTATGTCCGGCGGAATTTGTCATGAATGATACCGGGTGAACCGATTCAACTGAATACCAGTATCTAAAGTGGCTTCCCGGCAAAGTCAATGGCAAAGAGCCGCGAAATTTCCGGCCAACCGCGCGAATCCGCTGCCCGGCAGGGCTCTGGCCCCGCGGACGCGCCGCATGAGACCGCCCCGGAGGGCGAAAAAGCCTTTCACCCAGTGGGTGAAACAAAAATTTGCCTGAGCACACTCAAAAAGCCCGGTTTATCGGGTTCTTGAAGGATTATTCGATGTTTCGTCACGGCTTCAGGCGAAAGGCTCAGGCGGGTTCCTACTTCCAGTCCTTCAGACCGTAATCGGCCAGGATCGCATCCAGCTCGCCGCTTTCACGCAGGTCGTCCAGGCCCTCGGACAGAATTCGCGCGTATTCTTCCGATTCGGGCAGCTTGGGCGAAAAGGCGATGTAGGCGTTCTCGGCCTCTCCGAACTGGCCGGCCCGTTCCACCTTGTCGGTCAGATAAAAGCGCATGGCCTTGAGCATGAACACATTCGGGTCCTCCAAAATGGAGTCCACGCTGCCGTTCATCAGTCTTTCCAGCAGGTCGCCCAACGGGTCGTCCCCACCGGCCACCACGAACCTTTCCGGATGTTCGGCTATGTGGGCGTCCATCTTCTCCCCGTAGGAGTAAGCCTCGATTATTCCCACCTTCTTGCCCTGGAGAGAGGGAAATCCCGCCCAACGCCAGGGGTCGCCCTTGCGTACGAAAAAGTACTGGGCGGAAATGCCCAACTCGTTTTCCGGAAACACGAAATCCGGCGCGTCTTCCTTGTAGGCGGCGATGATGCCCGTGTACTCGCCTTCCCGGGTCTGTTCGATGGCCTTCACCCACTCCACGTTCCGGTAGACCACCTGGTGTCCCAGGGGCTGGAAAATGGTCCGGGTGATCTCCACCATGTAACCGGGTTCTTCTTCGTCCGGTTCGCAGTTGTAGGGACACCACTGGTCGGCCACCAGGACGATCCGGTCGGCCATGGCCGTGGTCGGCAGGAGCAGGCAAAGAGCGGTGAGGATCAATAACGCCTTTTTCATGACTGTACCTCCGTGATTCAGGTTTTCGTGTTGCGCGCCGCCCTCTCTGGGGACGGCAATGTGTCAAAAATGGAACATGGTTTCAGAAACGGGACCTTCGGTCCGGTGGGATTTCCCTGGAAAATGTTCGTTGTCCATGCGAATCATCTGTTGGAGATGATTGGGGAGAGGGTTCAAACCAAGACCGAACCTTTTCGGAAGCAAGAGTCGGGCCAGGAACGGACGCCGGGACGTATGGGTCAAGGTGAAAAAAGTTCTTGACAGGGGGGGTGTGATTAATTATTAGGGTTTCTAATAAATTGAGGATCGAATAAATGGCCCCCGAACACGGCAACCAACAACAGGGTAACCTGACAGCCTGTTGAAAAACGCGATCTGCGGCGTTGCGCCTCATTTCCCGTCGATGCGGCGTACCGTAAGTACGCCTTACTCCTCGAAATTCGCGCGCCTTGCATCTCATCGTTTTTAAACAGGCTGCCAATTCCGAGTTTTTCAACGGGCTGCTAATGAGCAAATCAAAACAGGATTCCACGCAACGTAACGGCGATCCCCTCGAGGACGCACGATACGTCTTCAAATCCATTCGCGCCATACGGGAACGCGCCCTGCGCATACACGTACGGGACTTTGCCGAAGCCGCCAGGGAAGGCGGTTACGAGGACCTGTCCGTGGCCCAGATGCAGGCCGTACTCGTGGTCCGGGAACTCGGGAAAACCACCATCAAGAACCTCGCCGCCATCCTGGGCGTCTCGCCCCCTTCCGCGTCCACCATGGTGGATCGCCTGGTGGAAAAGGGGGTCCTCACACGGGAGCAGAGTACCGAGGACCGCAGGAAAGTCGAGGTCGACGTTTCCCCCAGGGCGGAGAAAGGAATGGAAAAGGTGGAGGAACGGATGCTCAACTCCTTTGTGGAACTTGTCAGGGAGCTGGGCCCGGAGAAGTCCGGGCAGTGGCGCGAGGTGCTGGATTCCGTGCTCGCGGCCATCGACAAGCTGGTAAACCAGGAGCCGGCCCGTTAGCAGGCCGTTGAAAAACTCGGAATTGGCAGCCTGTTCAAAACGATGAGATGCACGGCGCGCGAATTTCGAGGAGTAAAGCGTACTTACGGTACGCCGCATCGACGGGAAATGAGGCGCAACGCGGCAGATCGCGTTTTTCAACAGGCTGTTAGGCCGGGTTTTCGTGGAGGACTTCGCCCAGTATAATATTTGTCATGTTTTTGTTATGTTGCCACGGAGGGCGAAAAATCCTGTCACCCAACGGGTGAAACGAAGATTTGTTCAAGAACAAGCAAAAAATCCTGTTTACAGGGTGCTTGAAAGTCTTTTCAATATTTTCGTCAAGGATTCAGGTTGTCGGCAAATGTGAGCATGCCCGGAAATTCGGTTTGCTTTCAAGCCAATTCCGACATGGGCGAAGTTTTTCATTGTTGATCCGGATCAGGACGCGCGGCTGCGCAAACACGGTCTTCTCGGAGCACATCGGATGGAACAGGAAAGAGATCACGAAAGCATGGAATCCGCGCAGGCCCCTGCCAATGGAGACATCCCGAAAATCCGTACGGGAAGGAGGCTGCTGATCAGTCTGCTGGTCCTGGCGTCTGGGGTTGTCGGGCTGGCCGGGCTGTCCCTGCTCAAGGAACCTCCCGCCCAGGCCCCCAAAAAGGAGCAGGCGCTCAAGGTGGAGGCCATCCGGGCTGAAAAACAGGACGTCCGGGTGTTTCTCACGGGCTTCGGGGAGGTCCGCTCCCTGGACGTGGCCACCGTGGCCGCAGAGGTTGGGGGCAGGGTGGTGGAGGTGCACGCGAGTCTTGAAGAGGGAGGTGTGATCGCGGGGGACGAGGTCCTGTTTCGCGTGGATCCCACAAACTACCGGGCCGCCGTGGAATCCGCGCGGGCGAACGTGGACAGGCTCGAGACCACCATTGCCCGGCTGCAAAAGCAGTATCCCCTGGACCGGGAACGCCTGGATACCCTGATGCGAAACGCGGCACTGGCCCAGAGGCAGCACCGGCGTCTCCGGACCCTGTTCGAGCAGGAACAGGTGGGAAGCGAAAGCCAGGTCGAGCAGGCCGAGCAGGCCGTGTTGCAGGCGCGGTCCCAGGCGCAGCAGATGGAGCTTGCGGTGGAACTGTATCCGCAGCAGATACAGGAAGCCAAAAACAGCCTGGAGGCCTCACGAGCCCAGCTGGACACGGCCCGGGCGAACCTGGACCGGACCATGGTGCGCGCCCCGTTCACGGGACGGGTAAAAAAGGCCCAGGTAGAGGTGGGCGATTACGCCCAGCCCGGGGCCCCCGCGGTGGTGATGGCAAACGACGGGGTCCTGGAGATTTCGTTACCCCTGGATGCCAGGGCGGCCCGGCAATGGCTCCTGTTCACGGAACGGGAGAAGAAGCCGGAAACCGCCTGGTTCGCAGGTTTGCGGGAGGTGGACTGCGCCGTGCGTTGGGTGGAGGACCCCGATGGTCGCAAATGGCAGGGCATCCTGGACAGGGTGGTGGATTTCAAGCAGAGCACGCGAACTCTCGTGGTGGCTGTTCGCCTGCCCGCGGAGCGCGCCCTGTCCGTTGACGAGGACAGCCTGCCCCTGGTGGCGGGCATGTTCTGCCGGGTCGAGGTGCCGGGCCGGGACCTGGATGACGTGATCCCGGTGCCCATCCGGGCCGTGACCCAGGACGACGAGGTTTACGTGTCCAGGGAAGGGCGGCTGATCACGGTGCCGGTGGAGATCGCCAGGACCCAGAAGGGGTACTCCTACGTGTCCAGCGGGCTCGACGCCGGCGAGACCGTTATCGTCACACGGCTGGTGGACCCCCTGGAGGAAACCCTGCTCGACGTCACCCTGCTGGAGGAGCCGGGAGGAGAGAGATGAAGCAATTTCTGGCATCCTTCGCAAAAAACCGGGTCTTTGCCAACATCGTCTTCATCGTCATCCTGTTTGCCGGCGGTCTGGCTTCCTTCACCATGGTCCGGGAGATGTTTCCCCAGTTCTCCCTGGACACCATCTCCATCACCGTGCCCTATCCGGGCGCCGATCCCGAAGAGGTGGAAGAGGGCATCAGCCAGAAGATCGAGGAGGCCATAGAGGGGGTCGAGGGCATCAAGCAGTACACCACCAGGTCCGAGGAGAACGTGGCCACCGCCATGATCGAGGTCACCGAGGATTACGACGTGAACGAGGTGCTGGAAAAGGTGCGCAGCAAGGTCAACGCCATTCCCACCTTTCCCGCGGACGCGGAGGAGCCCATCATCACGGAGATGACCATTCGCGACGCGGTGATCATGCTCTATCTGTCCGGGGACATGTCCGAGCGCAGGCTCAAGGAGTGGGCCGAGCGCATCAAGGACGAACTGAACGCGTTCGACCGGATCTCCCAGGTGGAGATATTCGGTGTACGGGATTACCAGGTGGACATCGAAGTGTCCGAGGACAGGCTGCGCCAGTACGGTCTGTCCTTCGACGAGGTGACTGCGGCGGTCAGGGCCGGGAACCTCAACATGGCGGGGGGCACCATACGCACCGACGGTGAGGAGATACGGCTTCGCACGGTGGAGCGCAAGTACAGGGGTGACGAGATAGGTAACATCGTGGTGCTTGCCGAGCCGGACGGGGATCTGGTGACCCTGGACCGGGTGGCCACGGTCAGGGACGGTTTCACCGAGGACCCCATACGGGCCACCATGAACGGCGAGCGAAGCCTCCTGCTGCAGGTGTACAAGACGCCGGAGGAGGACGCGGTCGTCATCAGTGAGCTGGTCCTGGACTGGCTGGCGGACAAGCGGAAGACGCTGCCTCCGGGCGTGACCATGGACGTGCTGTACGACACCACCGACATGCTTCGCGCCCGCATAGACCTGCTGGTGAAAAACGGGATCATCGGTCTGGCGCTGGTGTTCATGCTTCTATACCTGGTGATGGATGCCAGGCTTTCGTTCTGGGTGGGCATGGGTATTCCGATTTCCCTGTCCGGGGCCCTGGCCATCCTGTGGGGCATGGGGGAGACCATCAACATGATCTCCCTGTTCGGCCTGATCATGGTGTTGGGCATCGTGGTGGACGACGCCATTATTGTGGGGGAGTCCATATTCGTGCACCGGAAGATGGGTAAGCCGCCGCTGGTGGCCGCCGTCGACGGAGTCTCCGAGGTGGGCATGCCGGTTTTGGCCGCCGTGACCACCAGCGTCGTGGCGTTTCTGCCCCTGGCCTACATTTCCGGGGTCATGGGCAAGTTCATCCGCATATTGCCCACCGTGGTCATCGCCTGTCTCGCCATAAGCCTCATCGAATGCCTGCTCCTGCTGCCCGCCCACCTGTCCGAACTGCCGGATCCCAACAGGCGGGAACGGAAACGGGGGCGATTCCTCCGAATCGTGGGCGGCGTGCACAACCATTTCGAGCGGGGTCTCGAGAGGTTCGTGGACAAGGTGTACCAGCCCTTTCTGAAGTGGGCGCTGTCCTGGAGATATGTGTTCCTGTGCATCGCGGTGTCCGTGCTGCTCCTTACGCTGGGGCTGGTGCGCGGAGGGGTGATCAAGTTCGAGGTGTTCCCGGACATCGACGGCTTTGTCATCACGTCCAACATCGAGTTTCCCGCCGGAACGCCGCCGGAGGTCACGGCGGAAGCCGTGGACGGGGTGGAGAGGGCCCTGGAGCGCATGGCGGCCGGCGTGGACACCACGAGCGGCAAGCCCCTGGTCAAGACGCAGATGTCCATCGTGGGCCAGACCCTTGGTGAGATGCCGGATTCCGGACCCAATCTGGGTGCGGTGCAGGCCATCCTGGTGGACGCCGAGGACCGGGGCATCCATTCCAACGATCTTCTGGTCAAGTGGGAACGGGAAGTCGGCGAGGTGGTCGGCGCCAAGTCCGTGGTGTACTCCGGGCTGTCCGCCGGCCCCCCGGGGTCCGACATCGAGGTCTGGCTGATGGGGCGGGACCTGGACGACATCATTTCCGCGTCCGAAAAGCTCATGGCGCGCCTGGGGGATTTCGAAGGCGTGTACCAGATTCGTTCCGACTATGCTCCGGGCAAGGACGAGATTCGGTTAACCCTGAAGCCGGAGGCCCGGGTACTGGGTATCACGGCCGCGGATCTGGCCACCCAGATCCATGCGGGATATTACGGCGAGGAGGCCCTTCGCATACAGAGGGGCAGGGAAGACGTGCGCATCAAGGTGCGCTATGATGAGAAGCACCGCGGCAGCCTGTCCAGCCTGTACGACGTACGGATACGGACGCGGGACGGCAGGGAGGTGCCCCTGTCCTCGGTGGCCGATTTCCATTATGCCCCGGGATACGCCACCATCACCCGCACCGATGGCATGCGCCGGGTTTCGGTGCAGGGGGCCGTGGACCAGAACCGGGCCAACACCCAGGAGATATTCGGCGAACTGAAGCAGGACTTCTTCCCCGGGCTCATGAGGGAGCATCCGGGTCTGCGCATGTCCCTGGAGGGGCAGCAGAAGAACGCGCGCGAGTCCCTGTCCAGTCTGAAGGTGAGCTTTCCCCTGGCCGTATTCGGCATATTGATGATCATCGCCACCATGTTCCGTTCCTATCCCCAGCCGTTCATCATCATCCTGGCCGTCCCGTTCGGCATCATCGGCGGGGTGGTCGGTCACCTGGCCCTGGGGTATGATCTGTCCCTCATGTCCGTGTTCGGAATGGTGGCCCTTACCGGAGTGGTGGTGAACGACGCCATCGTGCTGATCGAGCGCATCAATGAAAACCTGGCCGAGGGGATGAGGTTCAAGGAGGCGGTGGTCAGGGGAGGCATGCGCCGCGTACGGGCCATCCTGCTCACGTCCGTATCCACCATCTTCGGCCTGGCCCCGCTCATCATGGAGACGGACCTGCAGGCGAAGTTCCTGATCCCCATGGCGCTGTCCCTTGCCGCCGGCGTGGCCTTCGCCACGGTTCTTACACTTGTGCTGGTACCGTGCCTGTTCGTCATCCTGAACGACATACGGCGGTATCTGCGCCGCGCGTGGACGGGCGAGCTGCCCACGAGGGAGGACGTCGAGCCGGCCACGAAGCGCAGGACCCTGTTCTACCCCGAGGACGGAGGGGAGCAAAGGCAGGGCGTGGGAGACGGCGGGGCGGAGGACAGGGAAGTCCGGCCGTCTCCGGCATAGGTAATTTTTACCCGGGACCACGGGTTCCGGGCCGGGTATGCGAGGTGCACATGAAGGTATCGGCAAAAACGACCCTGGTGGCGGCCGTCACGGTGGCGGCGGTGATGCTGCTGTCCGGGGAGTCGGGTGCGGTCCGGGCAGGGGAAACCGGGGCGCCCGCGGCGCTGGAGGGGCTGGATGAACTGGATCTGGCCACGGCCCGTGAGGTGGCGGTGAGCAACAATCCCTCCCTGTCCGCGGCGCGGCGGAGCGTGGAGGCGGCCAGGGCCCGGGTGGGGCAGGCCCTGTCCCGTTACTGGCCCAGGATCGACGCCAGCCTCACCATGTCGAGGGTGGACCAGTCGGACGTGGATTACGCGCAAAACGCGGCCATGTCCTCGTTTTTCAATCCGGGAAGCCGTCCCGACGACCCCGAGACGTACTACACCGCCGGACTCCAGGCAACGTGGCTGCTGTTCGACGGGCTGGCCAGGGAGTTCAACATGGCGGCAGCCCGCCATGGCGTGGATTCGGGCGAGCAGGCCAGGAAGGATGCCCAAAGGCAGCTTCTTTCCGCGGTGGCGGACGCTTTCCACAATGCCCGGCTGGCCCGGGAGAACGTCGGCATAGCGCAGGCGGACGCGGCCTTCTACTCCCGTCTGGCCGACGACGCCAGGGCCCGGCGCAGGATCGGCACGGGCTCCCTGTCCGACGTGTTGAATTTCGAGGTCCAGGTCAACTCGGCCCGGGCCCAGGTCCTGCAGGCCGAGGACGGATACCGCGCCGCGCGCCATGGACTGGCCGCGCTCATGGGTCTTGCGGGCAGCACTCTGCCCCCGGGCCTGGACATAGCCGCCCTGGGCCCCTCCTCCGAGGACCGGCTGGACGTCCCGGATGCCGATCCCCTGGTCGAGTTCGCTCGGCGGCACCGGCCCGACGTGCTCGGGCAGATGGCAGCCGTCAGGGCCGCCGAATCTTCTTACAAGGCTGCGCGGTCCGGGTTTTTGCCCACGCTCAACCTTTCAGCTTCCTACGAGGGGCAGAGATCCGACGACCTGGATTTCCGGTCGGATGACTTCGGGTCCACTGTTGCCGTAACCCTCTCCTACAATGTCTTCGCGGGAGGGCTGACCCTTTCCAGAATGAGGGAAGCCGAGGTCGAGCGGAATCGAAGCGGGGACCAGCTGGAGAACGTGGCCCTCACGGCCGCCAGGGAGGTGCGGGTGGCCCACTCCGCTCTTCGGAGGGCCCGTGAGGAGGTCTTGCTGCAGAGGGAGAACGCCCGGCTGGTGGAGCGCAACCGCGATCTGGTGGAAAAGGAGTACAACGCCGGGCAGGCCACCCTGGTGAGGTTGAACGAGGCCCAGCGCAACCTCACGGCGGCCCGCGGCAGGCTGGCCTCCGCCCGGGTTTCCCTCGGCCGTGCGTGGCATAACCTGATGACCGCGTCGGGCAAGGTCCTCACTCCGTGAGCGGTCCCGGGTGGTGCGGAGGCGGGGAAGGGGCCTGCCGGCTGTACCAGGATGCTCGGCATGCGACCGCCCCGGGGACGAAAAGGCCATTCGCCCAGCGGATGAAAGGGGTTTTCACTGAAAATGCGGAACAGGCCCGAGTCATGCCGATTCAGGTCCCGGATTCACGAAACGGTTTTCCCCATTAACCTTCAGGCGCGCAGGCGCGACAAGGGTTCTCATGCCCATCGGCATTGAAACCCGGACGGCGAAAACGGCCGCCGCTGCCGGGCTGCTTGTGATCGTGGCGCTTTTCTCCGGGACGGCACGCGCCGCGTCTTCGGACTGCGTCGGTCAGCCCGGAGCGTACACCCTGTCGGCGGGGTCGGAAGGAGTGTCGCTCACGGCGACCTGCGCCGACCTGGTTGAGGTTCTGGCCGCCTTCTCGGAAAAGACGGGAGTGCGCGTGCAACCGGCGCCGGAGGTGCGGGGCCGGGTGACGGCCTCCTTTGCCGGCCTGTCCCCGGACCGGGCCCTGGCCCGGCTTGCCCGGAACATGGGGGTGGTCTGGCTGCGAGACCCCGACACGGGCGCCGTGCGCATGGAGCGGGCTTTCGTGGCTCCGGAGGCGGCCCGAACGCCGGAGTCGGAGACCGGGCCGTCGGGCGCGGCGGACACCCCCGGCCCCGCCGGGGCAGGGGGAAAGGCTACGGCCCCGGCCGCAGTAGCAGCCGAAAAGCCCGGGTCCGGGGCTCCCGACAAGTACCGCTGCCGGGTGGTTCCCGGCGAGGTCCTGATCCGCCTCTCCACGGAGGCGCCGGAGGACGCAGCCGCGTCATTGGCGCGGTCCCTCGGGGGCGCCGTGTCAAGCCGCGTTCCGGAGTTGGGATACGCGGTTTTGTCCGTCCCCGGCGACCTGGACCCACGCCGGGCCGCGGTCCGCCTGGCCGGCAACCCGGCCGTGGAGGTGGCCGAGCCCAATTATCTCATCCCGCTCCTGGATGTGCCCGACGACCCCGAATTCAACCGGCAGTGGCCGCTGGACAATGACGGCGGCTCCGGAGGCGTCCCGGGCGCGGACATTTCGGCCCCGGCGGCATGGGACCTGGAGAAGGGCGCTCCGGACACGGTCATCGCAATCATCGACACCGGCGTGGATCATACCCACCCGGACCTTGCCGCCAATCTGTGGAGAAATCCCGGCGAGGTGCCGGACAACGGAGTCGACGACGACGACAACGGATTCGTGGACGACGTCATCGGCTGGGACTTCGTGGACGCGGACGAAGGGGCTGCGGACGAGGACTTCCAGGAGCCTGACAACGACCCCATGGACGGCCACGGGCATGGCACCCACGTGGCGGGGATCGCGGCGGCCGCCACCGGCAACGGTACAGGGATCGCCGGAGTGGCGTGGAACTGCGGGTTCATGGCGGTGCGGGCCGGTTACAGGACGGCGGGCGGCGGCGGTGTCCTGGAGAGCCTGGACGCGGCCAGGGCCGTCGTGTACGCGGTGGACAACGGCGCGGACGTGGTGAACCTGTCCTGGGGCGACTATGAAAAGTCCAACCTCATCGAGGACGCCCTGCTTTACGCCGTGAACGGGGGCGTCGTTGTGTGCGCGGCCGCCGGCAACGACGGTTCCCGGGGACTGGTGTATCCGGCCGGTTCCCGCAATATGGGGGTGATCGCCGTGGGCGCCACCGACCGGTCGGACAACAAGTCGTCCTTTTCCAATTTCGGTGAATGGGTGGACGTGTCCGCTCCGGGGACGTCCGTGTACTCCACGCATCTGTCCCATGGGTATCTCACATTGAGCGGCACGTCCATGGCCACTCCCCATGTCGCCGGGATTGCAGCCCTGGCGGTCAGACGATTCCCGGAACTCAAAGCCGTCGAGATCAAGGCGCGGATCCTTCGCACGGCGGACACGCTTGCCGGCCTTGCCGGCATGAACCTGGTGTCGGGCAGGGCGAATGCCCATGCGGCGTTGGCCGAGGTGCCCGACACGCCATACATATTTGCCCTGGACCCGCCGGCCGCGCACGAAGGGGACACGGTCGCCGTTTTCGGCGACCGGTTCGGAAACACGCCGGGAGCCGTGTTCTTTTTCCCGGGGATATCCGCACAAATACAGGAGTGGTCGTCCACCACCATTCGGTGCGTGGTGCCGGAAGGGGCCCAGGGCGGGGAGTTGACGGTCACCACCGCCGACGCGGGGTCGGCCGGTCACACCGTGGCCGTGCTGGAGACCTTTTACAACAGGTCCACGACGCCCTCGGCATGGAGCCTGTCCGGCACTCGAATGGGCCTTGTCGGGGACGATCTTGCCCGAAGCCAGGCGCTTCCCTTTACCTTCACTTTTTTCGGCGCCCATTACGACACCGTAAACGTGTGCACCAATGGATACCTGGATTTCACCAGCCAGGCCGCTTCGTACAAGAATTCCACGCAGGCTCTGAAGAACCGGACCATGATCGCGGTGTTCTGGGACGATCTCGTAACCGACGGCGACGCCCTGCCCGGGGAGGACGTGTACGTGAACGCCCGGGCCGACAGGGTCGTCTTCACATGGATGGCGGAGCGCTTCGAAACCAGGGACCCGGTGCGGGCTTCGGCCGTTCTGCACGCCGACGGCAGGATCGGGTTGCACTACGGACCGGGCAACACCAATGCCTCCCCCACGGTGGGAATCTCCGGAGGGGACGGCGTCTCCTACCACCTGGCGCCCCATGACGACGCGGCCGATCTGGGAAACGCGGATTCGGTGTACTACACTCCGGTGGCCAACTCGTTCACCCTTTCCCTTCTCCGGGGATGGAACCTGGTTTCGGTTCCCTTCGCCCCCGGGACACCGGGGGTCCCGGAAGTGTTCGGCGAGGCGGCCGCCAAGGTCCTGGCGATCTGGGGATACGGCGAGGGCGGTTGGCGCACGTGGGTCCCCGGGGTCGTGGACGACATTGGAGCCCTTCGTTATGGTGAGGGCTACTGGGTGCACGCGTCCGGGGCCGCCGACATCGAGCTGTACGGCACCCCCGGGCCCCTGGCCGTCCGGTTGCACGAGGGTTGGAACCTGGTGGGTTTTCCGGTCACCGGGCCCACTCCCGTCGACCAGGCCCTGGACGCCATGCAGGGCGGGGTGGACAGCGTATGGGGGATGGACGGGTCGGACTGGATCGTGTACGAACCCGCGTCCTCAAACCCCGGAGGACTCACCAGGGTGGCGCCGGGCCGGGGCTACTGGATTTATTCCTCCAGCCAAAATCCGTAAACGGGCCCAGGATACCCGCGTCAGCCTGTCAAAAACGCGATCCGCGCGGTACGCGCCACCTCCCCCGCCGAAGCGGCGTACCATAAGTAAGCCAACCTTTTCGGGATTCTCGCCCATTGCGTCCCGTCGCTCCTGAACAGGCCGGGGATTCCCGGTTCCTTCAATGAGCCGACATACCACGAAGTGCCGGCGTTTTCCCACCGTGGCTCCCATATTCCTGTTGGCGAATCGACTCCGGTGTGTGGTACACTCATGCCTGTTGGCCGGATCAGTATCAGGATCGCAGCCTCCTTTCCGGCCGTTTTGCGTCGTTGCAGTCGGGGGAATGCATCAACCCGGGCCTCCGCAACCCTGTCCATCTCAAGTTGCCGGAGTACCCCGCGTCTGCTGACGGCAGGAAGCCTTTTCGGCATTTTCCGCGTCACGCAGCCAATGTCATATCGAAACAGCCCTGATTCGCCCTCCGGGTAATGACGACCGGACCATGTTCGGGCACGCGGGAGGACATATGCACATCAGGACATCCTTTCAGTCCGCGCTGCACCTGGGCTTTGGCGAGTGGACCTGCAACTGGGGGGTCCATATCGCCGGATTGTACGAAACCCCGAAGGACAGGGACGAAATTCTCATGGGATACCTTCATCGGGGAGACCTGGAGGGCGACCTCCAGTTCTACTGTCCGTGCGAGCGGAGCGCCGCCGAATTCAGGCGCGGCTACCTGGAGCGTTATCCCGGTCGGGCAGCCAGCCTGGACGATCCGGAAAGATTCCGGATAGAATCGGCCAGGGACCTGTATTGTCCGGACGGAGCCTTTTCGCCCTGGGACATGGAAGATGGTTTGAACGAATTCTACAGGCAGAGCCGGGAAAACGGCGCACCCAACATCCGAGCCACCGCGGAGATGGCGTGGGCGCTGGAAGCCATTCCGGGAGTGGAGCATCTCATGGCCTACGAGTCGCGTCTGAATTACTTCATCCCGGACAAACCCTGGATCAGCATCTGCCTGTACAACGTGAGCAGGTTCTCCGGCGCGACCATCATGAACGTGCTCAGGACCCACCCCTACACGATATCCGGCGGCATGGTCATGGAAAATCCGTACTACCAGGACCCGGACGTGTGGCTTGCCCAAAACGCCCCCGATTTCCTGCGCATGCAGCGTGTACGGTAAAGGACACATGGAACGAGCCGACCGGATAGCCAACGAATTGTTCCTGTTGATGGTGAACCTCTCCCGGGTGAAGAGCAGGGACCGGATCGTTTCGTTGTTCACGGAGGCCATGACCGGATGTTTCGACGGCCTGGAGTTCGCCTTTCACGGCATGGACGGCGAGGTGGATGGCCACGTCATCGAAGTCTCCACTCCACGGATCCGCCTTGGCAGGATTTCGATCACCGGAGGTTTCGGGGAGCAACCCCCTGAAATTCAGGCCCTGGCGAAAAACGCGGCCGTCATGCTTGCCCTGGTTCTGGAAAACCGTCACCAGGAAGAGGAACTGAAATGGGAGCGCGACTCACTGGAATGTACGGTGAAGGACCGCACCACGCACCTGGACGAAAAAAACCGTGAGCTGGTAAACGAAATCGCGGAAAGGCGCAGGGCCGAGAAGTCCCTGAGGGAGAGCGAACGAAAGTACAGGGAACTCATCGAACAGGCGGCCGAGGGGGTTCTGGTAAGCCTGGACGGACGGATCGTTTTGGCCAACCCGGCGCTGGAAAACCTGTTCGGCCTGCCCGCCTCGCGGTTGATGGGGAGGGATGTGGCGGAATTCATCCATCCCGACGACCTGGACGCCACTCCCTGGGGGAGCCGTGGCCCCGAAGGGCCTGACGTTTCCGGCGACACCACCTGCCGACTGGCCGCCGGTTTGGCCGGCGGACAAAAATGGGTGGAGGTCCGTACCTCCCGCATAGAGTGGCATGGCCGCCCCGCGCTGTTCAGCCTGATGATGGACGTCACCGCGCGAATGGAAGCCGAGGAGGCCCGGAGCAGGCTGGCCGCCATAGTCAATTCGTCAAGCAACGCCGTGATCGGTGTGGATCTGGAGGGCATTGTCCACAGCTGGAACCCCTCCGCAGAGCAGATCCTCGGTTATCCGGCCGGGGAGATCGTGGGAAGGCATGTCTCCCTGATCGTTCCACCGGAAAGGCAAGACGAATATGAATGGATAATGCAAACCGTGAGGCTCGGAAAAGCGGTTACCGCGGTTGAGACCGAACGTCTGACCCGCGACGGAAGGCGTCTGCCGGTCTCGCTCACCGCGACCTCCATCCGGGACAGGGACGGACGGTCCCTGGGCATTTCAGCCATCATGCGGGACATCACGGAAGAAAGGCGGATGGCCCGGGAACTGGAGGAATCCAGGCGCGAATACCAGGAACTGTACGACTACGCACCGGACATGTACATTACCGTGCGGTCCGGGACGGGTCTGGTCACCCGGTGTAATCGGACGCTGCTGGAGACCCTGGGCTACGACAAGGCCCAAGTGGTGGGCCGCGAGATTGATTCCCTGTTCGCGCCCTCCAGTGCGCGGAATGCCGGAAAGGTGCATGAAACGTGGGGTTCGGACCGTGAAAACGCCAACATGGAGCTTGTGCTAAGGGCCCGGGACGGCTCCGACATCGACGTGATGCTAAGCTCCACGCCGGTGTACGACGAAAACGGCTCGGTTCTGGCGGTCCGGTGCGCAATGAGGGACATCACGGAACTCAAGCGGGCCACCCGGGAAAAACAGGTCCTGGAAAACCAGTTGAAGCAGGGACAGAAGATGGAGGCCATCGGCACTCTCGCTGGTGGAATTGCCCATGATTTCAATAATATATTAGGGGGAATGCTGGGGCATGCCGAACTGGCCCTGATGTCCGCTCCCGCGGACACCGAGGTGGGACGCAGCCTCGAGGAAATCCGCAAGGCCTCCCACCGCGCCAAGGAGTTGATCCAGCAGATATTGACCTTCAGCCGGAGACGCCAGAGGGACCAGGCCAGCGCCGTTCGCCTGGACCTCCTGGCCAAGGAAACCATCCGGCTTCTGCGCGCGTCTTTGCCCTCCACCATCGCCATCAGGAACAACGTCAGGACGGGACTGAAGGTAAGGATCGACGCCGCGAGGATGCAGCAGGTCATATTGAACCTCTGCACCAACGCGCTGCACGCCATGGAGCGTGACGGCGGTACGCTCTATGTGGAGCTTTCGCGCAACGATCCGCCCATGGACTGCCAGTTGCCGCTGCCCGAAGACAGCAGGGGGCCGTTTGTCGAACTCACGGTGAAGGACACCGGCGCCGGAATGAGGCCCGACGTCCTGGACAGGATCTTCGACCCCTACTTCACCACCAAGGAGCGGGACAAGGGCACCGGTCTGGGGCTTTCCGTGGTGCATGGCATCGTGAAGAACCACCGGGGGTGCATACGCGTGGAAAGCATGCCGGGGCAGGGTTCCGAATTCAGGATATATCTCCCCGAATCCGTGGAAGAGGACCAGCCGGGAAGGGATAAGGCCTCCATCGATCTTCCCCTTGGAAACGAGCGTGTGCTTCTGGTGGATGACGAACCCGCCCTGGCCGAGGTGGGCCGAATCATGCTGGAGAAACTGGGCTACCGGCCCACCGTATTTGAGGATCCCGTCAAGGCGCTGGTCTCCTTCGAGTTGGCCCCGGACCGGTACGACCTGGTGATCACGGACCAGACGATGCCCGGGATGACGGGGAAAATCCTGGGGCTGAAAATCCGGGGCATAAGCCCGGACACGCCCGTGATGATCTGCACGGGGTACAGCGAGGCCATGGACGAACTCCGGGCTTCGGACCTGGGATTCGCGGCGTTTCTGGAAAAGCCCCTGTCCATGGAGCAACTGGCGGTCGCCCTGCGAAAGGTTCTGGACAGCGGATAGGCCGCGGGGACGGGGCGCTGCCGCACCGCGACAACGATTCGGACGAAAAGACGAAAAACGGGGAAGCCGGCCGTGATCATGGCGCCGTCTCCCCGTTGCTGTTGCGGCGGACATTGTCCGGCGTGTTGGAACCGGCCGCCATCAGCCCGTTGAAAAACCCGGAATGTGCAGCCTGGTGAAAAACGATGAGATGCAAGGCGCGCAAATTTCGAGGAGTAAAGCGTGCAACCGGTACGCTGCATCGACGAGAAACGCGCCGCAACGCCGCAGATCGCGTTTTTCAGCAGGCTGCTACGGCTTGTTGATGTAGATTTTCTGGCCCGTGTATATGGGCTGCCCCTCCTTGAGATTGTTGATGTCCCGGAGCCGTTCCAGGGTGATGCCGTACTTGCGGTGGATGCTGTACAGGGTGTCCCCGTGTGTGACCACGTGGTAGCGGGGAGAGCGGGAAACCGTGGATGTCGGGGGAGTGGAAGCCGGCGCGGCCGGGCGGGACGGAGCCTTCGCGGCCGACACGACGGATGCGGTGGGCATGGATGAAAGATCCGTACGCAATCCTTCCAACCGGTTGGTCAGCTCGCTGGTCATGTCGATGTTGCGCTGTATCTTCTTTTCCAGGTTCTCCTGGCGCATGGCCCACGTGTTGAACGCGCTTTCAAGCCTGGAAATGCGGTCGTCCAATCCCTGTAATCCGGCTCCCATCCGCGATGCGTCGCCTCCTGCAACGGAACCCGGGCCGCTGCGGCCGAATACGGCGAACATCAGGACCACCAGCACCACGACGCCGGCGAGCATCGCGTAAGGCAGCTTGTTTCCGCCCTTGTCCCGATATGGGATGATGTCCTCTTCCTCTTCCTCGTACATGGGCTCGTCCTCGGGCGGCCAGACATCGCCCGTCTCCTCATCGAGGCCCCGAATCTGGCCGTCGTCGATGTTCCGCATGTGGTTCACCTCCCGATCCCGCTGTTTTCGCCGGTCGCCCCGCCCGTCCGTCCGGGCAAGGCCGCCGTTCCTTGAGCCGAACGGATTCACAATACCATCAAATGCTTCCAAAGGCCAGTGGAGAGAGATGGCCGCCTGGAAAAAACGGACTTCTCCATCCGGGTACGGATGTGCGCCCGCACCGCCCCCTGTCTGGCCCGCCATGGCTTAAATCGAGCTCGTGCGCAATTCGGGCTGAACAAGCCCAGCTTTTTCTGATATAATCGTTTTCGTGATTCGCCATTGATGCAAAATGTTTTCCCCGCACCGCGCCAAAACCGTATTACGCTTTCCCTTGTCCCGCATTCGATCCCGGAATGGGCGCCGGTGATCGGTCCGACAGCGAAAAGGAACCGCGAAAGACAACACGCTTGGGAATAAAGGTCGGCTCCCCATGCAAACACCCCGATGTTTTCGAACAATCCTGGTCAGCATCCTGACGGCCCTTGTGGCGGTTGCGCTTGTGTCCGGGGGTGCGTTCGCGGCTGAAAGGTCACCCCGGCAGGAGACTGTCTCCTCCGCTTCCGAAATCGATTACCCGCCGTTTTGCCTCGTGAATGAACGCGGCGAGGCGGACGGGTTTTCCGTGGAGTTGTTGCGCGCCGCCCTGGCGGCCATGGGCAGGGAAGTCACATTCCGCACGGGACCCTGGGTGGAGGTCAAGGCATGGCTCGAAAAGGGGGAGATCGACGCCCTGCCCCTTGTGGGCCGCACGCCGGAGCGGGAAGAGTTGTTCGATTTCACGTTTCCCTACATGACACTGCACGGCGCCATCGTGGTACGGGAAGGAACCCGGGACATACGGACCCTGGAGGACCTCGAGGGCAAACAGGTCGCCACCATGATCGGCGACAACGCCGAGGAGTTTCTGCGCAGGAAGGAGCGCGGAATCGACATCCGCACCACCCTCACCTTCGAGCAGGCACTGGCGGAACTCACGCGGGGCGAGCACGACGCGGTTTTCATGCAGCGCCTCGTGGCCCTCCGGCTGATCGACGAGACGGGGGTCGAAGGACTCAGGGTATTGGACAACCCGGTGGAGGAGTTTTCCCAGGATTTCTGTTTCGCCGTCCGTGAAGGGGACCGGGAGACCCTGGCCCTGTTGAACGAAGGCCTTGCGCTGGTCATGGCGGACGGAACCTATCGCCATCTGCACGCCAGATGGTTCGCCGCGCTGGAACTGCCCGCCGACCGGAGAGTCATCGTGGGCGGGGACCACAATTACCCTCCTTACGAATATCTGGACGAGAACGGCCGGCCGGCCGGCTACAACGTGGACCTCACGCGCGCAATCGCCCGGGAACTTGGCCTGGAAGTGGAAATACGGCTGGGGCCCTGGTCCCGGATGCGCGAACAGCTGGCCACGGGCCGGATCGACGCCCTGCAGGGCATGCTCTATTCCCCGGAACGCGACGTCGTCTTCGATTTCACGCCGCCGCACATTGTCAACCATTACGTGTGCGTGGCCCGCAAGGGGGGTGCCGAAGCCCTCCCCGAAAGACTGGAGCAGTTGCGCGGCAGGGACATCGTGGTTCAGGCCGGGGACATCATGCATGACTTCGCCGTGGAAAACGGTCTGGCGGACCGACTGACCATGGTGGACGCGCAGGAGGTCGCCCTGAGGGAACTCGCGGAGGGCAGGCATGACTATGCTCTCGTGTCCCGGCTCACCGCTCTTTACTGGATCGACGAAAAGGGGTGGAACAACCTGGAAGTGGGCCGTCATCCCTTCCTGTCACCGGGGTACTGCTATGCCGTGCCCAAAAACCACAGGGCCCTGCTGGCCCATTTGAGCGAGGGGCTCCGGCTGATCGAGGAAAGCGGGGAGTATCGCCGCATCTACGAAAAATGGATGGGAGTCTACGAGGAACCGGACCTCGCCGACACCCTGCGGCACACCGCGTATGTCGTCGTGCCCCTCCTGGTTCTGTTGGCCGTCATCCTGCTGTGGTCGTGGTCTCTGAGAAGACAGGTCGCGGCCCGCACCCGGGAATTGCGGCGGAGCGAGGAGCAGTACCGGCTGCTGGCGGACAACACCCTGGACGTCATCTGGACCATGGACGTGAACCTTGTTTTCACTTACGTGAATCCCGCCATACGTCAGGTGACCGGCCATGAACCCGGGGAATGGGTGGGGACGCGTCTGTCCGACCACTCGGACGAGGCCAACTTCGAGAAGATGGCCAGAGCGGTGACCGAAGAGATCGACAGGTGGCCCGACAACAAGGGCGTCATCTTTGAAGCGGAGATGTTGCGCAGGGACGGGTCGCCCATACCCGTGGAAATCCATGGCAGGGTGTTCTTCGACCAGGCCACCGGCGAACCGCTGAGTCTTCAGGGGACGACCCGCGACATTTCGGAGCGAAAACAGGCCGAGGGGGAACTCCGCCTCAGCCACCTGGTTCTGGAGCAGATTAAGGATCACGTGGTGGTGACGGACCTCGACGGGTACATCACCTACGTGAACGACGCAACCAGCAGGGTCCACGGAAGGCCGCCGGAGGAAATGGTCGGACAACCCGTCTCCATCTTCGGCAACGATCCGTCCACCGGCACCACGCAGGAGAAGATACACCGCCATACCCTGGCCAACGGGGAGTGGAGGGGCGAGATTACCAACTACCGTCCGGACGGAACCCCTGTATACCTGGACCTCCGCACACACGTCGTCAGGGACGAGGATGGAAGGCCGGCCGCACTGTGCGGTATCAGTACGGACGTGACCAAACAGAAACTTGCCAATGAAAAGCTGCGGGAGAGCGAGAAGCGGTTTTCCATGGCTTTCCATACAAGCCCCTACATCATCACCATCACCCGCGCCCGGGACGAGCGTTTCGTGGAGGTGAACGACGCGTTCGTAAGCAAGTCCGGCTATTCCAGGGAGGAGGCGCTGTCCGGCTCAACAATCGGACCGGACATCTGGGGGAATCCCGGGGACCGGGACGCCGTGGTTGCCGACCTCATGGCCGGGAAAACCGTGACGGACAGGGAGTACCTGTTCCGGAAAAAGAGCGGCGAGTTGATGACGGGGCTGTTCTCCGCCCAGATCATGCATTTGGATGGCGAGGCCCACATCCTCTCCAGCATCAACGACATCACCGAGTGGAAGTGGGCCGAACAGGAACTGCACGAAGCCCTGATGCGGGAGAAGGAAGTCGTGCGGGCGGCCAACGTGGGACTCTTCGACTGGGACATCCTCACCGGAGAGGTGCGGTACTCGGACGAGTGGAAGCGACAGATTGGATTTGAACCCCATGAAATCGCGAACGATTTGGAGGAGTGGAGAAGCCGGGTGCACCCCGAGGACCTGGAGCCGGTCATGGCCCGGATCGAACAATCCTTGGCCCGGGGCAGCAAGAACCATCAGTCGGAATTCCGGCTTCGCCACAAGGACGGGTCCTGGCGATGGATCCTGGCCCAGGGTTCCGTAGTGCGGGATGAAGACGGCAGGCCCGTGCGCATGCGGGGCTCGCACATCGACATCACCCAGCGCAAGAAGGCGGAAGAGGAGAAGGCCAGGCTGGAAGCCCAGATCCACCAGTCCCGCAAGATGGAATCCATCGGGCGCCTGGCCGGAGGCGTGGCCCACGACTACAACAACATGCTCAACGTGATCATCGGCTACGCGGAGCTGGCCATGGACAGGCTCACGCCCCGCGACTCCGTGTATCCCGATCTCGAGGAGATCCTTTCCGCGGCAAAGCGTTCCGTGGAGATCACCCGGCAACTGCTGGCGTTTGCACGCAAACAGACCGTTGCGCCGAAGATGCTGGACCTGAATGGATCGGTGGAGAGCATGCTCAAGATACTCCAGCGCCTCATTGGCGAGGATATCGACTTTTCCTGGTCGCCAGGGGCCGGCTTGTGGAAGGTGCGGATCGACCCGGCCCAGGTGGACCAGATCCTGGCCAACCTGTGCGTGAACGCACGTGACGCCATAGGCGGGGTGGGCAGCGTGGCCATCGAGACGGAGAATGTCGTCCTGGATGAGTGCCACTGCGTCGGCCATCCCGAGTTTTCGCCTGGGGAGTATGTGATGTTGTCGGTAACGGATTCCGGAAAGGGCATGGACGCGGACACTCTGCAGAATGTTTTCGAGCCCTTTTTCACCACCAAGGGCCTGGGCAAGGGGACCGGGCTAGGGCTGGCCACGGTGTATGGCATCGTCAAGCAGAACAAAGGTTTCATCGACGTGGACAGCGAACCGGGCAAGGGCGCCACGTTTCGTGTCTACCTGCCCAGATACTCGGGCCAGACCGTAGGGGAGGCCGGCGACGTCGAAGTGGAGATCTCACCCGCCCGGGGGGAGACCGTGCTGCTGGTGGAGGATGAGACCGCCATGCTGGACCTGGGGGCCAGGATGCTGAAGAGCCTTGATTACGAGGTGCTGCCCGCTTCGACACCGGGAAAGGCCCTGGAGTTGGCCGAGCAATACTCCGACCGTATCGACCTGCTCATTACCGACGTGGTCATGCCGGAGATGAACGGCCGGGCCCTGGCGGACAAGCTGCGTTCCCAAAACCCGGACCTGGAAGTATTGTTCATGTCCGGCCACTCCGCCGACGTCATCGCCCACCGCGGCCTTCTCGAGACCGGGGTCAACTTCATCCAGAAGCCCTTCACACGCAAGGACCTGGCGATCAAGGTCCGCGCGATACTGGACTAGGCGGCCGGGAAGGTTTTGTCTGCCGGGTCACTCTCCTCCGGGCAGGTGGGCCTTCAGGCCCTCGTACCACGTCTTCGGTGGCATGGAGCGCAGGGCGGCGGCGAGTTTTCTGCCGGATTGGGTGGTGACGCCCTTTTCCGAGTTCACGATCCACTCGGATACCGGGAAACCGCGCTGTTCGTAGTAGCGGGCCTGGGCCAGGCATTCGATGAGGTCCGCGTCGCGCACCACCAGCGCCTCAGGGGTCCTTCTCTTCCGCAGTTCCTCGTGCAGTTCCCGGTACCTGGAACCGATGGCGTCCGGGAGGCTGGCGGCCTGGTCCCGGGCCGCGTCCATTTCCGCCCTGTCCACGTCCACGTATCGCTGGGCCACCTTGTGCAGGTCGTTGAACCTTGCCTCGGGCACGTCGTGGAACACGGCCATGGCCATGGCCCGTTCCGCGTCCGCCCCCTCCATCACCGCCAGGAGGTAGGCGATCAGCGCCGTGCCGAAGCCGTGCTCGGCCACGCTTTCCGGCAGGTCCACCCCGGCGACCCACCAGCCCGACCGGGCAACCCGCTTGGTGTGCAGGGCCTCGTACACGAAGCGGGCCAGCTTTTTGGCGTCGTCGTCGCTCATGGCGTGATCCCGAACAGTTCGCAGGTGTTGTCCCATGTGCGCCGGGCCAGGACCTCCCGATCCTCGCCCAGGACCTCGGCCAGTTTGTCCAGCACGGAGACCACGAATGCGGGCTCGTTCCGGCGGTGCCTGTTCTTTTGCGGCGCGGGGGTGAGATACGGTGCGTCCGTCTCGATGAGGATGCGGTCCCGGGGAATGTCCCCCACCATGGCGCGCAGGTCCTTGCCGCGCTCCTTCTGGGTGAGCACTCCGGTGATGCCGATGTGAAAGCCCAGGTCCAGGTAGCCGGCAAGATCGTCGGGCGTGCCGGAAAAGCAGTGCACCACGCCTCGTTGGCATTTGCCGGCGTGATCCCGCAACATCTCCAGGAGTCTGCCTTCCGAGTCCCGTTCGTGCAGGATCACGGGCATCCCGAGCTCCGCGGCGATCTCCATCTGCCGGGAAAACCAGTGCTCCTGGAGCTCACGGGGGCTGAACATCCGGTTGAAGTCCAGCCCGCATTCTCCCCAGGCCACCACCCGCTCACTGGCGGCCAGCTCCCTGAGGCGGGCCAGGGCGTCCTCGGAACAACTGCTGGCGTCGTGGGGATGCACGCCCACCGAGCACCAGCACTCGGGGTGTCGCTCCGCCAGGGCAACCACGCGTTCGCAGTTTTTCGGCGTAATGCCGACGACCACCATGGCCGCCACTCCGGCCTCCACGGCTCGTTGGACGGCTTCCGCGCGATCCTTGTCGTAGCTCTTGTCGTCGATGTGGCAGTGGCTGTCTATGATTCGCATGACGGGCCGGAAGCCGCTGGAACGTTCCGGCGGTCCTCCTTACTGTCTGTCCTTCTTCCGGAAGTACAGGGTCTTGTCGATGGTGCACACCACCTCGCCGTTGGCGTCCCTCCACTCGATGCGGTAGATGCGCTCAATGGATTTTTCCGTTTCCAGCAACTCCCGGATGGCGTCCAGTTCCATGTCGGAAATGCGGAACTCCGTGGTAAGGTCCGTGCGCCCCGGCTTGAGATAGCGGATGCGCGCCTCGCGGTCCCAGACAACGTAATCGTCTCCCAGCAGTCGGATGAACAGGACCATGTACACCCCGTCGATCGCGGAGTACATGCTTCCGCCGAACATGGTGCCCACAAAGTTCTTCGTCTTGAGCTTGAGCGGCAACCGCATCTTCAGGACCTTCCGGTCCGCCGAGAAGTATGTGATGCGGCCTCCGCTCCTGCGCAACGCCGGAAAAAGGTTGAACCCGATGCGCAAGGCCCTTGATTTCAACGATTCGGACATGGAAGCACCCGCCGTTCGGTTATGCGTCCCTGGCCGCCTCGAAACCGAGGTCGAACGCCTTCTGGTTCCGGGCTACGAAATCCTTTTTGGTGGTGTCGGCGATGGCCTTGCGCACGGCCTCCGCCTTGACGGGAACCTTGTCCGTGGCCACCAGCGCGCCCAGAAGCACCATGTTCAGTGACAGGGGGTTCTCCGCCTCGCGGGCCAGGGCCATGGCGTCGAACGCGATTACCTTTGCCGTCTTCTGCCGCAACAGGTCCAGGACATTGTCCAGGTCCGGGTACACTCCCTTGCCGATGGCCGCGGTGAACGGGGGCAGGGGGCTCGTGTTGGTAATGACCAGGGTGTCCTTGTGGGCGCGGCGGATGGCCCGCAACGTCTCGGCCGGTTCGAAGCCCACCAGCACGTCCGCCTGGCCGTCGGAGATGACGGTGCTCTGGGCGGGGCCCATGATGATGGCGGACTCCACGACGCCCCCACGCTGGGCCATGCCGTGGATCTCGCTCATGCGCACCTCCACGCCGGAGGCGAGGCATGCTTCGCCGAGCACCTTGGCGGTGAGCAGGTTTCCCTGTCCGCCGACGGCAACAATAATCAGCCGAACAACATTTTCGCTCATGAGTGTCTCCTGTTTTTCGCCGGGCGAAAAACCACAGATGGCTATTTTTCAGGATACTGAAATCCTATTCGATTCTCGTGAATCGGATCCGTGTTTCCGGTAGCAGCGGCCACCAGCCATGACGCGTTTTGATAGTGCGTCATGACTTGACTACCTGCTGACGGGCAGGATCGCGTTCTCCGGGCAGACCTGGGCGCACACCGCGCATCCCGTGCACTGGATCGGGTTGATCCGCACCTTGCCGTCCTCGATGAACATGGCGGGGCAACCCAGCCGGTCCACGCACAGCCGGTGGTTTTTGCACTTGTCCTGGGCCACCTGGAAGGGACGGCGTTTGGGCGCCTTGAGGGCCCTGGCGAACAGCACGCACGGCTGCCTGGAGATGACCACGGACACGCCCTTGTGGTTCACCGCCTCTCTCAAGGCCTCTATGCTCTTGTTCACCTTGTACGGGTTGATCTCGCACACATGTTCCACGCCGATGCCCCGCACGACCGACTCGATGGACACCCGACCGAACCCGGTCTTGCCCAGGGCCTCCATGTCCACGCCCGGATGCGGCTGGTGCCCGGTCATGGCGGTGGTGCCGTTGTCCAGGATCACCAGGGTGTAGTTGTGCTGGTTGAACACCGCGTTCACGAGGCCCGGAATACCGGAGTGGAAGAACGTCGAATCGCCGATGTAGGCGATGACCTTCTTGTCCGTGAATTTTGAGAATCCGCATGCCGTGCCCACGCTGGAGCCCATGCAGATGAGAAAATCCGCCGCCGAGAGCGGCGGCAAAAGTCCCAGGGTGTAGCAACCGATGTCCGTGGGATAGATCGTGGCGTCGCCCGCCGCCTCCCGTACCTCGTAGAACGTTGCCCGATGGCTGCATCCCGCGCACAGGTTGGGCGGCCGCGCCGGTATCTCCGGTACGTCCGAAACGTCGGCCAGCGGCGGAGCCGCGTAGTCCACGCCGAAGGTCTTCGCGATCACGCCCTGAACCATTGCGGGGTCGAACTCACCCTCCCTGGAGAACAGGTCGGGGCCCTTGCCCAAGATGGGCATGGTGAAACCGTTTTCCTGGGCCACGGCCTTGATGGCCTCCTCCATGAAGGGCTCGCCTTCCTCGACGATGAGGACCTTGTCCACGGTCTTGAGGAACTGGGCCGTGAACTCCTTGGGAAACGGGTTGGTGAAACCCAGGCGCAGTATGGTGCACTTGTCCTCGACGCCCAGCTCCTTCACCGAGTCGCGCACGTAATTGTAACTCACGCCGTTGGCCACGATTCCCCATGATCCGGCGCCGGTAACGTAATTGTATATGGAGTCGTTGGCCACCTCCTCGGCTTCGGTCCACTTCTCCAGCAGCCGGGTATGCAGCCTGCGGCTAACCGCAGGCACCGCCACGTAGCGGAACGGGTTTTTCTCGAAGCTCCCCTCGGTGACCCGCTCCTTCAGGGGACCCAGGGTGACGATCTCCGTCGAGTGGTTGATGCGCGTCGTCGTCCGCAGGATCACGGGCTCGCCCAGCTTTTCGGACAGGTCGAAGGCGTACCCCATCATGCTCTTGGCCTCGGAACCCGAGGACGGCTCCAGGACAACCAGGCCGGACAGCTTGCCGTAATAGCGGTTGTCCTGTTCGTTCTGGCTGGAGAACATGTACGGGTCGTCCGCCGAGAGGATGACCAGGCCGCCCTTCGTGCCGATGTAGGCCAGCGTCATCAACGCGTCGGCGGCCACGTTCAGCCCCACGTGCTTCATCACGCACATGGAGCGGATGCCGCAGTTCGCCGCGGAAGCCGCGACCTCGAGCGCCACCTTCTCGTTGGTGGAGTACTCGAAGTAAAGGTCTGTTTCCTGGGATATCTGGAAAAAGGCCAGGGAAATTTCCGACGAGGGCGTGCCGGGGTACGTTGTGGCGCAGGCCACGCCAGCCTCCACCGCGCCGCGGGCGATGGCCTCGTTTCCCAGTAGGAACATCTTTTTGCCGGGTTCGTCGACCAGTAGTTTGTGCATGTCGTTTTCCTTTGGAATTAAGCGGGGCGGGTATTTTCGCCATCGCCCCAGAGTAAACGCCGAAAGCGTCTTTATTGATTTTTCGGGCCAATTCATATACGACTGGGTTGGTGGCTGTAAAGCCTTAAATACTCGCCGATTTCACAAAAAGACACCGCCGGAGCCCGTTGTTCCGGCGTTTCGGAGAAACGAGCACATGAAACAGGTTCTGGTTCTGGCAACGAGAAATCAGGGAAAAACACGTGAAATGAGGGAGCTTCTGGCGGATTATCCCGTGGAAATACGAAACCTGGATGATTTCGGTCCCATTCCGGAAGTGGAGGAGGACGGCGACACGTTCGAGGAAAACGCGTACAAGAAAGCCAGCCATACGGCGCGGGTGCTGGGATTCCCCGCCCTGGCCGACGACTCCGGACTTTCGGTGGAGGCTCTGGACGGCCGTCCGGGCGTGCATTCGGCCAGATACGGTGGCGAGGGGCTGTCGGACGCGGACCGGTGCGAAAAGCTGCTGGAGGAGATGGACAACGTGGAAGACAGGCGCGCGGCCTTTGTCTGCTTTCTGTCCCTGGCCGTGCCCTCGGGCCAGGCCCTCACGTACGAGGCCCGCTGCGAGGGGGAGATCACGAGGGAGATGCGGGGCGAGGGTGGATTCGGTTACGACCCGGTTTTTTTCAGCCCGGACAAGGGCCGCACCTTCGCGGAGTTGTCCTCCGCGGAGAAGAGCGAGGTCAGCCATCGCGGAAAGGCCCTCCGGGAACTGGGCGGCGAATTCGACAAGGTTCTCAAGTGGATCGAGATGCACCGGCCGGTATTCGTGAAGACACCGTGCCAGGAGTGATGGCCCGCGGGAAATGGACAACGATCAACCGGACCACGTCACAGCGCCCGATGGCGGCGCCAACCAGGAGGTCCCATGACCCAGATCAATCAGATAAACGTGACCTACAACGCGGCCGAGGATCGTCTGCTGCTCCGGCTCACCGCTCCGGCGCCCGAGGGCATTGCCGAGTATCGCATGTGGCTCACCAGGAGGTTCGTGAGTCTCATGTGGAAGGGACTGGAACAGGTCCTGGAGAGCGACACCGCCGGTGACCCGGCCGTCCAGCCGGACACGCGCCGGGCAGTGCAGCAGTTCCGGGAGGAGGCCGCGCTCTCCTCCGCGGATTTCAAGACACCCTACAACGGCGGGGAAGCCGCCGTGTCCCCCCTTGGTGACGAACCACTTCTGGTGACCAGGCTCAACATCCGGGAAACCGGCGACGAGAAGAAGACCCTCGTCTTTTCCGACAACTCGGGCCGGGGAATCACACTGACCCTGGCGCCGCACATGATCCACTCCGTACGCAAGCTCATCGCGGACACCGCCCGCCGCGCCGAATGGAACCTGGACATCTCCCTGTACTCGCAAAGTGAGTTGAGGGAGGTGGAAAACCAGTCGGAACGCACCCTGAACTGAACCACGTCCGTGGGCGAAGCATCCGGCGATCGGTAGCCGGCGCCCGGACAATCAGCTGGATGGCTTGCGTTGCAACCCGTGCCGCCCCCGCCAAACGTAAAGGACCATTCCATGAAAACACGAATGACAGAGCTATTCGGCGTCCAGTACCCGATCCAGTGCGGAGGCATGCTCTGGCTGGCCAAACCCGAACTGGCCGCCGCCATCAGCAATGCCGGGGCCATGGGCAACCTGACCACCGGAAACTACGACACCCCGGACGAGGTGCGGCAGGCCATCGACCGCACCCGGGAGCTTACGGACAAGCCCTTCATCGTCAACATCACCACCATGCCCTCGATCCGACTGCCCGTGGAAAAACTGCAGGAGTACTTCAAGGTGGCGTGCGAGAAAAAGGTGGCGGCACTGGAAATCGCGGGCGCTCCGGCGGACAAGTTCCTGGGTCCCGAATACATTCCCATGGCCAGGGAAGCCGGGGTCAAGGTCCTGCACAAGGTGGGGAGCGTCCGGCACGCTGAGCACGCGCAGAAGGCCGGGTACGATGCCGTGACCTGCGCGGGCTTCGAGGAGGGCGGTTTTCCCCACGCCGACAACGTGGGGACCATGATTCTCCTGCCGCGGGTGGTGCGGGCGGTGGACATTCCCGTGCTGGCAGCCGGCGGAATGGTCGACGGCGGGAGCCTGGCCGCGGCCCTGTCCCTGGGCGCCGACGGCATCATGATGGCGACCCGCTTTCTGGCTACGAAGGACTGCGAAGTCCACGAGAACATCTATCGCCGCATGGTGGAGGCGAAGGAAACGGACACCGGCCTGCACCTGAAGGGCCTGTTCAAGGACTTCGGCCTCCAGGTGCGGGCCCTCAACAACGACATCATGCGCAGGATCGACGAGGCGGAACAGGGGGACGGAAATCTCGACGAACTGATTCCGCTCATGTCCGGGCAGCGCGCCAAGGAGGTGTGGAAGACTGGCGACGCGGAAAACGCCATGTTGACCATCGGCCAGTCCGTGGGCGCCATCGACGACATCCCGACTGTCGCGGAGCTGATCCCCCGCATCATCGCGGAGGCCAGGGAGGCCCTGTCAAAAGCGTCGGAGTGCCTGGCATGGAGCCACCGGGGGCATGTGCCGGCCGGATAACGGCAAAACACCACGGGCGCCCCGTTTGCCTTCTCCGCCTGTCCGGGTCCGGGGTCACGCCCTTTCCTGAACCTCCACGTTCAGTTCGGCCAGTATCTGCTGGGCCTGCAGCTTGTACAGCTGCGTCATGTTCAGGTATATCACGGCCACTTCCCGGTGCTCCCTGCCGTAAATCTTCTTGCGCATCTCGAGGGCGTCCCGGAATGCCTCGTCCGCCAGGTCCCACATTCCCTTCATCATGAGCACCATCCCCATGTTGTTGTATGTGGTGGCCTTTTCCGGGTGGTCCTTCTTTCCGTATTTCGCGTCCACGTGATCCAGCAGCTTGTGGGCCTGGTCCAGAGCCTCGTCCAGGTTGCCGGCCTGCATGAGCCCGATCAGCTTCTTGTTCTCCTCGTCCCAGCTGGTCTTCTCACCGATTTCGCCCCTGGCTCTTACCCTGGGAGCCTTCTCCTTTTTCGTGTCCTTGTCCTTTTTTCCCAATGCCATCGATCTTGTACCCTTGTCCGGAAACCCGGGATGACCCGGGCCGGCGGTTGGCTCTTCCTGAATTTGAAAGATGCGCGGATTCCGGGGCGCCCTGCTCAGCGTTTCGCCTTTTCCGGTCCGCTCCCGGCGGCTGGCCTCCTGGAAGCCTTGTCCGGCCCGGGAGGAGTCGGGGGGATTTCCCCGCTTACCTTCTCCTGCCCTGCCGCCTTCGGCCCGGGTCGGGCTTTCCGGGTGGACGGCTCCACCGTTTTCTTGTCCCTTGTTCCCGCCGCCAGGCGGGCAAAGGTTTTTTCCAGTTCGGAAAACAGCGCCGCCATGTGCTTCGGGGCTCCGTTCAGCTCCGTGCGCATTCTGTCCAGGATACGCCTGGCCCGGCCCATGGCGTCGGCCTTTTCGGCCAGGGCCGAGGAAGCCTCGAGACGCTCTATCCTGTCCAGCGCCTTTTTATGGGCTCGGGACAGCTTCTGGTACTTTTCCTGTAGTGCCCGGGCCGCCTCCATGCGTTTTTTGAACTTCCCGTACTGCTCTTCGGTCAACAACACCCCTTCCGATGGGGCCTCACGTTCCGATGGGGCCTCACGAGGGGCGGGTCGGGCGGGAGTTGCCTGTTCCGGGCTTTCGGATACAGGTTCGGGCGATCCCAGAATCGGGAACGGAGTGACAAGGTTGTGTGGCCGCCTGGGTTTTTCGGACATGGACATGCTCCCGGAATGTGCATTGGCAAACGACTTGCCGGTGTGCCGTGGGGTTATGCCGCGCGTTCCTCGTTGCCGCGCCCGCCGTGCCCGGCCCTGCGCTGTGCGACCACCTCGTTGTACCTCCGTATTTCCCTGTTGACCAGCACCAGCAACACGGCGCCGCCAACGGCGGAAAGCAGGGAAACACCCGCGGCGAGGCCCATGAAGAGAAGGTTGGAGGTTTTTCGGAAAAAGGCCATTCCATAGTTCTGAAAATCGGCGAATGTGGAGGCCCCTATGTATACCAGGACCACCGCACCCGTGACCATGGCGATCACCGCGACTCCGCGCCATCGCTCATGGTCCGCTATCACCGGATCCTCCCCCTGGCCCACTGAAACGATCATCACGCCTTCGTCGTCGTACTCCACGTCCAGCGGGGTTCGGCACTCGGGGCAGGTCAGCCCCGGGCCCGGGGCTCCCACGGCGAGCAGCGTGTGGCACTTGGGACATTCGACCTGCATGGCGGCTCCGTTGCCCTCCGGCGGGGCGTTGCCGGAGAGGGTGTTAATGGTTCAACGTCCTGTCCATTCGGGGTGTATCATAGCCCCGTGTTCCGGGTCAACAAAACGTAAAAAGCCCGGGGGCCTGGCCTGGCGGAGGCCCCCCCGGGACGCATGCAGGTGAAAAGGGGCGGACCGGCGGCGGTCGGGTCCGAACGAAAAGGGGAAACAGTCGGTAGCTGAAGCGATGCCAAACGTTTGCATGCGAAATGTTCCGGTCGGCTTGGCGCACGCAAAAGATACGGAAATTATGGAGAAAACCAGGCCGATCCATGGAGACGCGTTTCATCCCGGCGCGGTGTGTCATTTCATGAAAAGCCTGTGAAAACAGGACTTGCGCGGTTTGGTGGCACGGCAGGCGGCCAGGCGGCTCCCGCTGGTTTTCGGGTGTCGTGGGCAATGTCTCCGGTAGCTGGAAAAGCCTGAAAAATCAGGGTTCGAGGCAGTCTTTACAACATTTTTTCTTGACAGGGGACCAACGCTCCGGTAAACCGGAATGAAGACACACAAAGTGTTTCTACGAGAATCGACGACACGGAAATGAAGGACTCGCCACCTTGGGGATTTCGTCTTCTGACAGGCGAATTGTCAGGCTTGTTGTCATCCTTGTCGTCCAGGTCTCACGACGAGCGTTTCATCGCACACGACATCCATGTGAAACGCAACACACGCAGAAGGTGACCCAGAACACAGACGAACGCCCCCGGGATTGATATAAGGAGTTTCCTCTGTGGAAAACCCGAGGGAGTTCGCCTGCGCCGTAACTGTTTTTTTAGCGTATCCATATACAAACGCGGCTGGGAAGGGACAGGATGCGCACCTGCCTTTTTCGGCCCTAATGTGCCGCTTGCGCGGCATGTCAAGCGGATTTTTTATGGCGGTCCCCACACTGTACCCTTCCAAAACACTGTATGCTGATACAGCGTTTCCTACGAGAGCGCGGCACCGCTCCCGCCAACAGCGGTGCGCCCCCGCCTTCGTTTGTATCACGGAAGTTCCGCAAACCGCCGAAAAAATGCGCTTTTTCAACCGATTCACCACACAAGAGGACCGAGGGGGAAAAGGCCTGTCCAGGCTGATGACCATGCTGAGAAACGGTAACGACACGTTGTCAAGACAAACCGTGTAGACATAGGAGGCCAAGGTGAGGAAGACGCTCAAAACAATGGTGGTGTTGGTGCTGGCAGTTGCTTTCATGACCGCAGCCGCTCCCGTCCTGGCGCAGATGACGGAGGTCCCGCCACAGGGATCGACGGCCGCAGTCGAGGAATCCTTCAATGAACGCGGGGCACCGCGTCCGGAAGAACTCCCGGAAATCGTCATTCAGGAAGAGACGGGCCGCACCCTCAAGGGCGGCGAGGGAGTCACCTTTCACCTGGAGGCAATACGCTTCGAGGGCAACCGTATCTACACTGATGAAAAGCTCGAGCGCCAGTTGTGGGAATACATCGACGGCATCGTCGAGGTTTCCGCCCTCCAGATGCTGGCCAACGACATCACCCGGTTCTACAAGGAACAGGGCTATTTCCTCACCCGCGCCTATCTGCCTCCACAGACCATCAAGGACGGCGAGATACTCATCAAGGTGCGCGAGGGACGCCTGGGCGAGATCATCATCCGCGGCAACAAACGCTACAGCCGCGACCTCATCCGGAACACCCTCAAGATCGTGCGCGGGGAGGGCGCCGTACGCACCACCGACGTGGAACGCGGGCTTCTGCTGCTCACCGACATTCCGGGCCTGAACGTCAAGGCCACCTTCAAGCCCGGTGAAAAACCGGGTACCTCGGACATCGTCCTGGACGTCAGCGAGGAATACCCCGTGCACGCCAGCCTGGACTTCAACAACTTCGGCTCGGAATTCGTTTCCCGCGAGCGCTACGGTGCCACCGGCTCGGTCTACAACCTCACCGGACTGGGCGACTCCTTTACCCTGCGCTTCGTGACCGGCAACGGGTTCATCGACGAGATGTACTACATCCGCGGCGAATGGGTTCAGCCCCTGGGATACTCCGGCACCCGTCTTGGCCTCTACTACCAGCATCTCTACTACGAGCTGGGCGCCGAAGCGGAAATCCTGGACTTCTCCTCCAGGACCAATGCCGGCGGACTCTACGTCAAGCATCCCTTTATCCGCGGAAGGTACCTCAACTGGTATGTGTCCGGTGGATTTGAACTCAAGAACGTGAAAAACGAAATCGCCACCTACAACAACGTGGGCGAGGACAAGATCCGCGCGGCCAATGTCGGAACCTCTCTCCAGTGGGTCGACGTGTTCGGCGGCGCCAACAACGTCGGCCTCCGCGGCTACCAGTACTTCAGCGGTGTCTTCGGCGGCATGGATGAAGCCCATAACGATACCGTCCGCATCCCCACGGAAGTGGTATCCAGCAAGTTCGAGGTGGACGCGTCCCGCATCCAGGACCTCTGGGGCCATGCCAGCCTGATACTCGCCGGTCGCGGCCAATGGTCCCCCGACCGCCTAGCCTCCTCCGAGATGATTGCCGTGGGCGGCTCCAGCACGGTTCGCGGCTTCGAGCAGGGCGAGTACACCGGCGACTCCGGCTACTACCTCACGGCCGAAGCCCAGGTCCCCATCCCCGGTACCAGGAACATCCGCTGGTACGACACCGGCAAGACCGTCTTCGACACGCTGGCCCTCGCCGCCTTCTACGACTACGGCTTTGTCTCCATCAACGACAAGCTCCGCGCCGAACGGCTGATCGACGACACGGAGATTTCCGGCCTCGGCGTCGGTCTCCGGTTCAACTACGACCCCTACGTGAAGCTGCGCGTGGACTGGGCCAAGAGCGTCGGCGAGACCGAACCCAGGGACGAAAGCGTGGAACAGAACGGCATCTGGTACATCCAGTGCCAGGTTTCCTACTAAAGAGGGAAAACGAATGGCGCACGCCATTTACAATATCAATTCAGTCTACACCGCCCAAAAACGGTTTTCGCTCAATATATAAGGAGGGTGTCTTATGGCCAGCTTGAGCAGAAAGATCAAACGAGCCCAGATGAGAAGGAAAGGTCTGTATGCCGGACGCATGGGATGCACGTCCCTGGAACGCAGCGCCATCCGCGCGCAGCGCCTCGGCATCGGGCTGGGAGGCGCTCTCGTACTCCTGGCCGCACCCAGCGCCGTCGTCGCCGGCGCCGGGTTCGACAAGACCGTGGACGGAAACACCACCACGTACAAGCAGTACGCGGACAAGGTGTTCAACAAGACCGACTCCTATAACATCGGCGTGAACGAGCTGCACCGGTACGTCCAGCCCGGATCGGACTCCGTGTTCGTACAGCGCGTCATGGGACAGGACCCGTCCTCCCTGCTCGGACAACTGGTGGCCAATGGACAGGTGTGGGTGTTGAACCCCAGTGGTGTGCTCATAGGATCCGATGCCCACATCAACACCGCCGGCTTTTTGGCGTCTTCCCTGGTCATGGAGGAGGACGACTTCTTCGCGGGCCGCTACACCCTCAAGAGCGAGAACGGCAAGGCCGGTTACGTGATCAACCGTGGCGACATCCAGGTGAACAACGGCGGTTACGCCATCCTGGCCGGCTCCACCGTGATCAACGACGGCTTCGTGGCCGCGGACCTCGGACAGGTTGTGCTCGCCTCGGGCAACAAGATGACCATGGACTTCGAGGGCGACGGTCTCGTGAACTTCGCCGTGGACGAAGCCACCGCAGCGCAGATCGTGGGACCGGACGGAGAGGCGCTGAATCCGGGCGTCCTGAATTCCGGCGCGATCCAGGCCGACGGCGGCCGCGTGGTGCTGTCCGCGCGGACGATGAACACGGTTCTGGACAGTGTCGTCAACAATACCGGAGTGGTCCAGGCCAAGGGTGTGATCGACAAGGGCGGCGAGATCATCCTTACCGGCGGAGACTCCGGCGTGGTGGCCAACACCGGCACCCTCGACGCCTCCGGCGCCGAACCCGGCGCGGACGGCGGCACGGTCACCATGGAAGGCGACAAGGTTTACAACAACGGCACCATCACCGCCGACGCGGGCTCCGGCGGCGACGCGGGAGACATCCGGCTGGACTCCGACACCCTCACCACGGCCGGCAACGACTCCGAAATCACCGCCAATGGCGCTGGCGCCGATTCCGACGGCGGCTCCGTGGTGTACTGGTCCGACGGCGACACGGACTACAGGGCCGGCGCGCACACCGAGGCCACCGGCGGCGACATCTCCGGCGACGGCGGCTTCGTGGAAATCTCCGCCGGCCAGAACCTGGGCTTCGCCGGCACCGTGAAGGTCAGCGCGACGGACGGCCAGGCCGGCCAGATTCTCTTCGATCCCTGGAACATCGCCATCGTGCAGGGTGGAAGCGTCAATCAGAACTCCCCGGAACTGGATGACGGCAGCATCGCGCCCAACGAACCCACGTCCACGGGAGACCTCTTCGTTTACGAGAACGCACTGGAGGCCCTCACCGGTTCCGTCACTCTGCAGGCCAACAACAACATCACCATAGTGTCCCTGGACGACGACGTTCTCTCCATGCAGGCGGGTGCCGGCCAGACGTTCTCCCTGGTCGCGGACGCCACGGGTATCGCAACGGACGGCGCCATCAACCTGGGCAGTTACAACGTCGATATGCTCAACGGTGGCAATTTCACAATGGACGCCACCACCGGCATCATCATGAAGGGTTCGTACACCACCAATGGCGGCAGCCTGGCCGCCAACACGAGTGGCGACATCACCGCCGGCACCATCACCACCTCGGGTGGCAAAATTGAACTGAACACCAATTCCGGAGTGCTGAATGTCGGCAGCATGACCACCTCGGGTGGCGACGTGAGCCTGCTGGCGGGCACGGGCCAGTCCAAGCTCGGCACCATCAGCGCGGGGGGAGGCGGCGTCGGCGGCGACGTCACGGTCACCCTGGGCAGCGTGGGTTCCGCCAACCCGCACAACCTCAACAACATCACCACCAACAATGCCGGCAACGTCGATCTCAACATCGACGGCTACGCCACCATCAACCCGATTACCACGGCTACCGGCTCCGTGGACATCCTGGTGAACAACGCCCCCGTCACCGTGGGCGCCATCAAGACCGTGGGCGGCGACGTGACCATCGCCGCCGCCACGGGCACCGGCGACTCCACCGTCGGCGCGGTCAACACCACCAACGGCGGCGGCACCAACGCCGACATCACCATCGGCCTCGGCGCCACAGGCGGCACCGCGCACAGCGTCCAGGCCCTCACCACGGCCGGGACCGGCACCGTGGACATCGACACCGCGGGCAGCATCAA
>JBKHBM010000038.1:0-36036 GCA_046542385.1 Desulfatibacillaceae bacterium | reverse complement strand
CATCTCATCGTTTTTGAACAGGCTGCCAATTTCGAGTTTTTCAACGGGCTGATAGGGGGGAGAGAACCGACATGGAATGGTACTATGCAAAGGGACGCGAGCCCCGGGGGCCGGTGGACGAAAGCCTCTTGCCGGACCTCGTGGCCCACGGTGAAATACATGCCCGGACCCTGGTGTGGACCAGGGGAATGGACGACTGGGAGAGCTTCGACCGGGTGGCGCCAAAGGATTTGCGGAGCGAGGCCGCCGAAAAGGCGCCGCAGGCCCCAAAACCCGTTCCCGAAATCAGGCCCGAGGAAGCCGTGGAACCCGGCGTGGCCTCGCAGTACCCCCTTGAGCAGCCGGACACCGGCCGGGCCGGCATGCTCCAGGCGGAAATCGCCGGCCATGCCTGCACGCAATGCGGCATGGAATTCGGCTCCGGCGACATGGTCAGGCGGGGCGAATCCTGGATGTGTCCGGAATGCGGGGTCAAGGTGGAGATCGCCTCCCGGGTGTCAGGCCCTCCGCCGGAAGTCGCCGGCCTGGGCCGCCGGTTCCTGGCTCGCCTTCTGGACGTGGTGATCGTCGCCGGGCTGCTGGCCCTGGCTGCCGGATTCGCCACGGACTGGCGCGCCCCGTCCATGATAATGGAGCAACCCTGGCCCCTGGCCGGGTGGGCCCTGGGGGCCCTTGTCGCGGCCATCCTGGTCTATGACGCCGTGCTCGTCTCGGGGACGGGGGCGACTCCGGGCAAACTGGCCCTGGGCATCCGGGTCGTCGGACCCGACGGCAGGCCGGGCTTCCGGCGCGCCTTTGGCCGTGCGCTGGCCGAGATACCCAGCACCCTGCCGTTGTTCGCCGGCTGGTTCGCGGCTCTCGCCAATGCCGAACGAAGGGCCTGGCACGACCGCATGGCGGGCACCAGGGTGGTGAAACCGCTCAGGGGGCGACCACTGGACTAGGGACCGCGCAAAGCGGTGGCAGGCCGACGGACACTGCCCTGAACCGGCCCCGGGACGGTGGGAGTTCTCGCGGCCTTTTCCACCCGGAACCCATTGCACGCGAATCGGCATCAATGCCCCGCGCCGCCGTGGCGTCCCTGAAATTCCGACATGGCCTTGCTCACCCCCAGAAAATCCGCCGCCGCGTCCATGACCCTGGTAGGCAGCAACCGGAACAGCGGAATCGTGGACACCATCCAGGGAAGCCGCAGCATGGGCTTGTCCTTCTTCACCGCGGCCACGATCTTCCGGGACACGTCATCCTCCTTCAATATGGGCAGAAGTTTGCCGAAACCGGTCTTCACCCCCTCGAACATGCCGGTGTCTATGAAGTAGGGACACACGCAGGTGGTCTTGACGCCGGTGGCTCCCTGGCCGCGAAGCTCCATGCGCAGGGCCTCGTCGAAGCCCACGTTGCCGAACTTGGACGCGCAGTAATCCGCGCACCGGTTCACCCCGAGCCACCCTGCCGAGGATGCGATCGTCACGATGTGTCCCCGGTTTTTGGCCACCATGTCCGGCAAAAAGGCCTTGGCCGTCCAGAAATGGGCCATGAGGTTCACGCCGATGGTCCTCTCCAACTGCTCGTCCGTGCACTCCAGAAAGGGTCGCCCCGTGACGATGCCGGCGTTGTTCACCAGTACGTCCACCTGGCCAAGGTCCTTTTTCACCTTTGCCGCCGTCTCGTACACCGCCTCCCTGCTGGACACGTCGCAGGCATAGGCCCGGGTCCTGGCGCCGCGTGCATTCAGCGTCCTGGCAACTTCCCTGACCCGTGCCTCGTCGATGTCCCACAACGCCAGCCTGGCGCCTTCCTCGCCGAAAAGCTCGGCCATCCGCTTCCCGATTCCGCTCGCCGCGCCGGTGATCAGCACCAGCTTGCCCGACAGGTCTTTCATCGCCTCTACCTCGATACATTAAGGTTGTCCCGTTTCGCCGGTGACAGGGAAAGCCGCCCCCGGTGTTCATATTTAGTCCGAGTGTTGTAAAAATAGCAGAATACGGCGCGTTTGAAAAGAGGGAACAAGCGCTCGTTCGGGTGGATGCGAAAATGCAACAAAAATGCCGCCGAAAAGGAATCGGCTCCCTCCCCGGCGGCAATATCCGGTCCTTCAGGAAAATGAGGTGCCTTGTGGCGCGCGCCGCCGTCGGCGGCGCAACCGGTTGCCGGGCCGCCCCGGGGCGGCCCGGCGGTGTTCGGCGCGCTATACGGCTTCCATGACCAGGCCGGCGGACAGGGCGCCTCCGGCGCATACGCCCAGCAACGCGGTGCCCTTGCCGGTCTGAGCCAGTTCGTTGGCCACGGTGGTGATCATGCGGGTACCGGTGGCCGCGAAGGGGTGGCCCAGGGCCACCGAGCCGCCGTGCACGTTGATGTCCCCGGGTGCGAAGTCGGCGAATTTGCCCTCCAGGCCCAGGCGCTCCCTGCAGAACGCGTCGTTGCCCAGCATCTTCAGCACGGACAGGACCTGGGCGGCGAAGGCCTCATGGATGTCCACGAGATCGAAGTCACTGGCCGTCATCCCCGCCTTCAACGCGGCGCGTGGCATGGACAGCGCCGGTCCGATCAGCAGCTGGTCCCAGGGGTCCACGGCGTCGTAGGACCATGCCGGAATTGCCGCAAGGGGCGTGAAGCCCAGGGCCCTGGCCTTTTCCTCGCTCATGAGCAGAACCGCGGAGCCGCCGTCGGTTAGGGAGCTGGAATTCCCCGCGGTCAACGTCCCTCCCTCGGCGAACGCGGGCTTCAACCTGGCCAGCTTTTCCACCGTGGTGTCGCCACGGATAATGTTGTCCGCGTAAATCGTGTTTCCGTCCGGGGTTTCCACCGGAATGATCTCCTTGTCGAACCGGCCGGATTCGACGGCTTTGGCCGCCCGGGAGTGGGACTGGTAGGCGAAGGCGTCCTGGGCCTCCCTGGATATCTGGTTGCGCTCGGCCATTTTCTCTGCGGACTCGCCCATGAGTTCGCCCGTCATGCGCTCGCGGATACTGGGTTGCTTGGGGAGGAGGTCCTTCTTCAGGTTCAGCTGAGTCATGAGCTTGAGGTAGTCCACCGGGCCGGATTTGGCGGACATGACGACCGGGGCCGCCTTGTGCACGGCGCCGGGCGGAAGCCGCACGTCCACGTTGCTGGTGGAGTCGCTGCCGCCGGCGATGACGACGTCCGCGTCGCCGCGCTCGATGGCGGACACGGCCAGGGTGGTGGACAGGATGCTGGTGGTGCAGGCGCGGGTCACCGTGTAGGACTCCACGCGCATGGGCAGGCCCACGTCGAACACGATTTCACGGCCCATGTTCACGGCGATGCCGCCCGGGAGCATGGTGCCGCCCCAGACCAGGCTGTCGATCTCGTTCCAGGGTACGGGGAATCTGTCCAGGAGGCCCTGTACCGTAACGGTGCCCAACTTGATGGTGTCCAGCTTGGTGAACGGCCCGAAGGCCCGGATGAAGGGGGTGCGGACACCGCCGACGATCACGGCGCGTCGGCCGTTCTTCTTCGCGGTGGACTTGGTCGAGGACTTGGACTGGGTGCTGCTCTTTTGTGTAGCCATTTCGATGATGCTCCTTTTCGTGTTTTCGGTTGAACCGGTTCCGTGCCGATTTGTTACGCCCCCAAAAAATTCTGGCCGCAGATTCGGATGACCTCGCCATTGATCCCGCTGGCCTGCGGCGAGGACAGAAAGCAGACCACCTCGGCCACGTCCTCGGGCAGGCCGCCCTGGGACAGGCTGGAAAGACGGCGTCCGGCCTCGCGGGTGGCGAACGGGATGGCGGCGGTCATGCGGGTCTCGATGAAGCCCGGAGCCACGGCATTGGCGCAGATGCCCTTCTTGGCCAGCGTGGGCGCCAGGGTCTTGACCAGGGCGATGATGCCGGCCTTGGACGCGCCGTAGTTGGCCTGACCCACGTTGCCCGCGATCCCGGCGATGGAGGCCAGGCACACGATCCTGCCGTCCGCGGGCATGAGCTTTAGCAGGTCGTCGGTGACCCGGATCACGCTGCGGAGGTTGATTTCAATGGCCATGTTCCAACGCTGCTCGTCCATGTTCTTGAGCATCTTGTCCCGGGTCACGCCGGCGTTGTTGACGATGATGTCCAGTTTCTTGTTGTGGTGCTGTTTCACGTGTTCCGTAATGACCCTGGCCGCGTCGTCCGCGGTGATGTCGTGGTGCAGGGCGGTGCCGCCGATGTCCCGTGCGAGCTGGGCCGTGAGGTCCTCTGAATTGGGCAGGTCCATGCAGATGACCCTGGCGCCTTCGCGAGCCAGGGTCCTGGCGATTTCCTTGCCGATGCCCTGGGCGGCGCCCGTGACCAGGGCCGATTTTCCGTCCAGGGGCCGGATGTTGACCGGGGCCTCGGGCGCTTTGGTGTCGGCGGTCACGTTGATCGGCTGGCCGGAAACGTAGGCGGACCGTTTGGAAAGGAAAAAGCGCAGCACCGGTTCCAGGCGGTCCTCGGCTCCCTTCTCCACGGTGACCACGTTGGCCGTGGCGCCCAGTTTGCCGACCTCCTTGCCCACGCAACGGGTGAATCCCTCCACCCCCCGGGCCGCGGCCGCGCCGGCCGGGTCCTTGATGCTTTCCCAGGGACGGGTGATCATGATGACCCGGCCGCACCGGGCCAGCGCGCGCATCTTGGTGTGTACGAATTCGTACATGGGGAAGAGGTCCGCGGGCTCGGACATTCCGGTGGCGTCGAACACGATGCCGTTGATCCGGGCGCCCTCGATGGCGCCGTCATTGGCCACGGCTTTCGGGATACGGCCCCAGGCGTCGCCGTGCTCCTGGTAGTCCCTGAGAACCTTGTCCCCGGCCGATACCAGGCACCAGGCGCCGGCCGCGGGCAGGGTTCTGGCCAGGACGGCCCCCAGTTCCGACTTTTTCGCGTGGCCCACGGCCACCTGGTAGTCCATCAGGGGCTGGTCATCCCACGGACCATCAGCCCGGTCCAGCGGCTGGGGCAGGGGCAGGGGAAGGCCGAGGCCCTTTATGATGTTTCTGGCCATGTCGTTCCGGCTGATTTCAAGCAGTCTGTCTCCCATGTTGTCTCCTCCTGCGGGTTGGATTTCAGGTCTTTCGTTGTTTGGGGCAAATCGGTTCAGGCCAGTTCGTATTCGCCCAGCAGATAGGGTTGGGTGGTACGCGCCGGCGCCGTGTACAGGGTATTCTTGTCCGCGGTGAACACGTAGGCCGTTCCAGGCAGCACCAGAGGCCGGGTGAACCGGCAGGAAAAACCCCGGAGCCGGTACGGCCGGCCGGCCAGCATGTTCCGGTTGAGGATTTCGATGGTCCGGGCCATTGTGGAAAAGCCGTGGTTGATGTTGTTGGAAAACCCGGACATGCGGGCCAGAGGCGGTATCCAGTGGATGGGGTTGAAGTCCCCGGTGAGGAGGGCGAAGTCCAGGCCGACACCCGAAGAAAGTTTCATGTTTCCCACCTCGCGGGCACCCTGCGGGACATGAGGTTTTTCCCTGTCCCCGCCTTTCTTCTTGCCGCCACGCTTGGGCAGCAGGGCCTGAACCTCGCACTCCAGCATGTTGTGGTCCTCGGGCGTACCCGTGGTGAGGGCCTGGCGGAACAGTACCTTGGAGTCGTCCTCGTCCACGCCGGCGAGCCTTGCCGTGCACACCAAAGGCCTGTCCAGCGGGATGGGACGGTTCACCTTGAATGTCGCCCCTCCGTTCAACACCTTGGTGAGATCGTAGGGCTGGCCGGCCAGGGTTTTGGCCAGCAGAGGGAAACCCCACTGGGGGAACAGATGTGGAGGCAGGGTGCCCTTGTACCAGGACGGATCGCCCCCCACGTGGCGGATGTAGTCGGCCACCAGGTCCCTGGGCCGGGGCGGCAGAGTGGCGGTGACAGGGGGCGGCGGCTGAGCCGGTTTCTTCCAGGATTTCCCCTTGCCGCCGTTGGCTGCGGTTTTGATGAGCGCGCCTATGACGGCTGTCTGGTGGCGTATGTACAACGGCGAGACGGTCATGTTGGTTACCTCCGTGGGATCAGGCGCCGCCTCGGGGTGCGTCCGTTTTGGGGAGGCCGCGCCTGATTTGTGGTATCGGTTGTCCCTGCGTCCGGGGGCCGTATGAACCGCGAAGGGTGTTTTGGCGCGGTTCATCGAGGTCGGGCTGTTTTCGTGGAGTGCGCCCGGCCCCTTAGACTGACATGTCAGTCTAATTTCACGCCCAGTTAAACACCTATGATGCACCGTGTCAATACTCAATCCAAACTCTCCTCAATAAATTCCCACCCTCCATAACACCATTCGCCTGTCAAACAATATCCTGAACCCCCTGGCTGACTTGCCCGTCCTTGGAAAACGTCTTGTGAGAACGCCTCTAAAGCACCCCGCCGAAGAGGCGGGTTTTCCGGTTTCGACGGGGCGCAAATGGCATCCCGGGGGCCGCCCCGACATCCCCCGGACCCGCTGGCGACAGTCTCCTGGCCGCCATTCCATCCCCCGGAAAACTTTCGGTCCAAGCCTCCCGTTCCCGTGTTTGTGTAACGCGGCCACATGTGGTATCCCATACCATCACGCGTACGCCCCAGGCGGCCGCGGACCGGGGTTGTGTTCCACTCCCCGGTTGTCCGGACACCCCATGAGCGCGCCGGCCCGAACGTTCCAGACCTGGCGGCGGAGAGACATCCATGGCAGGCAGGAGCTTTCGCAACGTTCTCGCCATGCACGGCATACTGTGGTCCACGTTGCCGCTGCTTCTGGTGGGACTGGCGACGCTTGCGGTCCTGACCGCGTTCCTCGAGCGGGAAATCACCGGCAAGAACCTGCTTCTGGCGCAATCCCTGGCTAGCGAGGTGGAGCAGTGGCTGGTTCCGCAAATGAGCATACTGGCCCAGGCCGGGGACGTGATGCGCGAAAACGGCCCCGTGGCCCCGGAAAGGCTGGACGCCTATCTCGAATCCGTGCTCCGGCGCAACTCCCTGTTTGAAACCATCCAGATCATCGACGAAGCCGGGAAGGTTCTGCACTCCGCTCCGCCCCGGTCCAGGCGAACCGGCGCGGACCTCACCTCCATGGACTTTCTGGGCAAGTTCGATTTCGGTCCGACACGGGGGCTGACATCCACCTTCAAATCCACGGGCGCCGACATGCCCCTGCTGGTGCTGACACGTACCATTCCCGGCGGAGTGGCCGTGGGTTACCTGAATCTGCACCTCCTGAACGACATCGTGGGCAAGGTCTCCCTGGGCAAGACCGGGTTCGCCGTGGTCCTGGACGAAAACGGCAATGTCCTGGCCCGTCCCGACGGCAAGCCGCAAAGCCTGCCGGGCGTGGATTCCATGCGCGAACTCCGGGTCGATCACGGCCTGAGGGAGGGCAGGGCCCACATCGTGCTGAACGGGGAGCGGGTTCTGGCAACCGCGGCGGCGGTCTCCCCAACCCGGTGGGCCGTAGTGGTCACGCAGCGGGAGGACGAGGCTTTCACCCCGGTGCGGCATCTCACGGAAATCTTCCTGGTCGGGCTGTGCCTGACCCTGGTGTTCTCCTTCGGCGTTTCGGTATGGCTCTCGGGCAGGCTCACCCGTCCCCTGCAGACCCTTTCACGATATTCCAAGCGTCTGGCCATGGGCGAATACGACGCGCACATCAGCCGGCACAACTATGGAGAGGTGGACACCCTGGCCCGGGACCTGGAGGCCATGGCCGAGGCCATCCGCCTGCGGGAAACCGCGCTCCGTGAGAGCGAGGAACGTTACCGAACCATTCTGGACGGAATCGAGGACGCCTACTACGAGACCAATCTCGAGGGCGACCTGGTGTTCTTCAACGACAAGCTGTGCGAAATCCTGGGGTACAGCGGACGCGAGCTTCTGGGCATGAACAACCGGGAGTACTCGGACCCCGAGCACATCAGGAAAACGTTCGAGTCCTTCAACCAGGTGTTTCGCACGGGCAAGCCGGCAACGGGCGTGGAATGGCGGATTGTCACCAAGGAAGGGCAGAAGCGGGATTTGGAGGTGAGCGTCTCCCTGATCCGGGATCGGGGCGAGAAGGTCGGCTTCCGCGGCATCGTGCGCGACGTGACCGAGCGCAGGGCCATGGAGGCGGAGCTGAGCCAGACCAAGAATTTTCTGCAGAACATCATGCTGAGCTCGATCGACACGATCGTGTCCACGGATCTGGCCGGCAACATCGAATTCGCGACGCCCAGCGTGTTCGAGCTCCTGGGCTACACTCCCCATCAAATGATGGCCCGCAAGGTGGAGTACTACTACGTCCAGGGCAGGGAGGACGCCAGGAAGATCATGCGCGGCCTGAGGGAGACCGGCGGCATGACCAACCACGAGATGCAGGTCCGCCGAAGGGACGGCAGGATCATCGACGTGAACCTGTCCGCCTCGTTTCTGCGCAATGAACGTGGCCAGGTCATCGGCACGCTGGGGGTGTTGCGCGACGTGAGCTACAACAAGCGCCTGGAGGCGCATCTTCAGCATGCGCAGAAGATGGAGGCCATCGGCACCCTGGCCGGGGGCGTGGCGCATGATTTCAACAACCTGCTGATGGGGGTCCAGGGCTATGTGTCCCTCATGCTGCTGGACATGGACCGCGGCCATCCCCTCCATGACAAGCTGAGGAAGATAGAGCAACACGTCACCAGCGGCGCGGAACTGACCAAACAGCTTCTGGGAGTGGCGCGGGGAGGCAAGTACGAGGTCAAGCCCAAAAATCCCAACGACCTCGTGTCCAACACCGCGGAAATGTTCGGGCGCACCAGAAAGGAAATCCGCATCCACACCCGTTTCGATGCCGGCGTCCACACGGTGGACGTGGACCGGGGCCAGATCGAGCAGGTGCTTTTGAATCTGTTCGTCAATGCCTGGCAGGCCATGCCCGACGGAGGCGACCTGTACATAGAGACGAAAAACGTTTTCCTGGACGCCGAGTTCACCGGCCCTTTCGACGCCCGGCCGGGACCGTTCGCGCGCATTTCCGTGCGGGACACCGGCCACGGCATGGACGCGGAGACGTGCACCAAGGTATTCGACCCGTTTTTCACCACCAAGGAAAAGGGTCGGGGCACCGGACTGGGACTGGCCTCGGCCTACGGGATCATGAAAAACCACAACGGGATGATCACGGTACAGAGTGAAAAGGGCAGGGGCTCCACGTTCAACCTGTACATTCCCGCGTCCCGCGGCCGGGCAACGGCCGTGGAGTCGGTTTCCGCGGACGTGCGCAGGGGGACGGAGACCGTGCTGCTGGTGGACGACGAGGCCATGGTGCTGGACGTGGGCGCGCAGATGCTCAGGGCGCTGGGTTACCGGGTGCTGGAGGCCGGGAGCGGCGTAGAGGCGGCGGACATTTTTCGGGAGCGGCACGAGGAGATCGACGTGGTGATCCTGGACATGATCATGCCGGGGATGGGCGGAGAGGAGACCTATGAACTGCTAAGGGAGATCGATCCCGGGGTGAAGGTGCTGTTGTGCAGCGGTTACTCGATCCGGGGCCAGGCCTCCCACATTTTGGAGAAAGGCTGCAACGCCTTTGTTCAGAAGCCATTTGACATCACCACCCTTTCCGCCGCCCTCAACGAGGTGTTGGGGCCACGGGGAGGACCCGCGCCGGGCGCCGCCGGCACGGGCGGCGCTGCGCCGGATTCCCCGGCCGGTTGACAGGCCATGCGGCCTTGCCTATGATGGCCCCGCGTTCCGGAAGCCGTCCCGCCGGACGACATCCCCCGCGCCCGGCCGCGGCACGGGCCAAAGGAGGACCGACTTGGGCTATGAATGCGCGACCCTGTCCCGGGCCCGGCTGGAGCAGGCCATCGAGCAGGCTTCCCACAGGCCGCACGGCGACGTCCACAAGGGCAGGGTGATTCTGTCCCCGGGGGTTTTCACCACCCCGGACCGGGAAACCAACGTGGCCATCAGCCGGTTCGCCTATTTCGACTGTACCGCCAACATACACATCGGCGCATGGTGCATGATCGGGGCGCGGGCCAGGTTCTACACCCACGACCACGTGCACCTGGGCCGGAAGCGCCCGCTTCTGGAGCTGCAGGAGCAATACGGCGTGCTGTACCAGGACAAGGTGATCGGCGAAGACGTGTGGATTCACGACGCGGCAAGGGTGCTCTACCAGGTAACCGAAATCCCCGACGGCGTGGTAGTGGGGGCCGGGGCGGTCCTGACGAAAAATCCCGGGCCCTACGAGATCTGGGGCGGCGTGCCCGCGAAAAAGATCGGAGAACGACCGGACATGGACGAAGGCCGTATCCGCGAGGCCGTGCGGAAGACACTGGCCGGCACAACCTGAACCTCACCGTGGAGTCGGGCCCACCGAATCCGGGACATAGGCGCGCATGAGCCGCAGGAACAAATCCGCCCACAACATCCTGATGTACTCCCACGACACGTACGGTCTGGGACACATCAGGCGTACCATGTCCATCGCCAACCACCTTCGCGGCCCCAACTGCAACGTGCTGATCATGACGGGCAGCCCGCTGGTGGGCCGGTTCACCTTTCCCGAGCACGTGGACTTCGTCCGGATTCCGGGCATGATCAAGCGCACCAACGAGGAGTACCAGCCCCTTTCCATCCGCATCCACCCGCAGCACGCCATCAACATCCGTCGCAACATCATAACGGCCACGGCCAAGGCGTTCGCCCCGGACCTTTTCGTCGTGGACAAGGAACCCCTCGGCCTCAAGAAAGAGGTCTACCACACGCTCAAGTGGATGCGAAAATCGCTGCCCAGGACACGCACCGTCCTGGGCCTGCGGGACATCATGGACGACAGGGAGGTCATCCTCAAGGACTGGCGGGACAAGGGCGTTTACGAGGTGCTGGACGACCTGTATTCCGAAATCTGGGTCTACGGCGAACAACAGCTCTACGACCCGGTCAGGGAATACGACATCCCCGAATCGGTCAGCGAAAAGGTCGTATACACCGGCTACATACCCCGGACCGTGCCGGACCCCGCGGACGTGGCCCGGATGCGGCGGGACCTGGGCGTGGGGCCCGACGACCGCCTCGTGGTGGTCACCACCGGAGGTGGGGGCGACGGCCAGCGTCTCATGCACATCTTCCTGTCCATGCTGGAGGCCGGGCCGGTGCCCTTCAAGAGCGCCCTGGTCACCGGGCCGTTCATGCCCCGGACCGAAAGGGACCGCACCAGGGAGCGGGCCGACAGCCTGGGGGCGCACTTCTATGAGTTCTTCCAGCACATGGAGAGGATGCTGGCCGCGGCGGACCTCGTGGTCAGCATGGGCGGCTACAATACCGTGTGCGAGCTGTTGAGCCAGGGCACGCTGAGCCTGCTGGTGCCCAGGGAAACGCCCAGGAGGGAGCAGCTCATCCGCGCCGGGGTCATGGCCGACAAGCGCCTCGCGGACTACATCCGGTGGGACTCCCTGGAACCCGCCCGGTTGCGGGAGAAGATCCTGGCCATGCTGGACAACCCGGCCCCGTACCGCGCCGCCATGGGGTCGTTTTCCCTCACCGGACTGGACATCATCAAGGAACGTATCGCGCGCATGTGGGAATAGGACTGATGAACGACGACAAAGCTCCCTGCCTGGGCATGATCCTCAAGGGATACCCCCGCATCTCGGAAACCTTCATATCCAACGAAATCCTGGCCCTTGAACGAATGGGACACCGGGTCCGAATCCTCTCCATGCGCCAGCCCAGGGAGTCGTTTTCCCACGCCAGCATAAAGCGTGTCCGCGCCCGTGTGGATTACCTGCCTGAAACCCTTCTGGCTCCATTGCCCGTTTTCCTTCGGCACAACCTCCGGTGGCTGGCGAGCGAGCCCGGCAGGTACCGGGCGGCCGCGGCGCTGGCGGCCCGGCGCTTCGCACGGGTGCGGAAAAGCGCCACCCTAAAACACCTGTTCCAGGCCGGCTACCTGGCCGACCGGCTCCTGCGCGATTCGGGGGTTGTGCATCTCCACGCCCACTTCGCCCATTCGCCGACGTCGGTGGCCATGTTCGCGAGTCTGCTCACCGGCCTTCCCTACAGCTTCTTCGCGCATGCCAAGGACATCTACACCCAGGATCCGAGGCAGCTTGCGGAGAAGATGGCCGGGGCCGCGTTCGTGGTGACCTGCACCGAGGCCAACCGCCGCTACCTGCATGGTGTCGCGAAAAGCGCCGATACACCGATCCATTGCGTGTACCACGGCATCGACCTGTCCCTGTTCAATCCGAAAGATGGTCCGAAAACGGAGCCGAAACCGCCATACCGGATTCTGACAGTGGCCCGCATGGTGGAGAAGAAGGGCCTGCCCACGGTGTACCGGGCCTTGAGGATCCTGGCCGACTCGGGCCTGGATTTCACTCATGCCATAATCGGCGACGGCGACGACAGGGAGAAACTGAAATCCCTGGTCCGGGAACTGGGCCTGTCGGATCGCTGCGATTTTCCGGGCACCCTCCCGCACGAGGAGGTCCTGGGCGAATACGAAAAAAGCGATCTGTTCACGCTGGGCTGCCAGGTGGCTAAAAACGGCGACCGGGACGGAATTCCCAACGTGCTTGTGGAAAGCATGGCCATGGGGGTGCCCGTGGTGGCCACGGAGGTCTCCGCCATACCGGAACTGGTGGAGCACGGGAAAACCGGGCTTCTGGTGCGGCCCGGGGATCCGGAGGCCCTTGCCGCGGCCATGCGGAGGCTTCTCACGGAACCGGGATTGCGAAAAACAGTGATCGAACGGGGCAAGGCAAAGGTGGCGGCCCGGTTCGACAACCGGGTGCTGGCCCGGCAACTGGAAGAGGTGTACAAAAAGGGCGGCGCGTTCGGTACGCGGGGGTAGCAGCCCCCAACCTCCCCGGCCGCGTTCGGAAAACCGGGTCCTCCGGCGTCACACCGGCTTCATCGCGTCGAACAGGGTGCAGATGCCCAGGCTCAGCGGCTTCACCTCCAAGGCCATGAAACCGGCCCCGCGGATCATCGCGGCCACCAGCGGATTGTCCGGGAACCTGGCGACGGAATCCGGCAGGTAGGCATAAGCGCTGCCGTGCCTGGAAACCTGTCGGCCCACCGCGGGAAGGACCTTCTCGAAATATCCCCGGTACAGCGTGCGAAGCGGCTCCAGCGACGGCGTGGTAAGCTCCAGGATAAGCAGGCGGCCTCCAGGGGCCAGCACCCGGTGGAATTCCTCCAGAAGGGCCGGTTTGTCCATCACGTTGCGAAATCCGAACGCCATGGTGGCGGCGGAAAAGGCCCCGTCCGGAAACGGCGTGGCCAGCGCGTCGCCGTGGACGAGCGATATCCGTTGCGCCAGGCCCGCCCGGCGTATCTTTTTTTCGGCCAGGGCCAGCATCCTGGAAGAAAAATCGAGTCCCACCACAAAACTGCCGGGCCGGGCCAGCGCCGCTTCCATGGCCACGTCCGCCGTGCCGCACGCGCTGTCCAGAATTGGCAGTTCCGGCGCTTCCGGCAGCCTGGACACCGCCTCCCTTCTCCACGCCACGTCCCGGCGAAGACTCAGGACCCGGTTCAGAAAATCGTATTTCGGTGCGATGTCGTCGAACATCTGCCGCACGAAGGGCAACTCCCTGGGGCTCATTGACAACCCTTTCCGATGTATTAGCTTGGTTTACCAAAAGGCCGGCCCCGCCTCGCCAGGGGCATGGCAGTCCGTTGAGGAATTCGGATTCGACGGCCTGTCCAAAAACGCCGGGATAGAAGGCGCATACATCCCGAAAAGGTTGGCGTACACGTGGTACGCCGCATCGGGGATAAATGCCGCGCCAAGCGCGGAACCATCCTCCGCGTTTATGCGGACGCTACGTCGCGGACCGCGTTTTCCAACGGACTGACACGGCGTTTTCCGCGCGCGCCGGACATCCGGGCCGATTCCGGTGCCTATCATCACGGGGGACGCCCTGCAAGACGAAAACAACGGACGCGGCTTCCCGGGCTCTTGCTCCCGGGCCCGCGTCATGATACCAGACAATCCGTCCATTCGGGACAGGCCCGCGACATTCGCGGGTAATGTTTTTCTTTTGCATTCGGTCCGGTCTGTGAAGCCATGAATCAAAAACGCTGTTATTACGAGGTGCTGGGAGTCGGCCGACAGGCCGGCGGAAACGAAATCAAGTCCGCTTACAGAAAGCTGGCCCTGAAATACCATCCTGACCGCAATCCCGGCGACAAGGACGCCGAGGAGAACTTCAAGGAGGCGGCGGAGGCGTACGAGGTTCTCCGCGACCAGGAAAAGCGCAACATCTACGACCAGTATGGACATGAAGGTCTCCAGGGAAGGGGCTTTTCCGGCTTCCATGGTTTCGAGGACATCTTCACCAGCTTCGGCGACATATTCGAGGAATTCTTCGGGTTCGGCCGCGGTGGAGGCAGGGGCCGGCGGGTGCAGCGCGGAGCGGACCTGCGTTACGACCTCACGCTGGAGTTCCTCGAGGCCGCCTTCGGCAAGCAGACGGAAATCGACGTCACCAAGCGCGAAACCTGCACCACCTGCGACGGTTCGGGCTGCGAACCCGGCACGGACCCCAGGGGCTGTCCCCACTGCGGCGGCAGCGGGCAGACCACGCGCAGCCAGGGTTTTTTCACCGTGCGCACCACGTGCCCCCATTGCAGGGGCGAGGGCCGGATCATTGAAACGCCGTGCAGGGAATGCCGCGGCGCCGGTTTGAACGCGGTCCGCAAAAAGGTCGCCGTCCGCGTGCCTCCCGGAGTGGACAACGGGTCCAGGCTGCGGCTCACCGGTGAGGGAGAAGGCGGCCCGCACGGCGGCCCTCCCGGAGATCTGTACGTCTTCATCCACGTGAAGCGCCACGATTTTTTCCAGCGGGAAGGCAACGACGTGATCTGTCAGATTCCCGTCTCCTTCGTGCAGGCGGCCCTGGGCGACACCGTCACCGTGCCCACCCTGGAGGGGGAGCGGGAGCTGGAGATTCCAAAGGGCACCCAGCCCCTGGCCATATTCCGATTCGAGAGGGAGGGCATTCCTTCCCTGCGCGGCCACGGCAGGGGCGACCAGATCATCCAGGTGCTGGTGAAGACGCCTACCGGGCTCAGCAGGAAGCAGGAGGAGCTCCTCCAGGAATTTGCCCGGCTGGAGGAGAAGAAGATTTCCTCGAAGCTGAAAAAGCTGCTCGGAGCGAGCAACTCCTGAACGTTGGCGGCCCGCGCGCCGCGCACGGAGAACGGGATGTACGAATTAAAGGTGGTGACCCGCTTCGCCGCGGCGCACCAGCTCACCATGGTGGGCAAAAAATGCGAGAACCTGCACGGTCACAACTGGAGGATCGAGGTCCACGTGGGAGGCCGGGAACTTGACGCCGGCGGCGTTCTGCTGGACTTCGGTGTCCTGAAGCGGAAACTGAACGAGGTCATGGACCTCCTGGACCACCGCTTCCTCAACGAGCAAAAAGCCTTCGCGGACAATCCCCCTTCCTCGGAAAACATAGCCCGGTTCGTGGCCGACGAACTGGCGCGCCGGGTCGACAGCGACCGGATCCGGGTCACCAGGGTGAGCGCCTGGGAATCGGACGATTCCTGTGCCACGTACATTCCCGGTTGAACCGGGTTTCGGACGGCGGCTTCCGGCCCTGGGGCCGGAACGGGATGGCGGGCCGCCGTGAACGTGACCCGTTTCACAACCCGCCGACGGATCCCTCCCAATCAAAGGTTGATTTCACGTCCTGTTTTCATTATAAAAAAAGCCCCCACCGAATTGGAAGAAGCCCTGGATGGTTCGGGATTCAGTGGGGGCCCTGGCCCGGGAAATACCTGGAAAGGCACCCCCCGGCCGCCGATTGTGTTATAACATCACAAAGGCGCGAGATCAATCGCCTTAAACGCGGGCCGATCCATTTCCGATGACAGGTCCGTCCCCCGGGAGTCTTGCACATGCTCCACGAGCAGCGCGAATCGCCCATCATCCGATTGTTCCACGTAACCAAGCGGTACGGCAGCCAGGCGGCCCTGTTGGACGTCACGGTGGACATCGGCCGAAACGAGTTCGTGTTTCTCACCGGCCCCAGCGGCGCAGGCAAGAGCACCCTGCTGAAACTGCTCTACCTGGCCGATTTCGCGTCCGAGGGCCAGATACTGATCGAGGGGATCAACCTGCAGCGCATCCCGCGCCGGCGGATTCCGCTGTTGCGCCGCGGGATCGGCGTGGTCTTCCAGGACTTCAAGCTCATTCCCACGAGAACGGTGTACGACAACGTGGCCCTTGTCCTGGAAGCGGCGGGCAAGGACCGGAAGTTCATTGGCAAGAAGGTGCGCCACCTCATGCGCTCCGTAGGTCTTGAAAACAAGATGGAGGCGTTGCCCCCCAGCCTGTCCGGCGGCGAGCAGCAGCGGGTCGCCGTAGCCCGGGCCATTTGCGGGGACCCCAATATCGTTCTCGCGGACGAGCCCACTGGCAGCCTGGACCAGGAGTCGGCGGACATCATCATGGACCTTTTGCACGGGTTCCACGCCAACGGCGCCACGGTGATTCTGGCGACCCACGACGCGCAGCTGATTGAAAGCTCGCGGAAAAGAACGATATCCTTGAAAAACGGACATGTGGTGTCCGACAGGGAGTACCTGGCGGCTTGAGGCCTTTGTTTTACTTGCGAAAGGCCCTGGCCGACGTCAGGGCCAACACGTTTCTTCACGCACTGGCGATTACGACCATCTGCCTCATCTTCCTGCTCGCCGGCTCGTTCGCACTGGTGTTCGTGAACGTCACCCAACTGGTGCGGGCCGAACACGAAAGCGTGAGGATGATGGCCTACCTGGCGACGGACGCGGCCGCCGGAGGCGCGAAGGGTATCCGGGAAGCCATTCTGGCCGTTCCCGGCGTGCGGCAGGCGGATTTCATTCCGTCGTCGGAAGCCCTGGACCTGCTGGAGGCCCAGATGGAGGGTCAGGCGGGCCTGTTGCGGGACATGGGGGAAAACCCCCTGCCCGACGGGTTCGAGATACTGGTGGACGCGGGCGAGGGCGACAGTGAGCGGATAGACAACATTGCCCGCCGCATCCGTTCGGTCAACGGGGTGGTCGAGGTGAATTACGGCCAGGCCTGGCTGGAACGGTTCGCCGTGTTCATAGACATGACCCGGCTGATCGGAGCGGCCCTGGCCTGCCTCCTGGTGGTGGCCTCGGTGTCCATCACGTCCAACACCATCCGTCTCGTGTTGTACAACCGACGGGAGGAAATCCAGATCATGCGGCTGGTGGGCGCCACGGAAACCTTCATTCGCGCCCCCTTTTACATCCAGGGCATCCTCCAGGGGCTTCTGGGCGGGGTGCTGGCCCTCGGCCTGCTGGCCGGCGGGTTCGCAGTGGTGATTTCCGGCGCGCAGAACAGCCTGATCCTTGGACGGTTCGAACCCCGCTTCCTGCCCGTTTCCCTGTGCGTCGCCGGGATCGCCCTGGCCGCGGTGGTGGGATGGATGGGATGCTACCTGTCATTCCGCCAGTTCGAGAGGGCGTGAGGGGCCATGACCAGGGTAACCCGCGCCATTGCCTCCCTTGCCCTGGCCGCCATGCTCATTCCGGCGGTCCGGCCGGCAACCGGGCAGGACCTGGACACGGTAAAGGAACGCATCGAGCAGGAGCAAAAGAAGATCCAGGGTATGGAGGCCAGGGAGCGGCAGGTGCTGACCCGGCTGGATTCCACGGCGCGGGAGTTGTCCGAAGCTCGGCGCGAGGCCGCGAAATCGAGAAAGGAACTGGCCGAGGTAGAGGAAAGGATCGAGGAGGCCGGGCGGGAACTGAACCGGCTGACGGCCGAGGTTCGCGAAAAACGGGAATACGCGAAGCGCCGCCTTGTCTCCTATTACAAGCTCACCCGGCTGGGACTCGCCCCCGTCCTTTTTTCGGCGGATTCCTTTTATGATTTCGTCCGCCGGCAACGGGCACTGGAACAGGTGCTGGAAAAGGACCGCGAAGCCTGGGAGGAACTGACGTCCGCGAGGCAGAGCCTGGAACGGACGGCCATGGACCTGGAGCGCCAAAGGGCGTCACGTCTGGCACTGAAGGCGAGACTGGAAGAACAGATCGAGGGCCTCCGAAAAAGACAGGGGCGACGCCAGAATCTTCTGGCCAGCATACGCGAGGAGCGGAAAACCGCGGAGTCCGCCCTGGAATCCCTCAGGGAAGCGGCCAAAAGGCTGGAGCGCCGGATACGGAGCATGCCCGGCGAGGGTTCGGACGGTGGGCAGGCTTTCACCGGAGGAGATTTCGAGGGTCTCAGGGGCCACATGCCCTGGCCCGTGGACGGCGGCGTGATCGTCTCCGGATATGGAAAATACCGCGATCCGGCACTGGACGTGGTACACTTCAGGAGCGGAATCGAGATAGAAGCCGAGCTTGGCGAGCCAATCCACAGCGTGGCCACCGGACGCGTGGTGTACGCAAAATGGTTCAAGGGCTACGGAAACATGATGATAATCGACCACGGCGGCGGGTACTTCACCGTCTCGGCCCACGCCGAGGACCTGTTCAAGCAAAAGGGAGACCCCGTGGAGGCGGGCGAAGTCATAGGCACCGTGGGAGACACCGGCTCCCTGGCCGGTCCCGGACTGTACTTCGAAATCCGTCTTCATGGCAAATCCTTGAACCCCGCCGACTGGCTGAGAAAGGGGAACAGTTAAATGCAAGATGGAAAGAAGGGATGGAATCCGAGGTTCCTGTTGATGATGATCGTGGTCTGCCTTGTCTGGTCACTGTCACTGGGCGGCTTCAACATAGTCCAGGGCAGCGAGCAGACCTACAAGGGCCTCAAGATGTTCAGCGACGTCATCGAAATAATCGAACGCAACTACGTCGACCCGGTGGAATCCGAAAAGCTCATCCACGGGGCCATCCAGGGCATGGTCAGCTCCCTCGACCCCCACAGCGCCTTCATGCCGCCGGACGTCTACAACGAACTGCAGATCGACACCAGGGGCGAGTTCGGCGGCATCGGCATCGTCATCTCAGTCCGGCAGGGTTTTTTGACCGTGGTGGCGCCCATCGAGGGCACTCCGGCGTCCAGGGCGGGCATCAAGGCCATGGACCGTATTCTGGAGGTGGACGGGGAGGTCACCAAGGACATGACCGTGATGGAGGCGGTGAAGAAGATGCGCGGCCCAAAGGGGACCGAGGTCACCCTGACCATCATGCGGGACGATTTCGAGAAGTCCAGGGAATTCTCCCTGGTCCGGGACATCATCCCCATCGACAGCGTGCATTACACCAGCCTCAAGCCGGGTTACGGGTACATCCGGGTTACCAATTTCCAGGACAACACACAGAACGAACTCATCAAGGCGCTCGATGACCTTGCCTCCGGCGAGCAGGCTCTTAAGGGCGTGATCCTGGATCTGCGGGACAATCCGGGCGGCCTCCTGGGCCAGGCCGTGTCCGCGGCGGACCTCTTCCTGAAAGACGGGGACATCGTTTCCATGAAGGGCAGGCAGAACAAGCACACCAAGGTGTACAGGGCCCATCCCGACGGCATGGAGGGCGACTTCTCCATGGTGGTGCTCATCAACAGCGGTAGCGCCAGCGCCTCCGAGATCCTGGCCGGGGCCCTGCAGGACCACGGCCGCGCCGTGGTCCTGGGAACCACCTCGTTTGGAAAGGGGTCGGTCCAGTCCGTGGAACCCCTTCGCGAAGGCTACGGCATCAAACTCACCATCGCCAAGTACTACACGCCCAGCGGCCGGTCCATTCAGGCGGAGGGCATCGTCCCCGACATCACCGTGCGGGCCGGCACGGTGGAACTGGTTCCGGTGGACCAGGAGACCAAAAGGATTACCGAGGCCGATCTCCAGAACCACCTGGATGGGGATCGCGAGGGCGAAGACGACGAAGAGGCGGAATCCGGGGAGGAAGGGGCGGATTCGGCTGACGAAACCGTGGCTTACGGAGAACTGTCCGTGGAACGCCTGATGAAGGACTTCCAGGTGAACCGCGCCCTTGAAATCATGATCGGCCACCACATTCTGTCAGGGAAATAATGGCGGCGAAGAAATCCGGATCATCCGGCGGGAAAACCCGGGGCGGCGGCACGAAGAAGTCCGGGGCTTCCGCGAACAAAAAGGGGAGAGGGGGGAAGTCCTCCCCCCGGAGCCCCCGGAGCCCCCGGAGCGTACTCGCGCAGGTCGTTGTCTGCGTGCTGCTTCTCGTCGTGGCCGTGGCGGTCGCCGCCTTCCTGGCGGACCGCTGGCTGGGGCGGGCCCCTGTACCCCACAAGACCACCAAGACCCACAAGCCGCAAAAACCCTACAACACGGTGCGCAACGTGCCCCCGACAACCACGTCCTTCGGCTCCAGGGGCAAGGCCGCCATCTCCAGGCCCGTGTACGAGGTGTATTCCTCCTCCGCGCACGACGCTCCGGCGCGCCCTCCCCTGCGTGAACCCCTCATGGACGCCAAGCCCCGGATCGCCATCATCATCGACGACCTGGGATATGACCGGGCCATTGGCAGATCCCTGATCGACCTGCCGTATGATCTGACGTTCTCGGTGCTTCCCCATAGCCCGCACGGCGTGGAACTGGCTGATCTGGCTCACGAAAGGGGCAGGGAAATCCTGCTGCACCTGCCCATGGAACCCAGGGAGCATCCCAGGGTCCAGGCGGGGCCCGGCGCCCTTCTGGCCTCCATGGACACGGACGCCATGTTGCGAACGTTTGAAAGCAATCTCGAGACAGTGCCCTGGGTGGTGGGGGTGAACAACCACATGGGATCAAGGCTGACATCCATCTCCACCAAGATGAACCCTTTGTTCACCCGCCTCAAACGCGACAACCTGTTCTTCGTGGACTCCCGAACCAGCCGGGCCACCACCTGCAGGGCCGCGGCGCGTCTCAACCGTCTGCCCTTCGCTGAGCGGGACGTCTTCCTGGACCACAGGGAGGAGGCGGGCTTTATCCGGGGACAGATGTCGGAGCTGGTCAGGCTTGCCGGGGAACGGGGGTATGCGGTGGGCATTGGCCATCCGCACCCGATTACGGTGCGGATTCTTTCCGAGACGCTGCCTGAGGCCACGGGCGAGGTGGAGGTGGTGCCTGTTTCCAGGTTGGTCAAGGAGGTCGGATGACCAGAGCCTGAATCCGTGAGCGGTCTCAGGTGGTGCGGATGCAAGGAAGAGACCTGCCGGCTGTACTGAAGTACGCCGCCCTGGAAAGGTCCATGGCCAGCGCGGAACAGAGCATGGAAAACTCGCTCGCCGGCCTGCGGGACTACATGCTTTACATGAAGCACAACCTGAACGCCCGCGCCGTGGGCGTGCTGCGGGACGAGGCCGGGGCCATCGGGCAGGACATCGCCGGCCTCATCCGGGAAATGGAGCAGTCCTCGACCCGCGCCCGTGAGTTCCTGGAAACCATGGAGTGAATCCCGTTCGCGGCGTTCGTTTTCCCAACCCGGGCAAACCCCTTATTCCGGTATTCCGAAAAACACCGTGCATCTGCCCCCGGGCGAAAACGGCACCTCCCTGTACTCCCATGCGTAGCCCGACTCCCCTCCCGCCTGTTCCGCCATCCCGGCAAGCTCCTGTTCGCCGTGCATGCGAAGGCAGCTTACCACCGCGTCCCACATGCCCAGGGCCCCGATGAGCGGCAGGAGATAGGTGAACACCATCTTCTTGAACCGGTCCTGCCCCGCCACCAGCGGATTGCCCAGGTATCCGGCCACCAGAAACGGCAGGGCGGCCCCAAAACGGACCGGGTCGCGGGGGAAAGCCTCCAGGATGAAAATCGCGCGACGCTTGTTCACGGCGTCCGCCAGGATGCCCGCCGCCACCTCCGGCGAAAAGTGGTGGAACGCGTTGATGATGATCCGGGCCGGGCAGTCCACTTCCGGGGACACGTCCGTGGCGTCCACGGGCTCCGGCACGGGCTCTATCTTTCCCGGAAACTGGTCCGCCACCCTTTGCATGGCGTGGACATTCGGGAAGAGATCGGACAGGTGGAACCGGGGCACGGGCTGGTTGTGGCGCACCAGGCCCCGGACGAGCATGCTCACGGGCTCGCCCGTGCCCGAGCACAGGTCCAGCACCCGGTCCGCGCCGGCGCGGCGGCAAAATTCCGTGAACACCGGTCCCGCCGGTTCCAGCACCCTTCCCCAGCGGAAGCCGTTGCCCAGGATCTCCACTATGGACTCGCGCAAAAAAACCGGGGTCAGTGAAAGCTCGTTGAACTCGAACATCTGTCTGCGCCGCACGACTCCTCCTCCTCCGCTGTGCCGGAATCGCGAAGACCCCGCCAACGACTACTTCCCCTCCCGGCTCCACAGGCGGTCCTGCACCGCCGGACTGGTGAGTTCCCGCAGTGCGTCCGACGCGATCCACCGGGCTGTGGCGTCGCCCGAATCCCGAAGTTTGCCGGCGCATTCCACCGCCTTCGCGTTCAGGGCGACGTTTCGCTTGCCTATCTGCCTCAACGCCCAGTTCACCGCCTTTTTCACGAAATTCCTGCCGTCGTTCGCACCGCTTTGAATGAGCGGGAAGAAGAGGTCGAACGCGGAATCCGGGGCCTTCCTGTCATGCACGGCAAGCTGGGCCATGAGCACGTATCCGGCGCGCCTTTCGAACTCCGGTTTACGCCCGGCCCACTCCGCGGCCTTGTCCCAGGCAAGCGCGGTCCGGTCGAACAGCTTGCCGCAGCACTGGTCACACAAGTCCCAGGAGTCGAAATCCCCTACCCAGGCCTCCAGCTGGGCTTCGTCAACCAGTCCGGGATCGTCCACCAGGGCGGCGAGGATACGGGCCTCGTGGATGCCGGTTTTCCACAGATCGAGCGCGAGCCCGTGGTCCGTTCCGATGTCCCGGGCCATGGCCTGAAGCTCGGGCATGCGGATGCCCAGGACCCGGGCGCCCCGAATGCCGAATCGGGCCTTGCCCGTCGCGTCCTCCGCACTGGCCAGTCTTTCCAGACGCTCCACCATGTCCCGGACTCCGGCCCTGGTCGTACCCGTCATGTTCGGTTTCCTTTTTTCGGATGGGGCGAAAAAGGGGTGCTGCCGGCCGGGCAGGAGGCCTCAGGACCTCTCGCTGTCCTCCCGGTGGCAAATGCAGTCACGCTCGCCGCACTCGTCGCATACATAGGTCGCCGCGGGCAGCTGTTCATTCTGTTCGTCCGTCTGCCGTCGGGCCCGGCGGATGAGGTAGACGGCCGCGCCTATGGCGGCAAGGATCAGGAGGGCCTTCAGGCCCAGCAGAATTCCCGGCATGGCTGTCCTCGCTTGGTGTGGGATCGGGGGTATTCGGTAGCAGCCTGTTGAAAGAAGCGATCCGCGGCGTTGCGGCGCGTTTCTCGCCGGTGCGGCGTACCCCAGGCAAGCAAACCTCCGCGGAATCCGCGCGCCCTGCATCTCATCGTTTTCAAACAGGCTGCCGATTCCGGGTTTTTCAACGGGCTGGTAAGCCGCTCCAGCCCGATTCGTAGCCCGGCCACCATCCCGTGTCAACCAAAAGCTGTGGCGCGAGGGCCGGCTCCGGTCCCCGCGCGCCGCGGTCAAAATGCGTGAATTCGCCTTTGGGAGTTGCCTTCCACCCGCACTTGCATTTACACTCCCGGACGTTGCGCGCCTCCGGCTTTCTCCGGGACCGAGCCTTCAGAAAGGGTTGGCATGATTTTCAAGAAGTTGCGTGATTTCGACGTATTCACCTTCGTGACCGGCCTGGCCCTTCGCCGGCTGTACGGACGAAAGGAGAAGATGCACCCCATGCTGCGCGGGCCACTGCTGCAGCTTCCCAGGTACTTTCACGTCCTGGGGCGGGTTCCATGGCTCACGAGGGTCCTGCCCGTGTTCGACCCCGAAAAGTCCAACTTCTCCGTGATCCCCATCAACCAGGACATCCAGGGCGCCGAGGACCTGGCCCTGCCGGTCGAAATCATCGACGAGCTGATAGAACGCTCCACGGTACGGGTAGTCATGAAAAAGTGCGTGTGCCGCACCAATTACGACTGCGAAAACTACCCCGAGGATTTCGGCTGTCTGTTTTTGGGGGAGTCGGCGCTGGAAACCCCCGAATCCTGGCAGCGGGTTGTCACCAGGGAGGAGGCCAGAGAGCACGCCAGGCAGGGCATAGCCCTGGGACTCGTTCCCATGGTGGGGAAGATACGCTTTGACAGCGACACCCTGGGCATACAGGACCGGGGCAAGCTCATGACCGTGTGCTTCTGCTGCGAATGCTGCTGCCTGTGCCGCCATCTGGCAAAATTCCCGCCGGAAGTCATAGACACCCTGCAGCATCCGGTGGAAGGCATCTCCATCGAGATAACAGACGACTGCACCGGGTGCGGCACCTGCGTGGACGTCTGCTACCTGGACGCCCTCGAAATCCGTGACGGAAAGGCGCACCGGAAGGACATTTGCCGGGTATGCGGAAGGTGCGCGGCCCGATGTCCGCAAAAGGCGGTGCGAATCCGCCTGGACAACCCCGACGTGGTGGACGACGTGGTGCGCAGGCTGTTGTCCATCGTGGAGATATGAACAGCCGGGCATCCCGGCCATCAAATCCGGTCCCGCGGCCTTGAATTTCCGGCGTCGATGGAGTAAGGTTCCGAAATGGTGCGCGCGCCCGTCGGTATGGATCCGGCCGGCGCGCACACCTTTGTTTTTGTCCGGACGCCCGCGCGGCGCCGGGCAACGCCACTGAAACACGGGCCGGGCCGGACCGGACCGGTCGACTTTGTCCAGCGGGAACCGACGGTAAGTACATGAACGATCTTTTTGACGACGATTTTTTGGGCAAGATGAAGGACGACCTGGTGCGCACGGTGGTGGCCCAGGACAATCCCACGCTTGACAAGTTGAACCAGGCTTTTCGCGAGGAATTCGGCGAGCTTGCCTCGGAGGAGCACATCAGGCTGTTCGAGCGGGAAGTGCAAAACCGCATGGAGGCCACCGAGCGGCTCAGCACCACCATCGGGGCCGACAAGCTGGAGTTGATCAAGTCCGTGGCGGCCCAGGAAAACCCGACCGTGGAGAACCTCCAGGACGCGGTGCGTAAACGGTTCAACGAGGAAGCCTCCACGGAGTTGATCGAGTACTTCAAGCTGGAGCTCCAGAGAAAGGGCGTGGCCCAGGCCGGCATCACCGCGGTGGACGGCCGCTCCAAGGTGGCCCTGCTCAAGTCCGTGGTGGCCGGGGACGAGCCCACGCCGGAGAAGCTGGAAGAGGCTTTCCGCAAGGAACTGGGCATACCCGTGCCCCCGGAGATGATGGCGCTTTTTCGCATCGAGGCGCAGAAAAAGGAAGCCACCAGGGAAGGCATAAGCTACACCGAGTTCCTTCTCCGCGAGGTCAAGAAAAAACAGTAGGCCCTGTTCCCGGTGTTTGCCGGGCATCGCCTCGCCCCGGCCCCCGGTCCGGCCGTGAACCGCCCCGGTTCGCGCGGCCGCGGCCCCTTGTCCCATGCCGCCTCCCGGCAATCGTTGATTCCCCCGTCCATCCGTTGTACAACTTCGCCCGTTCAGGAGGCGAGAGATGGCCAAGGCGAAAAAGACCCTGTTCGTGTGCGAATGTTGCGGATACAGCACGCCCCGCTGGCTGGGCCGGTGCCCGGACTGCAGCACGTGGGACTGCATGGTGGAGCGGACCCCCCAGGCCGCGGAAAAGTATTCCACGGCCGTGGCCCCGGCGGTGGACGCGGCGGAACCCGTACCCATAGACCGGGTGGAGGAGGACGACCAGGACCGCCTGTCTACGGGTATGGAGGAGCTGGATCGGGTCCTCGGGGGCGGCCTCGTACAGGGCTCCATGGTCCTCATCGGCGGCGACCCCGGCATCGGAAAATCCACCCTCATGCTCCAGGCCCTGTACCGCATGGCCGACAGCGGCAGCAAGGTGCTGTACGTGTCCGGCGAGGAATCCGTGCGCCAGTTGCGCATGCGGGCCAAACGCCTGGACGCCGCAAGCCCGGATCTGTGGGTGGTGTCCGAGATCCTGCTGGAACGCATCACCGAACTGGCGGAAAAGGAAAAGCCCCAGGTCCTGGTCCTGGACTCGGTGCAGACCCTGTACAGCTCGGAACTCACGTCCGCGCCAGGTTCCGTGAGCCAGGTGAGGGAAGTCTGCCTCCGCCTCATGCTCATGGCCAAGAAAACAGGGGTCCCCACCCTGCTCGTGGGCCACGTCACCAAGGAGGGCGCCATTGCCGGGCCCCGAATGCTCGAGCACATGGTGGACACCGTCCTGTACTTCGAGGGCGACCGAAATCACGTGTTCCGGGTGCTGCGGGCCGTGAAGAACCGCTTCGGCTCCACCAACGAAATAGGGGTGTTCGAAATGAAGGAGGGCGGCCTGGCCGAGGTGCCAAACCCCAGCGCCGTGTTCCTCTCCGAGCGGCCCAGGGGCGCGCCCGGCTCCGTCGTCTGCGCGTCCATGGAGGGGACCCGTCCCATCCTCCTGGAAGTCCAGGCCCTTACCAGCCCCACCAACTTCGCCGCGCCACGCAGGACCGTGCTGGGCCTGGACGCCAACCGGGTCGCCCTGCTGGTCGCCGTCCTGGAAAAGAAACTGGGCTATCCCCTCATGTCCCAGGACGTGTTCATGAACGTCGCCGGTGGCGTGCGCGTTACCGAACCCGCCGTGGACCTGGCCATCGTGGCCGCCGTCGCGTCCAGCTTCCTGGACAAGCCGGTGAGCGAACGGTGCATGGTGGTGGGCGAGGTGGGACTCGCCGGCGAAATACGCGCCGTGGGCCAGTTGGAAACCCGGGTGCGGGAGGCCGCCAAGATGGGGTTCGACCACTGCATCGTCCCGGAGAGCAATCTTCGCGGGCAGGCCCTGGACCTGGGCGTGACCCTCACGGCGGTGCGTTCCGTGTCCCAGGCCATGGAGGCCCTGCTGTAGCAGCCTGTTGAAAAACGCGATCTGCGGCGTTGCGCTTCATTTCTCGTCAACGCGACGTACCGTAAGTACGCCTTGTTCCTCGAAATTCGCGCGCCTTGCATCTCATCGTTTTTGAACAGGCTGCAAATTCCGAGTTTTTCAACGGGCTGGTAACCGGCCGGGAAAACCGGGAGGAACGGAGGCGCCCCGGGCCGCCCCGCCTTTCCCGGAACCGGGCCGGTCCCGGGTCCGCACCGTGCCCGTCCAACCCGCCCTCCGTCTTCCCTGCCGTCGTGAACAATCCGGGCTGTGTGAAAGCCTCCGCTAATCCCATATAATCCCATGACCGCACGTTGTTTTTTGCATTTCCCGGCACGATTCCTGCTCCATCCCTTGCGGGCCGGCAACTCGGCAGCCCGCCATGGCGGAGCAAGGGGCGGAAACCGGGGCACACGGTGCAAGGGCTCACGAGAACGAGGACCACCTTGTTGCTCGTGAGTACCTCGCAAAAACACGCGGAAGCGCCGAAAACGCCCGGAGACGGCGACACCGGATCCAGGCCGGGAATCGCCCCGGGGCGGACAACCCGTCAGTCGCGGAGGCCTCTTTTGCCCGCGCGACCGTGTCGTCGCCGTACGGACAAACGCATGCAGGGTGTGCCGGTTTCGGGAAAAACCGCCACCCTCATCCCGAAATCCGGACAACCATATCGGAGCCCCCGTTTCCGGGGAAGGCTCCGTTGCCATAAAAACCGGTCTTCAACCCGGCCCGGCTTCCGGGCCAACACTTGCACAAGCATCTCAGGAGGCAATACGAATGAAAAAGACACTAACCATTTTCTGCATCATCCTGCTTTCCTTTTCCGTGGGTTCGGCCATGGCCGCGCCGAAAATCCTGTACATCGACTCCTACCATGAGGGGTACGCCTGGAGCGACGGCATCACCGAGGGCGTCAGGGAGGCGCTGGATGGCAAGGCCGACGTCAGGGTCCACCGCATGGACACGAAAAGGAACTCCGGCGAGGAATACAAGGTGCGGGCCGCGCTGGACGCCAGGAAGGCCATAGAGGAATACAATCCCGACGTGGTGATCGTTTCGGACGACAACGCGTCCAAGTACGTGGTCCGGGAGCATTACTACAATGCCGACCTGCCCTTTGTTTTCTGCGGCCTGAACTGGGACGCGTCGGAGTACGGATTTCCCACGGACAACGTAACGGGCATGGTGGAGGTCACCCCCGTGGATCAGCTGATCGCGCTGCTCGGTGATTACGCAAAAGGCGACCGGATCGGATTTTTGGGCATCGACCGTCTCACCTCCACCAAGGAAGCCAAGAACATCGAGAAGGTCTTCGGCCTCGATCTGGTGAAATATTTTTCCGAGGACGAGGAGGACTGGAAGAAGGGTTTTCTGGAACTGCAGGACAAGGTGGACATGATCGTGGTGGATTCGGACGGCGGGTTGTACGATGACAGCCGGGAGGAACTGGCCGCCTTCGTCGAGAAGAACACCACGGTGCCCACGGGCGCGTGCTATGATTTCATGACTCCCTACGTGATGATCACGTTCGGCAAGATCGCCCAGGAGCAGGGGTACTGGGCAGCGGACAATGCCCTGGCCGTGGCCACGGGCGACAAGGCCATAAAGGACATCGAGGTGGTCACCAACAAGGAGGGCAGCCTCGGCGTCAACATCCGGGTGGCGTCCAAGCTGGGCGTGGACCTTCCCTACAGGCTCATCGGCTCGGCCAGCCAGGTCATCGAGTAGCAGGCGCCATCGCGCGTCAGGCCAAACCGCCCGCCCGGGCCTTTCACGGCTTGCGGCGGGCGGTTTCTCATCGAACCTTAAAAGCCCGCATCAGTGACCCGCCGCGTCCTTCAATGCCCTGATCGCCTCATTCAGCCCCACGGCGAAGTCCCCGTCAAGGTCGTAAACCGGGTACATGTAGGGAGAGGTGAGCCCGCCGGCCACGCGCAGGCATTGCAGGGCGTCGGGCACTCCCACCAGGCCGTCGCGGGTGATGTCGCCGGCCGCGAAACTGTCCGCCACCGCGGGATTGGTGCGGCTCAGGTATTCCTCGACGTTCGTGTACGTGTCGCTGTCCGGATCATCGTTGGGATACTGGCTCAGATTACCGAAGTAGCTGTTTTCCCAAGAGTCGGGTAGTGCGTCATCGTCGCTGTCTTCGCTTTGGAAAGCCACGTTGACAAGTACGCTCTCCGCGCCCACGGTGACGCTGCGTTCCACCGGATAGGGGATTCCGCCACCGGTAAAGGTGACCGTGTAGGTTCCCGGGTTGCCCGCGCCGACGGGCACGGCGTAGCCGCCGCTGGGCGGTGTCACCGCGAAATGCGGACCGCCCTGGGGCGTCACGGTCACGCCGCCGATTCCCTCTCCGGGAGTGTACCCGCCGTCCGCGTCCTCGTCCTCGTAAACGGTCCCCACGATGAACACGTTGTAGTGGTCCGCGTGGCTGGTGTTCGCTTTGGCGTAGTTTGCCGAGACCACGAATGGCCCCACGTCAGTGTCCGGGTCGTTTTCCGGAACTGCGGCGATACCTGCGTTGGTATAATCGCCATCCATGGCCATGATGGCTTTCCTGTGCCCGACGCGGTCCTGCATGCCGTCGCCGTCCGAATCCGAGGGCGGGCCGCCCCAGTCGATGTTGAATCCGGCATGGCCGTGCACTCCGTTGTATGCATAGGAGTATACACTGATCCTCACCTCAAGCCATTCAAATCCGGAATCGTCGATTTTTTCCAGTTGCCCGTCATGGTTCTGGGCGTCCTGGACAATAAGCGTCAGGCTGTGGGCTTCGGCCGCCGCATATAAACGGTTGTCGAACGCGGCGGGCGGCTTGGGCGCGATGGCGGCGAACTGGTCCTGTAACGCCGACTTGTCCACGCCGAAGTACTCCACCGCGTTCACGACATGTGGCTCCGTGATGTTGGCCAGCCACACGCCTTCCAGCGGCGGAACCTGTCGAGCCCGGTTCATGAAGTACATGAACTGCTGCTCGACGCCGTCCGGATGCATGTTGTCCGCCGTCTTGTGAAAGGTCCACTCGGTCTGCTGCAGAACCCCCGCCGGGGCAACGGGTTCCACCTTTTCCGCGGGACGTTCCGCGCGCGGCGGATCCGGCTCGGGCGCCTTCACCGCGTGAACGGGGGCGGAAAACGCGAGAACCGCAACGGCCACGACCGGCAAAAGGATGAGCATTCTTTGATTCATGGCGTATTTCCCATGGAAGGGGTTGGTATTTTCTCCATGATACGCATGTTTCTCCGGAAGGTCGAGGCATCGGCGCGCAATTTTCACGAAAAAAATATGGATGCTTGACAGCAGGGGGAACCCGGTACAATTTATAGAGTTGCACACGGGACGACCGATGTGCGTCCCGCCGGGGCGCCAGCCGCGCCAAAACCCGCATGAAACAAGACTTTGCAACAAATTCAAACGCTTGACCGACAACGCTCTTTGAGTGTACACAGGCTGTCATGAAGCCAAAGGGAAACTGGCAGGATTCACACACGAGACGGGCCAAAAAACAGGGCTTTCCGGCCCGGTCCGTGTACAAGCTGGAGGAGCTGCAGAACAAGTACAGGATACTCGGGTCCGGGCACAAGGTCCTGGACCTGGGGTGCGCGCCCGGTTCCTGGCTGTTGTACGCGGCAAAGGTCGCCAGCCCGGGAGGCCATGTCCTGGGCATCGACATCCAGGAGGTGCAACTGCCGGAGAACACGCCGGCCAGAGTGATGCAGGCGGACATATTCGACCTGTCCCCCGCCCAGCTGGAGGAGATAGGCGCCGGGTACGACGTGGTCCTGAGCGACATGGCTCCCAACACCACGGGCATCAGGGGGGTGGACGCCCTCAGATCGGTCGCCCTCTGCGAACACGCCCTGGACCTGGCGGACAGGGTCCTTTCGCCGGGCGGGACCTTTGTATGCAAGATCTTCCAGGGCGCGGGCTTTGACCAGTTTCTTGCCGAAGTGAAAAAACAGTACGGAAAGCACAAGGTCATAAAGCCCCAGACTACTCGGAAAAAAAGCAAGGAAATATACATAATCGGATTCAATAAACAAGGAGGCAACCATGTCCGGTCACAATAAGTGGTCCACGATCAAGCACAAGAAGGGCGCGGCCGACGCCAAAAGAGGCAAGATATTCTCCAAGCTCATCAAGGAAATCACCGTGGCCGCCAGGATGGGAGGCGGCGACCCTGAAGGGAATCCCAGGCTGCGCACGGCCGTGGCCGCGGCCAAGGCCGAAAACATGCCCAAGGACAACATCGAGCGGGCCATCAAGAAGGGCACCGGCGAACTGGAAGGCGCGTCCTACGAGGAATTCGTGTACGAAGGCTACGGGCCGGGAGGGGCTGCGCTTCTGGTTCACTCCCTCACCGACAACAAGAACCGGGCCGCCGCGGAAGTCCGCCACGTGTTCAACAAGGGCGGAGGCAGCCTGGGCGAGGCGGGATGCGTGGCCTGGATGTTCGACAAGAAGGGCCTCATCGTGGTCCCCAGGGAGAATACGGACGAGGACACCCTCATGGAAGTGGCCCTTGACGCGGGGGCCGAGGACGTGAAGGACGAGGGCGACACCTTCGAGGTGGTCACCGCCCTGGAGGACTTCGAGGCGGTCCGCCAGGCCGTGGAAGCGTCGGAGATCGTGTACGAGAGCGCCGAGATCACCATGCTTCCCCAGAACATGGTGCGGGTCGAGGGCAAGGAGGCCGAGCAGATGGTGCGTCTGCTCCAGAATCTGGATGACTGCGACGACGTGCAGAACGTGTACACCAACGCGGACATCCCGGACGAGGCCATGGACGCGGCGTGAGAGCCAGTTGAAAAACAGGGACTGCTCATGAGAAGGCAGGCCCCTATTTTTCATAGTGGATCACCACGCAGTCGTCGTCGAAGTGCAGCACCGCATAGCAACGGCGGGCCGCGGAGCCCACGTCGATGATGTAGGAGCATTCCGGGTCGAAATCCACCCGGGTGGTCTCGTACAGTTCCTCCTCGTGGATGATGGCGTGCCGGTCCATGAGCAGCACCCGGGGAACGCAACTGTGCCCGGTGAATATGCGCGAGCACCCCATGCCGTGGAACATCTCGATGGCGTTGTAGTACTCGGCCCTGTCCATGCTGGCCGGGCCGTCGCCCTCATGCACCATGTGCCCATGGGTGAATCCGTATGCCCTGCCCTTGACCTTGAACTTTCGCATGGCCCTGAAACCCCGCATGATCTCTTTGTTCGCCTCGCTTACGCCGTAGTCGCCCGGACGCTCGGCGTCGGCCGGGCCGGATTTGGCGAACACCTCCCGGTCCGTGTCGCCCAGAAGGTTCACGGTGCGTGGAGTGTCCAGAAGCCGGATGCACCGGTTCACGTCGCCGTGATAACCCACCACGTCGCCCAGGTTGAACAGCAGGTCGCAGTCCACCAGCCGGTCCAACACCACCTCCAGTTCCCGGTCCTTGGACCTGACGTCCGAAAAAATGCCAAAACGCATACAGCGCCGCTCCCTTGAAAGAAAACACCCGAATCCGTGACGGCCATGCCTTGAAATGATGGAAAACCGCGTGAAGCGGGCTTTCGCGGACCCTCATGAAACCGGGACGACCCGCCCGGCGGGTGAACGGTCCCCGCGCCACGGAGAGTCCTCACGCCCACGGACACGGAGTCCCGCCCCCGCCGCCGGCTTCAGGCGCACGTCGGCCGGACGCGTCATTGTAAGGCAGGCGGCAATGCCTGTCAAAAGGCATGACAAGGGGCGGGGGGCGGGAGACCTCCTGCATGCCGCCGGCCGGACACCCGTTCTGTTTCGATTGACAAAAATCAGGCCTTCTTCTACCCTGAAATCTGCCAACACCCCCATAACAGGCATTTCAAGGACTTACCAGCCCGTTGAAAAACCCGGAATTGGCAGCCTGTTCGAGACTATGAGAGGCAAGGCGCGCGAATTTCGAGGCGGTTGGCGTGCAACGGGTGCGTCGCATCGACGGGAAACGCGCCGCGTACTGCGCGGACCGCGTTTTTCAACAGGCTGTTACCCCACGACAATCGATTCGCCGCACGGTAACCATGCGCGGGTCCATGTATCCGGCCGCGCCGTTGATCTCAAACAGTGGAGGTGGGAATGTCCGAACTGAGCCACTACCCCGGAGAGTTGATGACACTGCGCCTTCTGGGCAGGCAGGACAGGAATCGGCTCAAGAGCCAACTACGGGAGAACGCCCGAAAAAAACGCCCCGCACTCATCGTGCCCATCCTGGCCTCCGAATACTCGGATTCCGAAAACAGGCCGGTATTCGAGAACATCCTGAACAATCTGAGACAGATAACCTATCTGCACAAGCTCGTGTTCGGGCTGGACGCCGCATCCGAGGAGGAGGCCTTTCTGCTCCGTGACCTGCTCAAGGAGCACGAGATCAAGAATTACGTGATCCAGTGGAATTCCGGGCCCACCTTCTCGGAGTTCTACGACCGCCTGAACGACGCCGGCTTCGGCCTGACCAAGCCGGGCAAGGGAAAGAACATGTTCCTCGGGTTCGGCATCGCCCTGGCCCTTGGCGCAAAGACCGTGGGCCTTGTGGACGGCGACATCAGGAGGTTCGACCGGGTGCAACTGGACCGCCTGTTGTACCCGGTGGTGGTGCTGGACTATGATTTTTCCAAGGCCTACTACACCAGGGTGTCCAACAGGCGTCTTTACGGCAGGGTCAAACGGCTGCTTCTGGACCCCATGCTCCTGTCGCTCAAAAAGCGCTTCACCGAGACCAAGGACGTGAAGATGCTGGGCCTGGTCGAGTACCTGTACAAGTACCTGTACCAACTCTCGGGCGAGGTCGCCTTCAGCGCGGACCTGCTCAGGACAATGCGGTTCGCCACCAACTGGGGCGTGGAGATATTCACCCTGATCGAGGTGTACCGCAAGGCATCTTCGGCGTGCCAGGTGCGATTCACCGAGGAGGTCTTCGACCACAAGCACCAGAGCGTGTCCTACGGCGACATGACCAAGGGCCTTTCCGGCATGGCCGTGGACATCACCACCACCCTCATGCACGCGCTGGTCAGGGAGGAGGGTCTGGAAATCACGGAGACCTTCTTCCGGGACCTCGCCACCACCTACCAGGGCGTGGCCGAGGAGGCCATCAAGCGCTACTCGGACCTGGCCATGTTCAACAACCTGGAGTACGACCGCGACCACGAGGAGTTTCTGGTCAAGCACGTGTTCATCAACTCCATACTGCACGCCGGCGACATCCTGACCGAGCATGCCCGGGTCACGGAGAAGTTTCTCAGGCTGGTGCACTCCCACCCGGAGTTCAAGCCGTTTTTGAACGACGGGCTCGCGGAGGCGCTGCTGTCCGTGGAGAGCAAGATGACGCAGAACCTGTTCGAGCCGCCGCAGACCGTGAGCTGGGAACGCGTGTCCAACAAGATGCCCACCATCTTCAAGGACCTGGGCAAGGCCGTGCAGAAGGAACAGAAACGGTTCGCGTGACCTCCGGGGCCGCTTCGCTGCCCCGTTTATGACGGAGCCCGCCTTGGCCGACCCGTCCCCCAAAAAGCCGGTGGTGTTTACGGACCTGGACGGCACCCTGCTGGACCACGACACCTACTCGTGGCGGGCCGCGGCCCCGGCCCTGGGAGCCTGCCGGGCCAGGCACGTCCCCGTGGTCATGGTGTCGAGCAAGACCCGTGCCGAGATGGAGCCCCTGGGCAGTGAACTCGGTATAGAGGCTCCCTTTGCCGTGGAGAACGGCGGGGCCGTGTATCTGCCTCGCAAGGAGTTCCCCGAACCGCCGGAAGGCGGGCGGGAGGACGGCCCGTGGTGGCGAATCGAACCGGGAAGTCCATACCGCGAGATCGTGCCTGCCCTGGAGGAAATCTCCGGGAAACTCGGGGTCCGGCTCGAAGGTTTCGCCGGCATGTCCGTGGACCGGATCATGGAGGTGACCGGTCTGGATCGGGAGGGAGCCCGGCTGGCGGCGGCCCGGGAATATGACGAACCCTTCGTGGCCCCGCGAACCGGTATGGAGGCGATGCTGGCAAAAGCCGCGGCAAGCCGGGGCCTGCGCGTCTCGGGAGGAGGCAGGTTCTTCCACCTGCACGGGGACAACGACAAGGGCCGTGCGGTCCGCCTCGTGGTCGAGGCGTATGGGAAAAGGGGCCTGGAAGTGGTGTCCGCCGGACTGGGAGACAGCCATAACGACGAAAGCATGCTGAAGGTGGTGGACCATCCGTACTTTGTGGGGCCGCCGGAAAGGACGCCCCGGGACATCCCCCGCCTGGTGGTGACGAAGCGTACAGGGCCGGAGGGTTGGAACCTGGCCGTCCTGGATTTCCTGTCATGGTGCGCGGGACGGGGTCGGGGTACGCCCTGAACAATCCGGGCCATGTATTCAGACAGCACTTCCTGTACTTTGATTGTTTCATACCGGTTTTGCCCGGACATGTGCGGGGGGAGCAGGGAAAATCGGAATGCGGCCCCCATTTTCCGGGCTGACGTTTTTTGTAACCGTAGCACCCGGGGTCATGTCCGTTCCTCGAGGCCGCACACATCAGGGCCCGGACATGGGCGCCCGCTCCCGGCTTCCGGGAAGCAGACTCCGACCTTCAATGCGGCCACCAGGTCGTCCATGGATCGAATCGGCGAACTGAACCGGGTGGCGACAACGCCCACCTCCAGGGGTTCATGCGCGTCGCTGCCTCCAACCGCGCGGACCGCGTGCCCGCGAGCCCACAAACAGGCCGACAGGTTTTCCCGCGAACTGTTCCGGCCGTTCACCGCCTCGATTCCGGACACCTTCCCCGTCGCGGCCAGAGACTTGTTCCCGGGACGCGAAATCCGGTCCGGATGGGCCAGAATCACCGCTCCGCCAAGTTTCCGAACCAGTCCCGCCACCTGCCCGGCATCCATGGCCGGGGGCGGAGGATCCGCGATCCCGAAAAGCAGCAGGTCGCCCTCGTCCGTGGCGTACTCCATCCCGACACCGACAAGGAAACCCTCGGGGACGACGAGGCGATGCAGCATCGAGGCGAACCCCATGGTCCCGTGGTCCGTCACGCACAGGCCGTCCAGGCCGGCGGCCACGGCCGCGTCCACCGCCTGTTGCGGTGTGATGCCGCTGCATGGTGAAAACGAGGTATGTACGTGAAGGTCGATCAGCATGCTCTCAAGTTGCTGATTCCACCCGAAAAATCAAATTGTTTGTCCGAATGCTCCGGGGGAACCCCATAGCAGCGCGTTGAAAAACTCGAAATCTTCAGCCTGTTCAAAAACGATGAGA
>JBKHBM010000162.1:0-8552 GCA_046542385.1 Desulfatibacillaceae bacterium | reverse complement strand
ACCGGGAACGCATCCCGGAAAGGCAGCCGCACGCCAAGGGTTCGGGGGCCTTCGGCCATTTCGAGGTCACCCGGGACGTCTCCGCCTACACCAAGGCCGCGGTGTTCCAGCCGGGCACGAAAACCGACACGCTGATACGTTTTTCCACGGTGGCCGGCGAGCGCGGCAGCCCGGACACCTGGCGCGACCCCCGCGGTTTCGCCCTCAAGTTCTACACCACCGAGGGCAACTACGACATGGTGGGCAACAACACGCCGGTTTTCTTCATCCGGGATCCCATGAAGTTCCAGCACTTCATCCGCTCCCAGAAGCGGCGGGCGGACAGCGGCCTGCGGGATCACGACATGCAGTGGGATTTCTGGACCCTGTCTCCGGAGTCGGCTCACCAGGTGACCTGGCTCATGGGCGACCGGGGCATCCCGAAGACATGGCGGCACATGAACGGGTATTCCAGCCATGCGTACATGTGGGTGAACGCGAAGGGCGACAGGTTCTGGGTGAGGTACCATTTCAAGACCGACCAGGGCATCGAGTTCCTGACCCAGGAGGAGGCGGACCGGCTCGCGGGCGAGGACGCGGACTGTCACCGGCGTGACCTGTTCGAGTCCATCAAGCGGGGCGATTACCCCAGCTGGACCCTCAAGGTACAGATCATGCCCTTTGACGAGGCCAGAAACTACCGTTTCAATCCTTTTGACCTCACCAAGGTGTGGCCGCACGGGGATTATCCGGTGCACGAGGTGGGCAGGCTGACCCTGACCCGAAACCCGACGGACTTCCACACGGAAATCGAACAGGCCGCGTTTGAACCCAACAGCATGGTTCCAGGTATCGGCCCCAGTCCCGACAAGATGCTGCTCGGCCGCCTGTTTTCCTATGCCGACGCGCACCGGGCCCGTCTGGGAGTGAACTACAAGCAGATACCCGTGAACCGTCCCAGGGTCCCGGTGCACAGCTACAGCAAGGACGGCGCCATGCGGGTCGAAAACGTCACCGACCCCGTGTACGCGCCCAACTCCAAGGGAGGGCCGGCGGCGGACGGCCAGCGGTATCCCGAAGTGGCGACCTGGAACGCTGACGGCGATTTCATCCGGGCCGCCTACACGAAGCGAAAGGACGACGACGACTTTGTCCAGCCCCGGGCCCTGATTCGGGAAGTCATGGACGACGCGGCGCGGGACCGGCTCGTGTCCAATGTCGTGGGGCACCTGAAAAAGGGCGTCACCGAGCCCGTGCTGGAGCGGGCGTTCGAATACTGGCGCAATATCGACCAGGAGATCGGGGACCGGATCGCCAAGGGCGTGAAGGAAATGTAGTCCGGCCAAATACCGGCGCCCCGTCCGTCTCCAGGGAAAAGGAGCGGGCGGGGTGCTGTCCAGTGTTTGGTTGCGTTGCCGCGTCATCTGCGCCACGCCGTCCCGGATGGTTTTTTTTGCCCGGTTTCGACCCGTGAGATGCCAGGGGGTTTTTCCTCCATCCCGAGCCAATTCCTTTCATCCATCGTTGGCGCCGCAGCATTTCTTGTATTTTTTACCGCTTCCGCAAGGGCAGGCAGCATTCCTGTCGACCTTGAGCGACCTGGCCGGCCGGGGCGGATTGAGCGCCTTTTCGAGATCGGAGACATCCTCCGGTTTGTCCGGTTCGAGGCCGATGATGTAATGCCACCCATTCTCGGAGCAAACCCGCGCAACATTTTGCCCCTGTGCCTCCGTCTGGACCCGAACGACTATCGGGCGCTTTTTCGATCCAATTTTCGCCATGAACGTCCATTCTTTCATTGCTGGCCGGCCGTGAGAGACTCCCGGGCCGGATTCGGTTGATTCGCTATGTCATGCCGATGGTGCGCCATCGGGATGGGCAGTGTTCCTGATGCATTGAAATGCGCCGGGGAGAGCGACAGAAAACCAGCCCTCAACGACCCCGTCACCTGCCTTCTTCAATCATCTCTCTCATCGCCTCCCGCACCCTTTGCGCCACCAGGGGCCATGCAAGCTCGTTTTCCGCGCGGGCGCGGCCCGCGCTTCCCAAGCGCCGGGCCAGGGCGGAGTCGGCCAGCAGCCGCCGGATCGCGTCGGCGATGTCCTTTGGCGAGTCGGGGTCCACCAGCAGACCGGTCCCGCCGTCGCGTACCGAGTCGGGCACGCCGCCGGACCTGCCACCGATCACGGGGACACCGGCGGCCCCCGCCTCCACGAAGCTGATGCCGAATCCTTCGATGATGTCCGGCCGCCCGGGAATTTCGCGGCTGGGCATGATGTAGACGTCCGCAGAGGCGTACAGCGCGGGCAGTTCCTCGTCCGGCACGTACCCGGCGAACCGGACCTTTTCGGCGATACCCAGGTCCCGCGCCATGGCTTGCAGCCGCTCCATCTCCTTGCCGCGTCCGGCGACCACGTACTCGAACGCAACGCCCTCGCTGTTCAGGCCGGCCAGTGCCTCCAGCACCCGGTCATGGCCCTTGTGCAATTCCAGCCGTGACACCGTGAGCAGCCTGGGTGGATCGTTTTGTTCTTCACCGCGCGGGGTGTAGGCGTCCGGGTCCACACCGGGGTGGATGACCCGGATTCTTTCCGGCCTCCGTGTATTGCCTTGCGCCACCCGCCGGCTGTAGGCGCTCACCGCGAAGACGCCCGCGGCGCGGGACAAGGCCGCGATCCGCCAGGGTCTGAGCCAGCCCTTGACACGGCGGCGGAACGTGGTGGTGTCGTCCATGATTTCCGAACAGTGCACGAACACGAACCACGGTGCCCTGAACAGGGGGCGCCACAGGTGGCTGAACAGCGAGGTGGTCCAGACCATGTGCAGCACCGCGTCCGGGCGGTGCAGCGCCATAGTCCAGGGTAGCCAAAGGCACATGAACAGAACACGGGCCATTGGTATGTCCGGAGTCCGCACGCACGTATACGAGGCGGCCTTGTCAAGCACTGCCGCGCTCCGGGCTCCGGGAGCCAGTACGATCACCGTGTCGTCACGGCACAGCGCCCTCGCCAGCTGGTCCGAGAACCGGCTGATTCCGCCGGAAGCCGGCGGAAAATCCGTGCTGACGATGAGAATGCGCACGTCCGGCGACTCCTATTCACCCACCATGAGGTTCAGCGATTCCACGTACTCCGGGTCCTCCTCGTCCATGACCCGGATAATGTGCTTGTGCATCCGCTTCTTGTGCTCCGCGAAGATGCCGCGCTTCTTGGCGAACGTCTTGGCGAACGCCAGCACCTCGCGCATGAGTTCCTCCGCGTCGGCGCAGGCCTTTTCGATGACATGGTGTTCCTCCAGTTCCGGTGCGCCCACCCGGCGGCCCGTGAGTTTCATCTCGTTGAGCTTGTAGTGGGGGACGGCCTTTTCGATGAAGGCGACCATGCCGGGGAGGAAGGGGATGCCCAGGTCCACCTCGGGGAAGCAGAAAAAGCCCCGGTCCGATTTCATGAACCGGAAGTCGCAGGCGCAGGAGATGATGGCCCCGTTGCCGAAGGCATGGCCGTTGATGGCGGCGATGGTGGGCACGGGCGCGAGAAGGAGCTTCTTGAACACCGCGTTCATGCCGTAGCAGAAGTCCTTGATCGCCTGGTGGTCCTGCGCGGAAAAGCGTTCGCCCAGCCACTGCACGTCCACTCCGTTGGAGAAGAATTTCCCGTCCGCGCTGGTGAGGACGATGGCGTTGACTTCCTTTTTCACCAGCGCCGCGTCCAGCGCCGCCACCATGGCCTCGGCGAATTCCAGGTTCTGCAGGTTGGGGCCGTTGTTCATCCGCACGATGGCCACGCTTTCGTCCAGTTCCCATTCCACAATCGCCATGTCTTCCTCCTCCGGGGGCAGGGCGCGGCCCATGGGTTCGGTCGCCCCTGGTTAGGGTGCGTTTTTCAGAATACACGTCTTATACCGGTTTTTCGCGCGGGTTTCGACCCCAAACCCGGATTTGGGGCAAATCAGGCGTGACAGTCCGGGTTGAGTAATGATATGGGGAGGGTTTTCAGAGGGTTTCTCCCCTGAAAAGACCACTTGTGAGGTGGGAAGATGGAGCTTGCGAACAGAATGACCCTGCCCGGGGGAACGCGGGCCGTACTCTGGGACATGGACGGAGTCCTGCTGGACACCCTGGGCCTGGACTTTCGCGTCGTCAACAAACTGCTGGCCGAGGTCGCCGGTATCGACGCGGAAGTGGACCGGGAATTCATCCGCTCCATATTCGCCTACCATCCGCCCGAATTCTGGGAGCGCATTCTGGCCCGGGTGGAGGAGAATACCGGGGCGACAGGCCTGGCCCGTTACCACGAGGCAATCCTGGAGCGGTACAACAACGCGCGCGCAGGGGAGGTCTTTGACGTGCTGCCCGGCGTGGAGGAAATCCTGGACGCTGGCCGCGCCGCCGGACTCGCCATGGCCGTGGTGTCCAACAATCCCACGGAGGACAACCGGACCATCCTGGAGCGGGCCGGCATCCTGAACCGTTTCGACCTGGTGGTGGGCAACGACGAGCCGGGTCTCGAGAAGAAGCCCGCACCGGACACCTACCTCCACGCCGCCATGACGCTGGGAGTGCCGGCGGGGCATTGCGTGGTGGTGGAGGATTCCATCCTGGGCGCGGAGGCCGGCAACCGGGCGGGAGCATACACCGTGGCCGTGGCGACCGGGGGGCACGACGTGCGCTCCCTGCGGGAAAGCGGCTGGCCGGACGTGGTTTATTCCTCGTTTTCGGAAAACAGGCTGGAATTCGCCTTCGGCGACGTGACCCGAAAGACCATAACCACGCCCAACGATTTCGTGAGCCACATGGTGGAGCACATCGCGTGGCGGTTGTGCACCAGCATGGACGTGGCCTGGAACAACACGGACTGGCGGCTGCTCGGCGAACGCATCGGCAGGGACATCGCGGGTTTCGACCGGCTGGCGGACGAGGGCGCGGCCCTTGGCATGATCGACGACGGAAGCGCGGAGGTGATGGTGCGCGCCGGGGGTGAGGGCCTGGAGCTGGAAGGCGCGGGAGGCCTGTTCCTGGACTGGTTCCTGTCCCTGCGCGCCGAGCAGGCGGAAAACGGCCGGCCCATGACCGAGTTGCTGGAAGGACTCAGCCTGGGACTGGGTATCGGCATTTTCGTGAGGGTCTGCTCGGTGGAGGACCCGCATCATACGTGGGAAGGCGTATTTCGTTCCGTGGGCATCGCCCTTTCCGCCATGTACACGCCAAGGCCGGAGGCGGCCGCGGAACCCTCGGAGATCGAGTACCTGGAGCGGGCGGGCGAAGTCAGCGTCCTGGCCCGGTCCGCCGATTACGCGGAGGTGGCGCGGGCGACCGCGGAGAGCGAGGTCCGGGTGTCCGTGGGATTTTTACCGGACGCCCCCTCGGGGTACTCCTTTGCCACGGGCCCGACCGTCGACGTTGGCGGGTTGGGCGAGTTGCTGGGACTTCTGGCTGAGAACATGGGCGCACGGTTGCGCGTGGACTTTTCCGCCACCAAGCTGGCGTCCAGCCACGTGGTCACCGAGGACGTGGGGCTGGTAGTGGGCAGGGCGCTCAAGGAAATCCTGCTGCTTCGCATGACAGGGCGTGGCGTGAACGGCGCGGGATCCAGTGTCGTGTCGGCGACGGATCTGATCAGCGACCCGGTTCGTGTCGGCGTGAGTATCGAGGGTCGTAAATTTTTGAAGTTCATACCTTTTTCCGGCAATTATCAAGCGTTGCGGGAACAGTTTCTGATAGGTCGAACCATTTGCGGCAACCTGTTTACCGAGGACCTGGACGACTTTTTGGACGGCCTGTGCGGCGGGCTATCGGCCAGCGTGGTGGTGCACGTGGAGCGCGACGTGGAACCGGAGGAGGGCTGGCGCATGCTCTTCGCCAATCTGGGCAGGGCCCTGGCCATGGCGTTCGCGCCCAATCCTTACCGCAAGGGCGTGTCGCCGGGCGTCAAGGCCACACTTTCGTAGAAACCGCCCCTTGCGGGGCATGACGAGGCGGACATGATTCATGTGAAACCACATATCGCGGCCATGCCCAGGTACCAGCCGCCATGGTCCGATGTCGACCGGTCACGGTACCTGCGCCTGGACCTGAACGAGAACACCACGCAGCCCCCGGACCACGTGGAGCAGGCGCTGGTGGAGTACGTGAAAACCCGGCGTTTTTCCATGTATCCCGAGTATGGCAGGTTCCTGGAGGCGCTTGCCGGATACGCGGGGCAGCCGGTGGAGCGTCTGATGGTGACCAACGGTTCGGACCAGGCCATCGAGCTTCTGTTGCGCGCGTTCCTCGGCCCGGGCGACACCATGCTGGTGGCGCAGCCGGAGTTTCCCATCTTCTCGCAGGTGGCGGGAGTCATCGGCGCAAAGGTCCGGGGCGTCCCCTTTACAAAGGACATGGCGTTTCCCTACGAGGAGTTTTTCGCTGCCACGAAGGAACGGCCCGACTTGGTGGTCATCATAAACCCCAACAACCCCACGGGAACGCCCGTGGACATGGAGGCCATCGAGCGGGTGGCGCGGGAAAATCCCGACACCCCGGTGGTTGTGGACGAGGCGTACTTCGAGTACACCGGCGCCACCGCCGCGCACCTGCTCGACACCCACGACAACGTGATCGTGACACGGACCTTCTCCAAGGCCTTTGCCATGGCCGGACTCAGGCTGGGGTATCTGATGGCGAGGCCCGAGGTGATCGCCGAGCTTTCCAAGATTCGCGGCCCGTTCGACGTGAACTCGCCGGCCATGGTGGCGGCCAGGGCGCAGATCGAGCAGCCCCTGGACTGGCAGTCGTACGTGCGCGAGTGCATGGACAACTCGTGGCCGTTTCTCATCCGGTTTTTCGAGGAACTGGGGGTGGAATATTTTCCGGGCTCGGCGCATTTTTTGCTAGTGCGGCCCAAAAACCGGGACAAGGCCGTGGAATACCTTCGGGAACACGGAGTGCTGGTCCGGCCCATGTTCGCCCCGCTCATCGCGGACACCTTCCGCATGTGCCTGGGCACCCTGGCCCAGACGCGGCATTTCGCCTCGGTGTACGAGAAGTTTCACGCGGATTTTGACAAGTAGCCGCCAAAGAGGCATAACGTGGCAGGTTGGCTGTCTGCCACTCAACAAACGAATATTCTGCAACATGGTGGAGCTATGGAAATAAACAGGTACGTGATCAATGAGATGAGCGAGGAGCAGGTGGAAAAGGTCATGCGCCGCTCCGAACTGGACATCGAGGAATTCCAGGCGGTTGTCCGTCCCGTTATCGAGGACGTCCGGAACGAGGGGGACGCCGCGCTGGTAAAGTACGCGGCAATGTTCGACAAGGTGGAGATGGACGCCGGCTCCATCAAGGTCACCGAGGAGGAGTTCGCTGCGGCGCGGGACAGCCTGGATCCCAAGATCAAGGAGGTCATCCGGGTTTCCTGCGACAACATCCGCCACTTCCACAAGGCGCAGATGCCCGAGGACATGTGGTTCACCCAGGTCAAGCCCGGCATCATGGCCGGAGAGAAGGTGACGCCGATCGAAAGCGTGGGCCTCTATGTGCCCCGGGGCAAGGGTTCCTTCCCCTCTGTCATGCTCATGCTGTGCGTACCGGCAACCATCGCGAAGGTGGAGCGGATCATAGTGTGCACGCCGCCCACGCCCGATGGCGGGGTGGACGACGCGTCGCTGTACACGGCGGAACTGTGCGGCATCAAGGACGTGTACAAGGTAGGCGGCTCCCAGGCCATCGCGGCCATGGCCTTTGGCACGGAGACGGTGCCCCGGGTGCGCAAGGCCCTGGGACCCGGCAATGCCTATGTCTCCGCGGCAAAGCGCCTGCTCTACGGCAGGCTGGACGTGGGCACGCCGGCGGGCCCCAGCGAGTCCATCATCCTGTGCGACGAGAACACGGACCCGGAAATCGCGGCGCTGGACCTTCTGATCGAGGCGGAGCACGGCCCGGATTCCACGGCGCTTCTGGTCACCCATTCCCGGGAGGTCGCGGACAGGGTGGCGGAACTGGTGCCCGGACTGGTGGACGACCTGCCTGAGGAGAGGCAGAACTTCATCAAAGCGTGCCTGTCCAATTACGGCGGCATCGTGCTGACGGAAAATCTCAAGCACTCCATCGACTTCGTCAATGACTTCGCGCCCGAGCACCTCGAAGTGCTGGTGGACGAGCCCATGGCGGCATTGGAAAAGATCGTGCACGCGGGAGAGATTTTGCTGGGGCCCTACACGCCCATCACGGTGGGCAACTTTTCGCTGGGCGTGAACGCGATCCTGCCTACGGGCGGTTTCGCCAAGACGTTTTCCTGCGTGAGCGTGTGGGATTTTCTGAAGAGGTCGTCCATCGGCTATCTCACCAAGGAGGGGTACGACCAGTTGCGGGACGTGTCCAGGCGATTCGCCGAGTACGAGGGCTTTTCGGCCCACGCGGCGGCTTTGGGCAAGAGGAAGCTGTAATTCCGGGTCTATGGCAATATGTTGTTTTGATTACAGGTTGTTGCGCCGCTTATTGTAGGTTGGGTCAAGGTTCCGCGTAGCGGAAACGGACCCAACATGACGATGGCGGGATTGTGCCTTGTCGGGTCCGGCCGCGCTGCTTATTGTAG
>JBKHBM010000161.1:0-8594 GCA_046542385.1 Desulfatibacillaceae bacterium | reverse complement strand
TATGCGGTCCCCCGCATGGGTTTCCGACAGCCAGTTGATATGCAGGCCGGCGAGGCGGTGGCGTTTCTGGAACTCCCAGTCCAGGGAGTCGATCATCCACTCCGCGTAGCAGATGTGGTTGGCGTGTCCCACAAGGTCCAGGTGCCTGCCGTTGACCGACAGCCAGTCCGTCTCGCCTTTCGGCACCCCCGGCCTGGGCACCTTGATCGGCTTCCACGCCTCTTCCTCCACGTTGCCCCTGGGAACGGAAAACGGCGCGTTGGCGGCAGTGACATGGCGTCGCCTGTGCGCGTCGATCACGATCCAGGCAGTGGTGGCGGAAACCACGGGTCCCCGGTTGCCCTCCAGCTCGAACCGGCGGTAGAAGAACAGCCGGTCATTGCCGCTGGGCCACGTGCGCAGGCGCACGGCGTCGTCCCGCTTCGGCAGGTTGTGGATGCGCATGGTCAGGCGGGATATGCCCCAGAACAGGCTGGACACGGCCAGATCGGCAAACCCCACGCCCAGAATTTCCGCGTGGCGGATGGCGGCCTCCTGCATGAACCGCAGAATGGCCGGCGCCGTGGCGCACCCGTCCGGACCCACGTCCCATGTCATCACCGGATACACCGCCTCGAAAGGTTCCACCTCCATGTCCCAATCCTTTCCCTTGTACTCCGGTATCGCGGCGGACACGGCGCGCCGTATCCGGTAAACCCATTATCGATTCGCTTTCCGATACCCGAGCTTGTCCATGGCGATGATGGACTTGCACACGTTGGACGAGCCCTCCACGATCACGTATGTGGGGATGTCCCGGTAGAACCGGGCCACAGGGTACTCCGTTGAGTAGCCGTACGCGCCCATGATCCTCATGGCGTAGTTGGCGCATTTCATCGCTGTCTCGCCCGCGAAATACTTGGCCTGGGCCACCTCGAGGTTGTTGCCGAGGTTGCCCGCGTCCTTTTGGCCAGCCGCCCTGTACACGAGGAGACGTGCCGCCTCGACCTCCACCGCCATCTGCGCCACCAGGTCCTGGTTCATCTGGAACTGGCCAACGTCCTGGCCAAACTGCCGCCTTTCCGTGGCGTACTTCGTGGCGATGTCCAGGCACGCCTGGGCGCATCCCACAGCGCCCGCCGCCGCGGACAGCCGCGTGTTGCCCAGCGAGGTGAAGACGATGCGGGCGCCGTCGCCCGGGTTGCCCAGCAGGTTCTTCCTGGGCACCTTCGTGTCCTGGAAGAATATTTCGCCGGTGGGCGAGGAATGGGAGCCCAGCTTGTCCAGGTCCGTGGTGCTGACGCCATTCATGGTTTTGGGCTCGACGATGAACGCGGACAGGCCCTTGCCCCGCTTCTCCTTGTCCGTGTAGGCGTAGACGATGACCACGTCCGCCTGGTTGGCGTTGGAGATCCACGTCTTCTGTCCGTTCAGGACATAGTGGTCGCCCCGGTCCTCGGCAACGGTCTCGATGGACATGACGTCCGACCCCGCGTTGGGCTCGGTGATGGCGAAGCCGCCGAGATACTCGGCCGTGCACAGCCTGGGCACGTACTTCTTCTTCGCCTCCTCGGTGCCGTACAGCACGATGGGGTAGGCGCAGCCGATCATGACGAGATTCACCTGGACCCGCAGGGAGCTGGAGGCATAGGCGATCTCCTCTGTTATGATGGACGCGGCCAGCCACCCCATGTCGTCCCCGCCGTACTCCTCGGGGATGACCGCGCCCAAAAAGCCCAATTCGCCCATGGGCCGCAGCACCTCGTCCACTGGCAGGTAATGGTTGTTGTCCCACTCGTCGGCGTTGGGAGTGATCTTCTTTTGCGCGAACTCCCGCACCGCCTTCCTCAACATCTGGTGTTCCCTGGACAGTTCAAAATTCATTGGCTACTCCGTTTGGTTGCCTTTGTCCCGGCGCAAGGGGCCCTCCGGTCCCGTCATCTGTCTGCAATCGCGGGAATCCCGGTCCTCAAGGGCCCGCGGTTCTTCTTCGGCCCGGCACCCACTGCAGTCCGCCTCTTCCGGGAACACGGCGACCCAGGTGCCCCAAAGCTCGAACAGGCTGTGCGTCCCTGTCTTGGCGGATATGTGAAACGTCCTGGACATGCGGGCCTCCCGGGTGTGAACGACTACGTCCTGTTCACCAGGTTTTCCCAGATGATGGAAACGCCCTGGCCCCGGCCCACGCACATGGTGCACAGCCCGTATTTCGCCTCGGGTTTCTCCCTGAACTGGTGGGCCAGGAACGCCACGAGACGCGGACCGGAAGAGGCCAGCGGATGGCCGAACGCCAGGGCGCCGCCCCAGGGGTTTACCCTGGGGTCATCCCACGCCACGCCCAACCTGTCCAGACAGTACTGGGCCTGCACGGCGAACGCCTCGTTGAGTTCAATGATGTCCATGTCGGACATTTCGAGCCCGGCGCGGGCCAGGGCCTTTTCCGTGGCGGGTACGGGAGCCGTGCCCATGACCGTGGGATCCACGGCGGCAACGCCATACGCCATGAATCGCATGATGGGTGAAAGCCCCAGCTCCCTTGCCTTGTCCACGGTCATCAACAGGGAGGCGGCGGCGCCGTCGTTCAATCCCGAGGCGTTGCCAGGGGTCACCCGCCCGTTTTCCCGAAACGGGGTGCGCAGGGTTGCAAGGCCTTCCATGGTGGTTTCCGGCCTGGGCGGCTGGTCCTTGTCCACGATGGCCGTGGAACCGTCGGCCCGGCCCGCCTCGATGGGGATGATCATGTCCCTGAACTTGCCCGCCTCGATGGCCTTGTGCGCCTTCTGCTGGCAATGGACGGCGTACCGGTCCGCCTCCTCCCTGGTGAACTCGGGCCAGCGGTCGTGGATGTTCTCCGCGGTCATGCCCATGTTGAACGCGCTGGCGTCGCCCATCACCTTTTCGGCGCGCGGGTGCGGATCGCGCATGAACCCCATGGGCAGGTGGCCCATGTGTTCCACGCCGCCGGCTATGAGGCAGTCGTGAATACCGGAGGCCAGAAGGCCGCTGGCGTAGCCGATGGCGGTGAGACCGCTTGCGCACATGCGGTCGATGCTGGACCCGGGCACTTCCCAGCCCCAGTCCGCGAGCATGGAGATCATGCGGCCGATGGTGGCTCCCTGTTCCTTGACCTGGTTGCACACGCCCCACAGAACATCCTCGACGTAGCTCGGTTTCATGCCGGGATTGCGTTCCATGAGGGCCTTGAGCAGGGGCACGCACAGGTCCTCGGCGCGGGTATGCCAGTACACGCCTTTTTCGCCCGCGCGCCCGAAAGCGGTACGCACCGCGTCCACCACGACAACGTCCCGTATCTGTCGACTCATCACTCCACTCCTTCCAGTATGGCTGCGATGCCCAGGCCCCCGCCTCCGCAGATGCATTCGAGAGCGGTCTTCGCGCCGCTGCGCCGCATTTCGTGCATGAGGGTCACCAGTACACGCACACCGGTAGCGCCTATGGGATGCCCCAGGGATATGCCCGATCCGTTCACGTTCACCTTGCCCCACTCGTTCTCCGGCACCCCCATCTCGCGAAGGTCGGCAAGCACCTGGGCGGCAAAGGCTTCCTGTATCTCGATGAGGTCCATTGCCGGAAGCTCGGTTTGCGCCATGAGCAATGCCTTGCGCGCGGCGGCCCCGACCGTGAGGTGGGTCCGGGTGGGGTCCGCGCCGGCCACGGCAACGGCCCGTATCTTGACAAACGGCTGGATGCCAAGCTCTTTGGCCCTGGCGGCGGACATCACCACCACGGCGGCGGCCCCGTCGTTTTCCGTGGAGGAGTTCCCGGCGGTGCACACGCCGCCCAGTACGGGCCTCAATTTCGCCAGTTGTTCCAGCGTGGAGTCCCCGCGCGGGGTCTCGTCCCTGTCCACCACCACGGGGTCGCCCTTCCTTTGAGGCACCTCCACGGGCACGACCTCCTCGTCGAACTTTCCGGCGTCCCACGCGGCATTGGCTTTCCGGTGGCTCTCATACGCCCACCTGTCGCACTCCTCGCGGGTCACGCCTTCTTCCACGGCCGCGGTCTCCGCCCAGGACATCATGGAGGGAAGGATTCCGTAGCGGCTTTCCGGCTGGCTCATGACCCTGGCCCGCTGGATTCGGTCGTACAGGGGGATGCCCCACATGGAGAGATCGCCGTGGCCCCGGGGCATGCCCTTTTCGCCGCCGATGCCCCACTTGATGCTTCCCGGCAGATAGAATTCCGCGTTGGACATGCTCTCCACGCCTCCCGCGACCACGATTTCGGCCTGGCCGGAGGCGATGAGGGCCTGGGCGAGTCGCACCACGGAAAGGCCCGTGCAGCACCGCTGGTCGATGGTGAGACCGGCGATCGCCTCGAGCCACCCCGCCTGCAACAGGGACATCCGGGCGATGTTCACGTACTCGCCATTCTGATACGCCTGGCCCATGATGACCTCGTCCACCTGCGTGGACTGGATGCCGCAGCGGCGGATGGCCTCATTGAGCACCAGCGCGCCGAGTTCATACGCCTGGACGGACTTGAGTCCTCCACCGTAACTGCCTACCGGGGTTCGCGCGCCGGATGCGATGACGATGTCTGTATCCTGCATTCCATCCTCCTCGTTGTGCGGGAAGGGGTAATAGAGTTATGTTCGGTTTGATTGTTGGGTCCGGCCCCTGGCGGGACCTTGACCCAAAATACGATATACCGTGCAAAATTGGTTAGTTATACAAAATCTCACTTTGGCGGCGCCCGGGAAATCCCGGATTGATACCGCAAACCGTCACGCCCCGATGATTCGTCGCCACGGCGCAGGCCGGGGCCCAGGTGCAGAGCGTTAATCGAAGCCAGACACGCGAGGCTTGCACCTGGTTTTCGAAGCCGCGCACAGATTCATTGATGTGGGCTGACTCTCGCCATGTTCGGCTCGGCCCACGCCCCGCCTTGACCCAACCTGCCGATGGCTTCAAGCAAGCCCTTGGAGCGCCAAACACATTGATTTCAATATGTTCCGCACACCTGGGCCCCGGCTTTCGCCGGGGTGACGAGCGATTGTGCCGCCTCCGCGGTTACCTGTGTCCCGAGTTCGTTGTGGCCAAAAGGCCATGGCCGTTGGGGGATTGTTGCGCAACGCGCAAGGTTCACCCAACAACACGGCTGCTGCTAAAAGGCCTCGTCCGGGAGTTCCACCACCTCCCGTCCGTCGCGGACGCACAGTCGGGCGCGGGCCAGGGTGTGCGGCAGGGTGGTGTCCACCCAATAAGTCGCCTGGGATACCTTGCCCTTGTAGAAGGCGGCCTGCTTTCCCTTGCCGCCGGCCTTGTCCGCCGCGATCACGGCCATGTCCAAAAGCCGCCACGCCATGACCACCTCGGAAAACGCCAGAAGCGCGGGGTAGGTTGCCGACGCCCATTGCAGGGGATCGTCACCCATGCGCTTGCGCATCTCGTCGGTCACTTCCCACAGCTTTTCGGCCACCTCGCCCAGCAGTATCACCTGGTCCGACACCGCCGGGTTGTCCCTGTTCTTCTCGCGGAAGCCGTCCACTTCCTTTTTGAACGCGGCAAGGCACGCCCCGTCGCGCAGCGTCAGCTTCCTGCCCATGAGGTCCATGGACTGGATGCCGTTGGTGCCCTCGTACAGGGACATGATCTTGGCGTCGCGCAGGTACTGTTCCAGCGGGTAGTCCCGGCAGAAGCCGTAGCCACCCAGCACCTGGATGGCGGTTTCGCACACGCGAAAACCCATGTCCGAGCAGTATGCCTTGATGATGGGGGTCATGAAATCCGTGAGGTCCTGGTAGTGCTGTTTTTCGTCCCCCTGCTCCATCTCCAGCGCGTAGTCCGCCCACAGGGCGCCCGTGTAGATCATGGACCGCATGCCGTCCACGCACGCCTTCATCCACAAAAGCATGCGCCGCACGTCCGGATGGTCGATGATGGGCACCCCGCCCTTCTTTCGCCTTGCCACGTCACGGCCCTGGACGCGCTCCCTGGCATACGCCAGCGCGTTCCGGTACGCGGTGGAGGCAAGGGTCATCCCGCTCACGCCCGTGTTGATGCGCGCCGCGTTCATCATCTGGAACATGTGGGCAAGGCCCCTGTTCTTCTCGCCCACCAGCCAGCCGATGCAATCGTCCTTCTGGCCGAATGCAAGCTGCGCGGTGGGAGAGCCGTGCAGGCCCAGCTTTTCTTCGATGCCCGTGCAGATCACGTCGTTGGGCTCGCCCGGGTCGCCGTTTTCGTCCAGCCGGAACTTGGGCACCGCGAACAGGGAGATGCCGCGCACGCCCTCGGGCTCGCCCTCGATGCGGGCCAGGAGGAGATGCACGATGTTGTCGGTCAGGTCATGATCGCCCCAGGAGATGAAACTCTTGGAGCCCCTGATCCTGTAATGGTCGCCCTCGGGCACGGCCATGGTTTCCAGGGCCGCGAGATTGCTGCCCGCGTTGGGCTCGGTAAGGGCCATGGTGCCGGCCCACTCGCCGCTGAACATCCTGGGAACAAAGCGTTCCTTCAGTTCCTTGGAGCCAAACGACTCGATGAGGTGGGCCGCGCCGTGGGTGAGGCTGGGGGCCATGTTGAACGCCTGGCATGCGCCGTACATCATGTCGTTTATGACGATGCGGGACATGTGGGGCATCCCCTGTCCGCCGTATTCCGGATCACGGGCCGCCGCTGTCCAGCCGTCCTCGCCGTATTGCAAAAAGGCCTCGCGCATCTGTTTCGGGCAGGTGACCTGGCCGTCGGCCAGGACGGGCGGATCTGTCTCGCACAACTCGTTGAGCGGGGCCACCACGTCCCTTGCAAAGCGGATGGCCTCGGTCACGAGGAGGTCCAGTGTCTTCTCGTTAAGGTCACGATACCTGTCCAGCCGGCACAGGTCGCCGTAACGCAATTGCTCCTTGAGGATGAAGAAGACGTCTTTCTGGTTTACCTTGAAATGGCTCATCATTACTTCCTCTTGCCGTTTTCGTCGTACTCGTACCAGCCCTTGCCGGTCTTTTTGCCAAGATGCCCGGCCTTTACCTTGCGGCGGAGCAGCAGCGGCGGGTAGAAGCGCGGATCGCCGGTCTCCTGGTACACGGCCATGAGTGCGCCATAGGTCACGTCCAGGCCCACCATGTCCCCTGTTTCGAAAATGCCCATGCGCCGCCCCGAGGCCAGTCGCAGGCCCTTGTCGATGTCCTCGACCGTGGCCACACCCTCCTCGACGAGGCGCATGGCCTCGATGGTGGACGGGAAGTTGATGCGGTTGATCACGAACCCGGCCACGTCGCGGTTCACGGTGATGGCTTCCTTGCCGATCTTCTGGATGAATGACCGGCCCGCGTCCATGGTGGCGTCGCTGGTTTCCATGCCCCGGATCACCTCGACGGCCTTCATCATGGGCACGGGGCTGAAGAAGTGGATGCCCAGGACCTTGTCCGGCCTCCTGGTGGCGGCGGCAAGCTCGGTGATTGGGATGGCCGAGGTATTGCTGGCGATCAATGTGTCCGGCCCGCAGGCCTGGTCCAGTTTTTCGAAGATGTCGCGCTTGAGGTCCAGGCGCTCGAACACCGCCTCGACGGCAAGGTCCGCGGATGGAGCGGACGCGATGTCCGTGACGGTTTGTATGCGGGCCAGCACGGCGTCCTTTGATTCGGAGATGACGCCCTTTTCCGCGAACTTGCCCACGGACCAGCCGATGTTGGACATGGCCTTTTCCAGCGCTTCGGGAAACTGGTCCGTGATGGTCACGGATATTCCCGCCTGGGCGCATACCTGGGCGATGCCGCTGCCCATGAGTCCCGCGCCCACCACCAATACCTTGTCGATGCTCATGTGGATCCCCCTTTCGATAAGGTGGAAGGAATTCTGTGTTTTCAGGTTTCTCCGACGTGTCGGGTCCGGCCACGCGAGCGCGGCCTTGACCCGACCTACCTCCCGGCTTCGGCAAGACCTTGGAACACCAGACGTCTTGATTCTTGTACGCTCCGTGCACCTGGCCCCCGGCCTGCGAGACTGTGTGACAATGGGAAACAGGGCGTTGTTCCCCCGGTTCATGGGACTCGGCAAGAGACCCGGGCGCCTTTTGACGAGTAAAGCAGATCCGGGATGCCACTAAAAAGGAATGCGGCAAAATCAATCGTCATCCCCGCGAAAGCGGGGACCCAAGTGCTCACAAGTCATTGAAAATAAATGGGTCCCCGCTTTCGCGGGGATGACGAAGAGTGGACTCTCTTCGCTCGATCCTGTTCTGGGTCCCCGCTTTCGCGGGGATGACGAAAAGTAGACTCGCTCCGCTCGGCTTTATTGTCGGGTCCGGCCGCGCGAGCGCGGCCTTGACCCGACCTACCTCCCGGCTTCGGCAAGACCTTGGAACACCAGACGTCTTGATTCTTGTACGCTCCGTGCACCTGGCCCCCGGCCTGCGAGACTGTGTGACAATGGGAAACAGGGCGTTGTTCCCCCGGTTCATGGGACTCGGCAAGAGACCCGGGCGCCTTTTGACGAGTAAAGCAGATCCGGGATGCCACTAAAAAGGAATGCGGCAAAATCAATCGTCATCCCCGCGAAAGCGGGGACCCAAGTGCTCACAAGTCATTGAAAATAAATGGGTCCCCGCTTTCGCGGGGATGACGAAGAGTGGACTCTCTTCGCTCGATCCTG